>JAAAOT010000218.1 GCA_009908725.1 Bacteroidota bacterium | reverse complement strand
CGGCCTCCGCGTCGATCATCATGCGGCCCATGGCCTCATTCCCGCTCCGCGGCTATCCGCCAGGCACCGCCCGTCGGATCGAACGACGTTTCGCGCCGGCACCGGAACGGGCTTTCGTATCGTGAACGTGTTTACCGAAGACCACGCCGCCCTCACCGGCTCGCGAGATGTGGTCTTTACCGAGAACCTGAAGCCCGAGCGGTCCTGGAGCCTCACCGGAAGCATGGAGCATATTTTTCCGCTTCACACCAATCCGATGACGGTGACGATCGACGGGTTCTACACGCGGTTCTCCAATAAAATCATTCCGGACTACGATCAGGACCCGGGCCTGATCATCTACGAAAACCTGGACGGATTCTCCGTGACCCGCGGGGTTTCCCTCGGCATCGACCACAACCTGACAGCCCTTCCGATCACGTACACCCTCGGCGTCACGGTGACGGACGTCTACACCCGTGAGGAAGGGAGCCGACGGGCTGTGGCCTATGCGCCGGACTACACGGGGACGGCCGGCCTTACCTATCAGATTCGATCGATCGGGCTCGACATCGACTACGTTGCTAGCCTCGTCGGGCCGAAGCGGATGCCGGATGTCTACGTCCAGACGTTCGGGCGCAACCGGACCTCCCCCGTTCATTCCACGCACGACCTGAAGCTGGAAAAAGCGTTCGGCAGCGTGAACATTGATTCGGGCCTGGGCATCGATGTCTTTCTCTCCGTCGAAAACATCTTCGACTACACGCAGGGAAGCCCGCTCGTTGACGCTCGCGCTCCGTTCGGACCGCAATTCGACACCATTTACACCTGGGGTCCGATCGTCGGGCGCACCGTGGCGCTCGGCGCCCGCGTCAACCTCCGGTAGGAGCCGCCCCATGCGCGCAACCTCACGGCCCCGGCACACCGGTATGAACGGGAAACCGACTCCTCGCTCACCCATGGGCACGCCCCGATGCGCCTCGCTGGTTTTACTGTGCGTGACGGCCTGGCTGTGGATTTTCCCCGGACCTGTGAGCGCCCAGCAGCTCGAGTGGCACCCGTTCGAGAAAGCTCTTTCCGTTGCCGACACGACCGACCGATGGGTCCTCGTCGATGTGTACGCGCCGTGGTGCGGCTGGTGCTACAAGATGAAGCGGGAGACGTACCCGGCCGTCGTGACCGGCACGGACCTGCCGTTTGTCCTGACGCGCCTGAACCGGGATGACCGCGACACCATGCACCGCTACCGAGGACGGCGCCTGTCCTCGCGGCAACTGGCGAAAGAACTGGGCGCGGACGGCATACCCGCGGTGGCGATTCTCGATGGGTCGGGGAAGCGGGTGATGACGGTGTCGGGGTTTGTCTCGCCCGATTTGCTTGTCCGGATCCTCACGTACATTCACACCGAGGCCTACCATCACATGTCCTTCGACGCGTTCGCGGCCTCGCGGGCAGAGTGACGGGTGCAGTCACGGGACCGTGTTTCGTCGTCAGCCCTGCTCTTTTGGGTCCGGCTCGTTCTCACCGGACGGCTCGACGCGACGGAGGGGCGCGCGAAGCATACCCGCCAGGCTCTGATCCCTATCGGCGTCCCAACCGTCCAGGCCGAAGCGGATGGTGGACGGGTCATCGTTCAGCCGAAACGTTCGTCCAAGGCGATCCCAGAAGGAGAAAAGCGCGCTGAAGTTCGAGTCCGTCTCCGGCTGAAAGCGCGAATGGTGGACTTTGTGCATGTTCGGCGTCACGATCACGGCGCGCAGCGCCCGGTCGACCGGATCCGGAAGCGAGATGTTCGCATGATGAAATTGCACGACGGCGAACATCAGCGTTTCGTACAGCACGAGCTCCCAGAGGTAGATGCCCAGGAGAAGAATGATGCCGAGCCGGAGCGTAGACGACAGCACGATTTCGCCCGTGTGAAAGCGGCTCGCCGTCGTCACATCCATGTGCGGATCGTGGTGGTGGACGCGATGGAAGCGCCACAGAAACGGGATCTGGTGATTGATCCGGTGCCAGACGTATGTCCACGCGTCCAGAAGCAGCACCGCACCGGCTGCGTGTACCCAGATCGGCCATCCTGCCCACGCATCCACCGCGTGGAGGAGCCCGATGCCCTGCTGCTCCGCCCAGATCGCTGCCGCGCCCCACAGGCTGACAAATACGACCGAGATCATGCCGGCATTGAGGCCGCCGAGGAGCAGGTTGCGAACGGCATGGCGGCCCCGCTCCCCCGGGGCAGATCGGAAAAAGTCGAAAAACGGGTGGGCGTGCTCCCAGACAAGAAGCAAGACGAGCCCTCCAAGCATCGCCAGCGTCTGGCCCTGCTGCATGACGTCGAGAAGTGCTGCCATACGGATTCGGCCCCATTTATTATCACCTGTTGTGACAACCTGTCGTACGGTGCAGGGAAGGTCTCGTTTCTGTTCGTCCCCGGACCGTGCCGGGCGTCCTCTCGATGGCGGGGTAATCTCCTGCGCCGTACCGGCAGGGATTAACGACGCGGCGAACGACCTACGTCCGGTAGCCAACTGCGATTACACCGGATCACGTCAGAAATACGGGGACCCGGACACCGCGTATGGGCACGTTCTGGTACGGCCAGGGCCGGATCTGCGAGCGTCTCAGCCTCGGCGCTCCCTGCACGGAGCACGAGGCGACGTGCTCTCGCGCCGGACCCAGGCACTGACATCACGCGGCGTGGACATCTTGATTATTCTAAACCGGTGAACCGTCATGCGTCGTAGAGATTTCCTCCGCCGGACCGGCCTCCTCGCGGGTACGGCTCCCGCTCTCGGCGCGCTGGCACCGGCCGTCCGGCACGAGCAACCCCGCACGTCCGACCATGAGCGGCATCGCACCTTCGACCCGATGAGCTGGTCCGACGTCCGCGACCAGTTTGCGCTGACCCGGTCGCGCATCCACATGGCCAGCTTTCTGCTTGCCAGTCATCCGCGTCCGGTGGCGAAGGCGATCGAGCGTCACCGCAAGGGGTTCGACGAAGATCCGGCGACGTACTGGCACGACCACTTTCAGACGGCCGAACCGGGCGTGCGCGAGGCGATCGGCACGTATCTCGACGCGGATCCCGCGCATATCGCGCTCACCGACAGCACGACGATGGGCCTCGGGCTCGTCTACGGCGGGCTCGACCTGAAGCCCGGTCAGGAGATCCTGACGACGCCTCACGGCCACTGGTCGACGCTCGAATCCCTCAACCTCCGCGCGGAGCGATCGGGCGCGAAAGTAAACACCGTGGCGCTGTACGACGACCCGGCGGAAACCTCCGTCGACATGGTCGTCAGCCGGATGCGTTCGGCGATCACCGACCGGACGCGCGTTATCGCCGTGACGTGGGTGCACTCGTCCACCGGCGTAAAGCTACCGCTGTCGGACATGGCCGACGCACTCGCCGACATCAACGCCAATCGGGAGAAGGAAGACCGCGTCCTGTTCTGCGTCGACGGCGTCCACGGCCTCGGAATTGAAGACGTTATGGTCGGCGAGCTGGGGTGCGACTTCTTCATGGCGGGCACGCACAAGTGGATGTTCGGCCCCCGCGGGACCGGGTTTATCTGGGGGCACCCCGACGCGTGGGATGCGCTCAATCCCATCATCCCAACGTTCGGCCCGAGCGTGGGCGTCTGGATCGGTGCGCTCCCGCCGGACACGCCGCACATCACACCCGGGACCGTTCACACGCCCGGTGGTTTTCACTCCTTCGACCACCGTTGGGCCGTCGGAGAGGCCTTTCAGTTTCACATGGACATCCGAAAGGGCCGGGTGCAGCGACGCATCCACGAAATGAACACTCGAGCGAAGGAGGCACTCTCGTCGATGCCGCACGTCCGACTCTACACTCCGTTGTCAGAGTCGTTATCCGCGGGCATCATCTGCTTCGATGTCGACCAGCACGCACCATCGGACGTCGTAGCGCACCTCCGGAATCGGGACATCATCGCCAGCACGACGCCGTACCGGGAATCGTACGCGCGACTTGCTCCCGGTGTGTTGAATAACGAGGGGGAAGTGGATCGCACGATCGAAGCCATTACCGAACTAAGTTAGTCACCCCTCCACGCTCCTGCCGCAGTGCGATTTGAGCGAAATCTGTCTCGAGCGCCGTCTGGTGGGACCGACCTCGATGGCCGGTCCGGTGCGATGAACCGTCGTGTACGGTCAGGGTGCGATTTCCAGGGCTGGTCTTGCTTTTAGGTCGCGCCGTCAACACGGGACGGCTACGCGTAGCGACACCGTTTCCCTGAGAAACGAGGGTCGGGACCACGCCCGGCACAGATTTCTCCTCGGAGCGGAGCAAATGCGTGTACGTCGCCTTCAGCCGATGTTCGCACTTCGTACCTTTGGTACGTTCCGCGTCCGTCTCATCGATCTCTTGCGGCTATGTCTTCCCAGCCCGTTTCTGCCACGTCCCGCCCGCCGAAGCACCTCTGGATCGTCGGCGGTCTTTCGCTTGTGTGGAATGCGTTCGGCGCGCTCGACTACCTCATGACGCAGCTGAAGGTGCAGGCGTACATGTCGAATTTCTCCGCCGAACAACTCACGTACTTCTACGGCTTCCCCGCCTGGGCAGACGCCGCCTGGGCCCTCGGCGTATGGGGCGCTGTGATCGGATCCACCGGTCTGCTACTAAAAAAGGCCTGGGCGCAATGGGCGTTCGCAATCTCCATTCTCGGACTCGTCGGTACCAGCATCTACACGATGCTCCTGACCGACGGGACACGGATCATGGGGGGCCGGCGGCGCTGATCTTTTCGGTCGTTCTCTGGCTGATTACGATCGGTCTGTATGTTTACGCCCGTTCGATGGCGAGCCGAGGCATTTTGAGATAGAGATTGTCCGGTGCGTCCGCTGCTCTCAAAGGATGGGATGGTGATTGACGAATCGAAACCACCCGCGGCAAATATATCACTCTACTTGTGCGGCCTAATTGTTTAATTAGTCGGTCATTAATTAATGGGTGTTGTCGAAGAACATTTGCATATCGGGCGGTCGTCAGCCGAACGAATTCAGTACGAGTTAGTCAGTACGAGTTAAGGGAGTGGTTTGTAACGCCGAACGGTTGACGACCGGGAACCGATCGACATCCGCGCCGGATCAGTTTTACCGCGACCCGAACTAGAAATCGGTCAGGTGATAGACTGGCTGCACTCGAAGGACGATGGAGCCGATTTTTCCGATTTGAAGGGCAAAGCGAAAACTTTCGCCGGCAACTGTGACCGGGCTTGCGAAGCGCCGACGGGCATCGATAAGCCTCTGATACAGGTTTGACAGGTCAAGCACTCCCACATCAGAAGAAGTATCCACGCGCCTTCATATCAGGAAGACCTCATGTATCTTAAATAAATTATAGATAGCCGGATTATTAATGTCTCTGTGAATTGACGGGTCCCGTGGACCTTTTTTTCTACTAATCCGAACTTCTACGTGTTCGTATAGGGTTTTACCCCGCATGGCATGGTAGGAGTGGTTCAGTTTCGTTTTGCCAGCGCCTGCGAACGGAGAAGGCATCGGTTCCGTGCATGCCGGAAAGCTTCGCAGGATTCCGCCGCGTTTGGCTCCACGCATCTTGCTCCGGCCACGCCAATTGACGCCACGCATTTTAGCGAACGCTGGCAGCGGGCGCTCCGATACACGCTTGCGTTACTCATGCCTGCGATAGTTTAGTGGGCGCCGAATCCGCGACGTACGTCCTGTTCGGGCTGCATGTGGACCGTAGAATTTGAAACGTTTGACTTTTCCGTCTCCCCCATCCCCGTCGTCGTCTGGCCTTTAACCATGCGTCTGCTCCGCGTTGTCTTCATGTCCCTTCGAAGTCGGTGGGTTGCTCCACTGTACGCGCTACCCTTCCTCATCATCTTCATGGGTGCACCCGCTTTCGCCCAGACCGGTCCGGGCGGCGTCGGCAATGCAGCAGGTTCTGGGTCGCAGCCTGAAAACGTCCTGTGGCTGCGTGGGGACGCCGGCCTCGTCACCTCTGGCGGCGACGTCATAGAGTGGACGGATCAGAGCGGAAATGGGAATTCCGTAAGCGACAATGGTTCAGCTCCGACGTTGAGCGCCGGTGCGATCAATGGAGAGGACGGCGTCTCCTTTTCGAATGGACAATTCCTTGAGCGCACGGGCGGGTCGTTTCTCACCGGCTCGGATGCCCTCACGATGATCGCCGTGGTACAGGCTGAGAGTAGTCCGCAAGATATTGCCTTTCTGGACGCTGACGACGATGGCGCAGATAATCAGGACGACAACCCGAGCTTCCGGTACGACGACGGCGGCGCCAACTCCAACCGCGACGATATTTTCAAATTCGGCGTTGACGTGAGCGGGGGCAATGCGGACCAGGTGCTGGAATCCTCCGAGGTCATCGGCACCCTCTCCACGCAGAGCACGGCGCCTCGTCTGTACACGACCCAATGGTCGAGCGGATCAGATATTCGCTTTTTTCTGAACGCCCTGGAAGACAACGCAGCAAACGGCACAAGTTCGAACGGCAACACCAGCGGCGGCCCCGACCTCGACGGGTCTCCGGCTACCGGGACGCTCGTCGGCTCCGATCGGATCCTGCTGGGAACGGGCACGAAGGGTTCTCTGGGAACGACCGGATGGGACGGCGACATCGTGGAGGTGATCGTCTACCGCTCCGCACTGAATGAAGCCCAGCGGCGCATCGTGAATGCCTACCTGGTCGAGAAGTACGGCCTCACGACCGACAGTGGCGCCGAGGTCGAGCCCTATGCCTACGGAGCCGCCTTTTTCGAGGACTTTGCAGGGATCGGACAGGCAACGGACGGCAGCCAGCACCTCGCGGCACAGTCCGACCCCCTGCGCCTGCAGTCGCCCACAACCCTAGGATCGGGCGACTTCGTCCTGTTCGGTCACGATGGAGCGGACGCGTCTACCTTCACTCTCGCATCCAGTGGCCCGCTCGCCGTAGATGCCGACGATGACGGAGACGCCGATGCCGAGCGGATGGAGCGTCGGTGGCGCGTTGACCTTCGCGGAAGTTCGCCTGTCACCGTGGAGGCCGCCGTAGCGAGCACTGACCTTCCATCCAACCGGTCCGGCTACGACTACGTCGTGATCGTCGACGACGCCGCGGACTTTTCAGGCGATCCGGTGGTGTATGACCTGACCGATGACGGTTCCGGCACACTCACGGGTGACGTCACCCTTTCGGATGGGCAGTACGTGACCATCGGTGCGGTGCAACGCGTCGTCGACCTCGCCTCAGGCCCGTTCTCGGACTTCGAAAACACCAATACGTCCGTTCCGGTCACAATCAATTACCCGTATACTGACGGCAGCACAGCGGTTGATGTTGGCTTCACGATTACGCGCGACCTCGATGCCTCGGGAACCATCGAGGATAGTGGACCCGGCAACACGAATGGCAACTACGAACCGACAAGCAGCGACCTATCGACGGTCTCCACCAACCCCGTTTCGCTGTCGCCCGGCACAGCACAAACCCCGATCACCATCAGCCTCGACAATGATGGACTCGTCGAACAGACGGAGCAATTCGATCTGCTTATCGATCCCGGCACGACATCGGGAGCCGCGGTAGCCAGCGGAGCCACGGCGCGCGTTTCGATTCTGGACGACGACGACCCACGCAAGCTCAGCTTTTCCACACCTTCGCCTCCCGCGCAATCTGAAGGCAGCGGCGGAACGACCCGGATTGAGACTTTCACCATTGAAATGCCGAGCAGCGAGCAGGCGGCAGTCTCCTCTCCCCTTTCCAGTGTAGAGTTCGTCGTGGACGGGTCGAGCACTGCGGGCGTCGGGCTCGACTTCTCCGACCCGGCCGTCGATGTCCGGATCGTCGATGAGTCGAGCGGCCCCCTTGATGCCGACGGTCGCCAGCAGCGGCTGTCGCCCACGAGCGGGCGGGTGACGTTCGATAACACCGCCGGCACAACGACGGCCCAGCTCAAGCTAGAGATCAACGAGGACGACGTCGACGATGCCGCCTCGGAAACGGTCGTCATCGACCTCGCGAATCCGGTCAGCAGCGCCCTCGCCACCACCGATACCCGGCTCACCTTCACGCTGACCGACGACGAGACCGCCCCGACCGTTGCCTTCGCGCAGGCAAGCAGTAGTGGGCTTGAAAGCACGAACGGAAGCGTAGAGGTAAACCTCTCCAGCCCAAGCGGTCAGACCGTCGAGGTCGACTTCGGAGTGGATGACGCGGCGAGCACAGCTGACCGCGGGCCGGGAGACGACTTTTCGCTAGGCACGGCATCTCCCCTCACCTTCTCTCCCGGCCAGACCAGCGCGTCGATCGTCCTCAACGTGAACGACGACGCGCAGGATGAGCTCGGAGAAACCGCAATTCTCGATCTCACGGGAGCGACGGGCGCGACCGTGGACGCTCCAAACCGGCACACCTACACGATCGAAGATAACGACGCTCCGCCCTTCGGCGCGATCGGTCCCGGCGGCGTGGGCGACGCATCCACACTCGCCCTCTGGCTCTCTCCCACCGATGGCATCACGGAAGACGGAAGCAACCGGGTCAGTAATTGGGCTGATCTGAGCGGCAACGGGCGCGATGTCGCGCAGTCGAGCGCCGGGGATCGACCGGCGTTCAACACGACCACGGTAAACGGACTCGCCGTTCCCGAATTCGACGGCAGCGGCCAATTCTTGAGCAACACCGACGGAACAGACGACTTTCTGACGGGCGAAGATGCCTTTACGCTGTTTGCCGTGACCCGCTCCAACCAGACCGGCTACGACCAGGCGTTCTTCGACACCGAAGCCCCCGACAACAACGACGACGAACTCGGCGTCCGGTACGATGATTTCGGCAACAATAGCGGCCGCGATGATATTCTGAAGCTCGGCATCACGACCAGTGGCAGCCAGGGCGCGCAACAACTCGAAACTTCGACATCCATCGGAGGGCGAGCCACCCAGGTTATGAACGACCGTGTCTACGGCGTGAGATGGACAACCGGGTCCGACCTTCAATTCTACATGGACGGGGTAGAGGATGCCGACCCTGACCTTGACAACGCCGCTGCGACCGGCACCCTGACCGGGGCGAATGACATCTACATCGGCATCGGAACGAAAGGCGCCACCGGAAGCACAGGGTGGAACGGCGCCATCGGGGACGTCATCGCGTACCGCGAGCCCCTGGGAACGACTCGTCTGACCATCGTCCAGAACTATCTCTCTGCCAAGTACGGCATCGACCTGAACACAGCCAATGGGGCGGTCGACGTCTACGCAGGAGACACGGGCAGCAACGGAGATTACGATCGCGGCGTGTTTGGCATCGGGCGTACGTCGGCGGGCGACTTCCACTCAGCTGCTCAGGCCGACGGCCTCCGATTCGACCTTACCACCGGATTTGAGGACGGAGACTATCTCCTCGCCGGCCACGCGACACCGACCAATAGTGTCAACACCGCGGATATCAGCGGGCCGGCGGGACTTGCTGCACGGATGGATCGCGTCTGGTACGTCGACGCGACCAACGCCGGATCGGCGCTGACAACCTCTTTCCGGTTCGACCTATCCGACGCCGGCCTTGCAGCATCCGTCAACCCGGACCCGTCGGGGTATGTACTCCTCTACCGGAGCGGACAGAGTGGTAGCTGGTCCACCGTTTCGACCGGCGGCGTCTCGACGAACGACGATCAGATCACCTTCTCCGGGGTGTCCTCGGCCAGTGCGGGGGACGGCTACTACACCCTCGGCACCACGGATCGGGCCGACAGCCCGCTCTCCGGCACGGCCATCACCATCGTCGGAAATAGCGGCGACGAGGGCGATGCGACGGTCGGCGAACTGGGCGGTGACGCCGGATGGCGCCTCATCGGTCCGCCGGTGGAAGGCGCCACAGCGGGCGACCTGATTTCGGGATCCGACACCAACGGCTCGGTGATCGAGTTCACCGTCGCCCAGGGATCGATGTTCTACCGGTGGGACGACACGATCGCCGGCTCGCCCGATGATGGCGGCTGGAGCCCGATCAATACCGCGTCGACCGCCTTCCAGAACGGGCGGGGCTACCTCCTCTTCCTCTTCGACGACGTCGGCATCCCGGACGCCGACCCGCTCAACCCGTCGATCACCATCGACGTCGCAACCGGCACCGTGCCGACGAGCAACGTGACCGTTGGCGACGGCACGCCGGCGAGCGATCCGGAGTTTAACCGGGATGCGTCCCTGCACCTTCTCGCCAATCCGTTTAACGATCCGTACGACCTGACGAGCCTTGCCGACGGAAATGGCAACCGGTTGGGCAGTGGAGGCTCACGATACCAGGCGATCATCCAGATCTGGGATGGGGGCGCGACGACCGCCGAGGACAACGCCCAGGCTGGATCGTACGTCACCGCCACGGTCAATGGGACCGCATCGCAAGATGGTACCGGCAATATGGTGCTCCAGTCCGGCAGTGACGTGATCTCCGCCTGGCAGGGCTTCTTCGTGGAGCGTACAAATCCGGGAGGAGGGGGTCCTCCATGCTCTACGCCTCCGGGCAGCGGGCAGTGCGAGCTCACGTTCGATACCGCCGGCATTACCACGGGTGATCGCCGCATCGTCGGCTCGAAATCCACCGCGACCGACCGGTCAGTACGTGTCCCTCTTCAACTGACCGTTACGAACGATACCGGCGACCAGGTCGCCCGAGACGAAGCCGCGTCGCTGTACTTTCACCCGGACGCAACCGAGGGCTGGGATGCATTTGACGCCTCGAAGCTCACACCCCTGACGAGCCGCTACGCGCTGATCGGGCCGGTCGGTGCTCTGCGCGACACCGCGGCGGCTCCGGCGATCAAAGCCCAGGAAAGCCGGTCCGCCGATGTCGAGGACGTGATGACCATCCCCTTTGCCCTTCAAACGGAAGGGGACCTGACGGGCCAGGCGCGTGTGCAGGTTTCGGACTGGAGTGAGATTCCCGGCACCTGGTCCCTCACGCTGATTGACACCAGAGGCACGCCGGACACCCGCGACGACGTGCAACACGGTCTCACACAGGGGTCAGCCTATACTTTTCCACTGGATACCTCCGCGAAGCAGCGATCGGCACGGACGTCATCAGGCGTGCAGCGCCGCACGAACGATGCGGGGCGAATACCGTTCGCCCCGCCGCGACCTGACGATCTCATCCTCGCCCCGACCGCCGGCACACGGGGCGCTTCGAAAACCGATGCCCCCTCCCCGCCACGCTTCCAGCTACAGGTTGAAACCGACGGTGCCCTGCCGGTGGAGTACGCCCGATTCGACGCCTCAATCAACGACCGCCGCGTCGCGCTGAACTGGGCAACGACGAGCGAAAGCGGCAACGACGGCTTCCACGTGGAGCACCAGCGCCTCACGTTGACGGACAGCACGACCTCCCCGGACGCGTGGCAGTCGCTCGGCTTCGTCGACGGCGCGAATCAGAGTGAACGCACACGAGCCTACCAGTTCGAGACCCGCGAACTGGACTACGGGACGCACGCCTTCCGCCTACGACAGGTCGATATCAGCGGCTCCGTGTCCTACAGCCAGGCTCTGAAAACGGACATCCGCCTCGACCGCCCCGTCGCCGTCCAGGCCCCGTACCCGAACCCCGTGCGCCACCGTGCCACGCTGAACGTGACCGTCCGCGAACAACAGAGCGTGCGGATCCAGCTCTACGACATTCTGGGGCGACGCGTGTCAACCATCATGGACGCCGAGATTCCAGCGCAGGAGACGCGAGACATCCAGATCGATGCCCGCCGGCTTGCCTCCGGGCTCTACTTCCTCCGGATCGAGGGAGAGGATTTCTCGACGACGGAGCGCATGACCGTGGTGAAATGACTTCTCTCTTCTCTCTCTGGCCGATCCTTTTCCCCGCACTTCCAGATTCATGCGCTTGCTTCTCGGCATTTCCGCCCTCCTTCGCGTCGTGTTCGCTCGTCGACGTTGGGTGGCCCTTTTGATGATCGGCATTCTCATGATGACGG
>JAAAOT010000390.1 GCA_009908725.1 Bacteroidota bacterium | reverse complement strand
TCAGGACGCCCAGCGCACCACGGGATGCCATGCTACCCGCCGAAACGCCCCAACGCATCAACGCAATCGGCAATCCCGAATCCCTAATCCATAATCCCTAATCCATAATCCCTAATCCATTCCCCTCGTGCGGGGCTTGTCCGGATCGTCTTCGGCGTCGCGGCGTGCACGGTATCGCGGTGTTCAGACCTGCCCGACCGATCAGTACTTCTATGAAAGCCTATCGGCTCTCGGTACGACTCAAGCTTGGCCTCATCGTGTTTGCCGGGGTGATCGCTCTTGCCTCGCTCGCCTATACGCAGCGCCTCGTCGACCGGCTTCGAGACCGTGAGCAGTCGGTCATCCAGCTCTGGGCCGACGCGCAGGCCCAGGTTGCCCAGGCCCAGCAGCGCACGACGAATCCGTACCAGCGTGAACTGAAGGACCTCGACGCCTATCTCCGTGCGGTCGCTGCCGGGACGAACGGCGGTGCAGGTCCAGCCGCAGCCACGGCGGGAGCGGGGACGCTGACGCCCGATGAGGCAGCCAGGCTGCGCGATGCGGTCGCATGGGCGGAAACGATGCCTCCAACGGGGGAGCTCGACTTCATCCTGAACGAAATCCTCGAACCCAACCCCTTCTCGATCCCCGCTATTATCACGGACTCCCTCCGGCAGGAGCCGAAGTTCTGGCGGAACGTCGACGTGCCGGAGACGCTTTCCGGTTTGCCGGCGGAGGACTCCGCTCAAGCCGTTCGAAAGCTCAAACGGATGCGCCGGGAGATGGACGCGACGTACGATCCGATCCCGATCCGGATCGACCTACGTGGTGTGGAGGGGGCCAACGGAGCGCAGCTTACGCAGTACGTCTACTATGACGAGTCGCCCCTCGTCACCGAGCTTCGCTGGTTTCCCTACATCCAGCTTCTCTTCGTCGGGTTGTTCATCGGCGTCGGGTATGTCGGCTTCTCCTACGTCCGCCGGAGCGAGCAGAGCAACCTGTGGGTGGGGATGGCTCGCGAGGCTGCCCATCAGCTCGGGACGCCGATCTCCAGCCTGATGGGGTGGACCGAGATTCTGCGAATGCCGGACCTGGACGAGGAACAGCGAATGGACGCGGTGGAGGAGATTGACAAAGACGTTCAGCGCCTGAATCGAGTCGCGGCTCGTTTCTCCGATATTGGATCGATGCCGAAACTGGAAGAGCGAGACCTAGGCCCGATCGTGGAGCAGACGGCCGACTACGTCCGCCGCCGTGCACCTCGACGCGGCCGCCGGGTGACGATCGACGTGGACATGCCGGACCCGGTAGTGGCTCGCGTGAACGAAGAGCTCTTCGCCTGGGTCATCGAGAACCTCCTGAAGAACGCCCTGGATGCGATCGAGGAAGACGGCCGGATCGAAGTCACCGGGTTCGACGACGGCGAGTTCATCAACATCGACGTTCGCGACACCGGGTGCGGCATCGATCGACGGGAGTGGCGCAACATTTTCCGTCCCGGGTTCAGCACTAAAAAGCGGGGATGGGGTCTCGGCCTGAGCCTGGCGCAGCGGGTCGTGGAAGAGTACCACGAGGGCTCCATTCGCCTCATGGAGTCGACGCCGGGCGAAGGGTCCCGCTTTCGTGTGGAGATCCCGCGAGCCGGGTAGCCTAGGCTTCGAGACTCACTGTGCCGGCCGGATCCGATCAGACAGCGACGAACCGTCAGCCGGGGAGACGGCAACGAAAATGTCATCACGCTGGCGCCATAACGAAAGCTGCGCCTCACCGGACTGCCGCGTCAGGACGCTGTCCGCAGTGTCGAGGCCGCGGGCGAGATCGTCGTCCAGCGTAGCGACGCTAGCGATTCGGTCGATCAGCACGTAGCTGTAGACAAAGGTCGTGATCGTCCCGGCATCGCTGCTGTCGGCGTAGAGAAGAGCGGGGATGGTGGTCGTATCGACGGTCAGGGCGCCGACGCTCACAACGCGCGCATTCTGAACCTTGGGAATCTCGACGGTGCGACCGAAGCGGTTCTGGATGACGGCGGAGAGGGAGTCGGGGTCACTGGACCGGAGAAGCGGCTCCACGCCATCGATCCGGTCGGCGGAAAACTCGACGAGCGAGGTCGGGGTCGGCTGCGGTGCCGGCCCGGACGGTGGCGTCAACCAGACGGCGACACCGTAGGCGGCCCCTCCGATCACGAGAAGAATGAGAAGCGCGACGCCGGTCCGTAGAAGGTGCATGGACAGCCGATCTTCCTGTGGCGTGCGCTGAGCCGGCGCATCCGCCTCGTCGCCCTGCCGTCGTGCTGTCTCGCGGTCGACGACGGCCGCCACGTCCGAGCGAAGCCGGGCAGGGGCCGGGTGGTAGGCATCCGTAACGTAGGCCGTCAGCACCTCTTCGAGACTGGCGTCGGGGAGGGCGGTGTCGATCAGCATCCTCTCCGGGCCGGAGAGAACGTCGCGAAGGGCGGCGCGCAGCTCACCGTAGGCTTCGTCGACGGCGGTTTCGATGTCCTCGGCGATGGTCTTCGCGATGGGCATCAGGACGTCGTCCGTGCGGGCTCCTGACGCCTGGAGGGTGAGCAGCGCCCGCTCCTGCTCGCTGCAGGCGGCCAGCGCAACGGGGAGAGCGCGTTCAGCCACCGACCGGGCGACCTCGCGACGAAAGCCGCGCGTCTCGGCAAGCGGGGGATCGCCGTTGTCGGAGCGGTCACCGTCTTCGTCCAGGTCCGTTTCCTCGCCAGCACGGACTTCGAGAATCAACTCGACCAGCCACGCCTCCACGTCGGCCGGTCGATCTTCCACCGGCGTGGCGGCGGCCCGGCGGAACGTTTCTCGCATCAACCGCGGTGCCGTGGCATCTCCCACCAGCACACGGGCGATCGGGTACAGGGTGTCGATATGCTGCGTCAGCGGCAAGCGGTCAGACATGCGGGACGAGGGGGGGAGGGGGAGACCGAAGAGGCAAATCCGGGGTTAGCCTGCAGGCGCCTCTTTCTGAAAGACAACCTTGATCGAGTCCCCCTTTCGAATGTTGAGGAGCTCAGCCGCGCTTCCGGCATTGACAGCCACCTCCAGGAAGCCGGAGCTCCCGAAGAGAAGCAGCGGATCGCCCTCCGCGACGGCGCCGTAAGTTCGGTCCAGATCGCGGATGACGGCGTTCCCGACGTACGCCTTCAGGGCAGGAAGGTCCGACAGAGCGACGTCAGGTGCAGCATGGGCGTTCGGTTTCTCCTCGTTTGGGTTCTCCTCGTCCGGGTCGATGCCCGTTCGAAGAAGGGTTTTCCGTCGAATGTTTGTGATGCAGTTGCCGAACCGGTCGACGTGCGCGACATACCCCTGCACGCTGTGACTGTCGGTGATGGGCATGGCCCACCGAAGCGGCTGCAGATTTTCGGCGGGGCTGCCGATCGTTTCCGGACTGCGACCGGCGTTCAGGTGCGCGGCGACCGGAGCGAAAATGTCGCGTCCGTGGAACGTGGTGCTGGGGGTTTCCGCCCGCCACGCATCCGGCTCGTCGAGTTCGTAGATCGCGTCCGGCTCCTGATCGTCCAGCACGAGGGGAAACACCCCGTTGTCCGGCCCGACGAACCAGTGGTCTCCGGACCGAACCGCAACGGCACGCCGATCGGTCCCGACGCCAGGGTCGACGACGACCAGGTGCACGGTTTCGGCGGGAAAGTAGGGCACTGTCGTGCGCAGAACGAAGGCGGCCTCCATTACATCCTGGGGTTCAATCTCGTGGGTCACATCCACGAGCCGAGCCTCAGGGTGAATCGACAGCATGACGCCTTTCATGGCGGCCACGTAGCCGTCACTGGTGCCGAAATCGGTGGTAAGGGTGATCATGTGTGCACGACGGGTGCAGGAAAAAGGGCGAAGACGGGCCGGATCCGCTGCCGTATGCCGATACGGGATTGCGCATTCCGTACGACCGGTTTGCCGGCGGCGCCGCCTGACGTCTACGGAAGGCCCGGTGCCGGGTTCAGCAGATCGCCGTCCGACGGATTCATCACCGTCAAAAGTACGAAGCAGGCGCTCGGATGCAAACGGTCAGGCGTGATCGTCAGGGGGAAACAAGATCCGGGGGCGCAGGAGTACGCATACGTGTACAAATGCTATGTTGCGTCCTGCTAAGTGCCCGCCGGGATCACGTCCCCCATGTCCGACTCGACCGTCACATCGCGAGACAACTCACGGCCGGCGGAGCGCCGCCCCGCGGCGGATTCTCCGGCCCCTCCTGACGATAGCAGCGCACGTCAGGAATATGCCACTGACCAGATCGTCGGTTTCTGGGGAGACATGGCCTCGAACTGGGGGATCAATCGGACGATGGCGCAGATCTACGCCCTTCTGTACCTCAGCGGCACGCCCCAGCACACGGACGCGATCATGGATCGCCTCGACATCAGTCGCGGGAATGCCAACATGAATCTGCGGTCGCTGGTCGAGTGGAATATCGTCAGCAAGACGCGGAAACCCGGTTCGCGGAAAGACTTCTACGTCGCGGAGAAAGATCTGTGGGAGGCGACGGCTCAGATTATTCGCGAGAGAGAGCGCCGCGAGATTCGCCCGGTGAAGGAGCAACTCCAGGCCTGCGCCGGTCATCTCGTTCGGGAGGGGGAAACCCTGGAGGATCGCCCGGCCGACGAGCAGGAAATGTACAACCGGCTGCAGGACCTGATCGAACTGGTCGAGGTGTTCGAATCATTCTCCAAGGCGTTGCTCCCGCACGTGCGACGGCAGAACGTGCCGGCGATCAAGCGGATGATGACGCTCGCGCTCACGATGGGCGATCCCGACGCAAACGCTCGCCGGTAGATATATCGTCCGCTCGTTTCTCACTCGCCCGACATCCCCGCCCCCTTCTCAGTTCGAAATAGATGACGACGAAAGCAATCGGTGATCGTGGAGAAACTCTCGCTGCGGAGTATCTGACGGATCAAGGGTTCACGATCATGGACGCGAATTATCGATTCGAGCGGAATGAGATCGACCTCATCTGCTTCGATCCGGCCGCGAGGAAGGGGAGAGGAGAGATCGTGTTCGTCGAGGTGAAAACGCGGTCCAGCCTGGAGCACGGGATGCCCGATGAGGCGGTGGATGAGGAGAAGCAGTCGAGCATCGCGAATGTCGCTCGTGCGTACCTGTACGAGCGCCAGCTTGAGGGATCCCCGTCTCGATTCGACGTGGTCACCGTCCTCCTCAACCAGGGTGAGGACCCCAGGATTTCCCACTTCGCGGCCGCATTCACGGCATAGGCAGGCTGCCCGGATCCCCGAAGGCACCACGCGTGCGGTCCTCTGACGACGCGCTATTCCGCCCGACCCGTGCCGTACTCGTTATCGCACGATCCCGCTCCGTCGCGGAGAACTCAGCGCTTCTGTGTTACCAGCCCGTTGTGGGCCTTGATGTAACCTGCGCGCTTGATCTCGAACCCGTTCTCATAGGCATACAGTCCGAGTTGCCGCGCGTCCATGAGCTCCCGGTAGCCGTAGTTCATCAGGTTGCCCATGGCCACGTAGAAGAGCTTGGACCGTAGCTGACGTCGCGGTGTGGTCATGATCGCGTACCCGCCGGGTTTCAGGAACCGACGGTGGAAGTCGAATACGAGCGGCTTGTATTCATCGGGGAAGTGTTCGATAAGGCCGACGCTGATCACGATGTCGAACTCCTTTCCGTAGTCCAGGTCTCGAATGTCGCTGACCACGAAGTCGATGTCGAAGTCCTCCCGATGGTACACGCGGTGTGATCCCGTAGCCGGATCATGGCCGAGGAAGGGGTAGGCCTCCGGGAAATTTCCGAATCGATCGGTTTTACAGAACTCGTCGTAGTCAACGAGGACCGCGTGTCCGCCCGGGTACATCGCGAGCAGTTGCATGGCTTCGTACCCGTCGGCGGCACCGAGAAACAAAATATTCGGGTTCTCGACGTCCAGTCCTTCGAAGAGCGCACGTTTTCCCCGCGGGTCCCAGACGGCGTCCTGCACGCGGTGCACGTAATTCCAGATTTTCGCCTGCATCAGGTCACGAACGACCTCCATTGCGCCATGCAGGTCTGCCTCTTTAAGGTGATCCATGAGGTCTTGCCGTGCACGGACTGTCGCCTCGTCCGGGTCCTTCATGAATAGGGAGTGGAAGCGGCGGTTGAAGTGCTCCCACTGCACCTCGACGGGCATGTCTTCGCCGTGGCGGTTCTCCCACTTCTCTCGCTCGGACGAATAGTTATCGACCAGGTACGGCCGCCCCAGATCGGACCACGAAACCTTTTTCCAGTCCGTCGTGGACAGATCTTCGAATACATCCGGCGGCGTGGTGCGAGTGTCGTATCGATAGTGCTTCGTCGTGCCGGTCTGTTCGAGCGGCATCTGAGCGGCGGTACGGACGTCCATGGCGGAAACGGTAAATGAGCCGTGACAGGTCTTGCACATTCTCTACGACAATCCTTCACGATTGTGCCGGGCAGGGATGCTGACCTCTGGCGTCCAGTCGTGGTGGGATGTCGTTCCGTCGAGCTGCTACGGAGACCGACCCGTCTGGAGCTGCTCGAGCGTCGGGGGAGGAATCGGCTGGAAGCGCACATCGTCGACCGCGTCAATGCCGACCATAGCCGGTTCGGCGTCCGGCAGATAGTCCAGGGGGATGAGTTCGGCCAGGCGCTCGAACGCGAAGTACTGGTAGACGGTCGCGCCGTACGGCTCCACGATCTTGCCATTTCGGTCGACGCGCACGGGCGGATCGTTCAGTTTTACCTGCGAGGTCTGAACGTCCGCCGGCCGACGGTCTTCTCGGGACCAGTGACGGTACTTCGGGCTCTCCGGCTCGCCGCGATAGATGACCTCGAGGCGGCCGTTGAAGTCGAGTTCGGCCACGTCGTCCCCGTTGACCGAGAGGATATCTTCGCGGTCGGCTTGCAATCGATCGGCGCGGTGAAGGCTGTGGTACATGCCTGCTCGCGGGATCCGGTAGATGATAAATGCCTCCTGTTCGAGTCGGTCGTTCAGGAGTGCCCGGAGGAAGTGACGGAACGAGCCAAAATAGGCCCGTCGTCGGTTGGTTTTCCACCGATTGGCCTCTTCGATGCTCGACGCGGTAAGCGGGGCGAACAGGGGTTCACCGTCCCAGCGGATGACGCCGCCACTCGCCTCGAAGTCCTGCAGGAAATACTTGATGCGATATCCGAGCGCCCGGTTCTCGATGATGAGCGGCTCCACGGCTTTCGCGGTGAACTTTCCCCACCAGCGGGATTCGAACCGGAGCACCTCCGGATTCTGGATGGTGCACTCCTCGGCCCACTCGGACGAGCCGAGGAAGAGCTTCTCGAACCGCCGCAGCCGCTTGTACCAGTCCGGGTCGCGTTCGGCCTCCACGACCACGCCGGGGCTCTCGATGACGCGGGGCTGCAGGCGAAGGGCAAACGTGTACGTCGTATCGCGACGGAGGAATAGGTCGATCGACGTCGGCTCGTAGCCCAGCATGGAGGCATAAAGGCGTTTCGCCCCCGTGCGTATGCCGGTCAGTTCGAAGCGGCCACGGACGTCGCTGGTGGTGCCGCGCATCGACTGAGCGATGAAGACGTGCGCCCCCGGAAGCGGCGTGCCGGTGGAGCGATCGAGAACGACGCCCGTGAGCGTGATGCCGTCAGTGCCCGTTCGCGTTGTATCTGCCTGGGCGAATGCATGCGGCACCGTCGCAGCGAGAAAAACGCAGGTGACCGCAGCCGGAAGTAGCGAGCGGAGCGTGCAGAGAGTCAGCAGAGGGTACAGACGATCGAGCATTGGCACGAGACCGTCTGGTGATCGGAACTTGCGTCTCTATTAATATGCAGTGAAGGCGGAATGGTTGCTCCGTCGCGTTGCCGGCGGATCACTGCCGGCGAATCATTGCGGGCGGTACTCTTTCGGAACTTGGTCGGCCACGCGTTCGAAAGCGAAGAAGCCGGATACCGTGACGCCGTAGGGGTCCACGATGTCGCCCTTGTAGTCGATGGTTGCCGGTCCGCGCTCGAGCCAGAACTGGGATGTCTGAAATTTGGGCGTGTTGCGCCGGATCATGCCGTCAGAGGCGTACTGATTCCGCCACGTGGTGTAGGCTTCGGTTTCCGTTTCCCCCAGGTACACGACCTCGACGAAGCCGTTGAAGTCGAGCACCCGTTCCGTCGCTACCTCGCCGTTTTCCATGATGTCACCGACCTCGATCGGGTATCGCTGACCACCGGAGCGCAGCGCACCGCCCCCGAGCGGGCCGCTGTCAGAGCCGAAATCGCCGCCAGACGCCGGCCGCATGTACAGTTTAAATCCGTGTCGCTCGGTGTTTTCAGCCAGCATGGCGAGCATGAGATGGTGAAAGGATCCGTAGAAGGCTTCCCGGCGGGCTTCCTCCCACTTCTTGCGCTCGTCGACAGACCCTTCCAGCTCGGAAAAGAGCGGCTCGCCGTTGTAGCGGGTGCGTCCCGGTGTTGCCACGAACTCCTCCAGAAAGTACTCCACGCGGTATCCGAGGGCCCGGTTGACGATGACCAGCGGCTCGACGGAGTAGGCCTCCAGCGAACCGACGCCACCGTCAAATCGAAGGACTTCCGGATTTTCGATCTCGGTTTCCTCCGCGTTGGGCGTCTCCCCGATGAAGAGTCGCTGGAAGCGGGCATAGCGCTCCTGCCATTTCTCGTCCCGTTCCGCTTCGACGGTAACCCCTTCGCCTTCGATCACCGCGGGCTCCAGCTCGAAGTCGACCGTGTAGATGCGAGCCTCTCGGAGGTTCAGGTTCCGCGCAGCAGACTGGTAGCCGATGCTGGAGACGTACAGCCGGTGCGCGCCGAGCGGTACACCTTCAATACGAAACCGCCCCTGCGCATTGGTGGCGGTACCGGTCATGCTTTCAGCAATGAATACGTTCACGTCCTGGAGCGGATCGCCCGTTTCTGCGTCGGTGATGACGCCGGTCAGGACGGCGCGGCCGCGAGGGGTCTGCGGCTGCTGTGCGAGGGCGAACGGCACCTCCGCAAGGAGGAGAATGCCAAGCACCGCGAGAACGGGGATGAGACGATCGAAAGAAAAGAGCTGCATGACGACGGGTGTCGGGCAAGAGGGGCAAAGATCCGGGTGATGCACCTACAGGTGGCAGGCAATGAGGCTCCGTCGTGCATCGACAGCCGACCTGCCGGGGGGTACCGTACCGGCGGAAGCACGTCTGTGTATGACGCCGATGTACGGTGACTCCGTCCATGCAACGAACGAATCGGCCGGATTCGTACGGGGAACGAACCTGGGTCGAACCGAAAAGGCTGTCTGAGAATGTCCCGGTCGAAGATGCTGCAGGCATCGCACGTCAGATCACGTACCCATTGCGTATAAGTTGTACGGACATATTACGGGTCTGTCACCGAACTGCTGCCTTTTACAGAACGTTTATAAAAGCGGTTGTCGCACTCCTCAAGACGGGCCTGTAACACGAAATGACGAAATCCAGCCACGATTCCCTCGGCGGAGAGGCGTCCGAGGGTGATGCATCTTCTCGCCGGTCGGATGCATCATCGGGCGAGCTGGAATCGTCCGGAGTCAGCAACGCAGCGTCGGGTGACGGCAGCGGAAACGGACGGGCGCGGTCCGTGCAGCTGCGGGAACAGGCGATCGAAGCTCTCGGCATTCTCGAAGAACGCGTCGAGCACGACGTAAATCCTGAGCGTCTCCGTGCTTTTCTGCAGAGCCGCACGATCACGCCTGAAACGCTCTTCGAGGCGATGGCAGATTTTGGGCGCGCCAAGGGGCTCATTCTGACGCCCCGCACCGTCGCCCCGACCAACCTGCTGGACCGCGGATCGGAGTACGACCTATTGATGCTGCCGGACGGCAACATCGGTATCGTCGAAGGTTTCGACCCGCGGAGGGAGGAGGTTCTTACGCTGCATCTCGTCTCGCGTCGCACGCGCCGCTACTCCATCTACGACCTGGCGACATCCCGAAACGATACGGTCCTCCTTCTGCATCTGGAGGGTGTGGCTCCTCGTTTCCTGGATGACGGAGAGCATGCGCCCCCGCTGTACACGGATCGCCTGGAGGAGGCGTACGATCCACACGATCGGGTCGACAACATCCGGGAAACGTTCGAAAGCCTGCTGCGGCTGCTGAGCGATGAACGGAGAGATGTGATTACCATCTCCATGTATGCGGTGATGGTCTCGCTCTTCTCGCTCGTGATTCCACTCGCCTCTCAGGGAATCATCGACGCCGTTTCCCTCGGCACCTTCACGAACCAGCTCGTCATCCTGTGCGGGGCGATTTCGGTTGGGCTCCTGCTGTATGGCGCCTTCACAATGCTACAGTACTACACGGTTGATATTCTGCAGCGACGACTTTTCGCCGCGACCGGTCTGGAAATCGCGTACCGACTGCCGATGATGAAGCGGTCCGCGCTGGAAGGGGAGTACGGGCCTGCACTGGTCAATCGCTTCTTCGACGTGATCACCATGCAGAAGAGTCTGGCCAAGATCCTGCTGGACGGTCTGTCGTATTCTCTCGTCGCGGTGGCGAGCCTCATGCTTCTGTTTGTGTATAGCCCATTCTTCCTGATCATCGGGCTTCTCGCCGTCCTGTTCACGCCCGTCTTGATCTGGGGCCTCGGGCGCAACGGGTTGAAGACGAGCGTCATGGAGTCGAGCACGAAGTACGCCATGGCGCACTGGCTCGAGGACCTGTCTCGCTGTCACCAGAGCTTCAAGCTGAACAGTACGTCGTCGTACGTGCACGCGCGGACCGACCGTCTCGCGTCCAGCTATGTGCGGCGCCGGGCCGACCACTTTCGCATCTTCGGCCGACAGCTGGCAAGTGCCGCTATTTTCCGCGCCCTTATCGTCGGTATCGCGCTCGGCATCGGCGGCTTCCTCGTCACCCGCGGCGACATCACGCTCGGTCAGTTCGTCGCGGCCGAGCTCGTCATCGTCTCGCTCACGTCTGCCGGGTTCAACCTGGTCAAGCTGTTCGAGCAGGGCTACGACCTGCTCACCGCCATCAGCAAGATCTTACACGTGACAGACAAGCCGCTGGAGTCGGTCGGCGGCGAGCCCATGCCGGAGCCCTCCGGGCCTGCCCACGTGCGGGTCCAGCAGCTCACGGTTACGTACGAGAGCGGTCGGCGCGCGCTGGATGGGGTCTCGTTCGACATTCAGCCGGGCACGCACGTGAGCGTCCTGGGGGAGAGTGGAGCGGGGAAGACGACGCTCTCCCGATCGCTTGTGCGGCTGCACACACCGGATGGCGGGAGAATTACGCTCGACGGACACGACATCTCACGACTCAACCTGCAATCGTACCGTCAGGCTGTCCGACTCGCCCTCTCGGCGGATGAGCTCTTCAAGGGCTCGATCGAAGATAATATCACGATGGGCCGAACGTACACATATCCGGAGCTGGAGGAGGCGCTCCATATGGCTCATCTAGAAGAGGATGTGCTGAACCTGCCGCAGGGGCTGCAGACGCCCGTGACGTCGGCCGGTCTCGAGTTTCCCCAGGGATTTGTGCGTCGGATGATGATCGCCCGAGCCATCATCGGGCGGCCCCGCGTTCTGATCCTCGATGAGGCCTTCAATGGAATCGAGGAGCCGGTGAAGCAGAAGCTCGTGGACCGCATCTATAGCCACGAGGCGTGGACGCTTATCTCCGTTGTTGATGATGACCCGATGACCATTCAGCGGTCCGATCACGTCGTGGTGCTCGACAGCGGACAGGTTGTGTGGGAAGGTCCGCCTGACGCGCTGTCGCGTGATCCGGGTGACTTCCTGGAGTCGCACTTCCCGCAACTCGTTGCCTCTCTCCGTGAAACGGCTCCGGCTGCATGACGGGGCGCACCCATCTCACTCAAGCCCGCGACCACGGTCCAATTGCCCGCCGGTGCCGTTCCCTTTATCGCGTTTCCCTGCCCGTCCCTTCCATGTCTTCGTCCAACGCCCCGCGGTCGTCGTCTTCCCAATCCGGTACGACCGATTCGCCGTCCATCTGGAGCTGGCGCGGTTCGCAT
>JAAAOT010000179.1 GCA_009908725.1 Bacteroidota bacterium | reverse complement strand
ACCCTCTCTCGATCGTCTGGGCGGATCCGTCGCCGTCGATGTGCTTGACACGCGCTATGCGCCTCTTCAGGTGGACTCCGTGCGCCTCCGCGCGTCGATGCGCAGTGGCGAAACAGACTACACCGTCCGTGGGCGAGTCAACGGTACGGGGATCGACGGCTCGGGAACCGCTCGGCTGTTCGACGACCGACCGTCCTATCGCCTCGACGCACGATTTGCGAATCTTGATGCGGCACGGTTCGGGGGCGGCGCGTTGTCTACCGACGTAAACGGACGGATCGTGATTGATGGCGATGGCACCGACCCGCAGGATCTGCAATCATCGCTCGATCTCACGCTCGACGCCTCGCGCATTCAGGACCTGAACCTTACGGGAGGCGACGCCCGGCTCCGGCTGTCTCCGGATTCGCTGTCGGGGCGCGTCGCGATCCAGACGGCGAATGGAGGCGTCCGTCTGGCGGGCGCGGCGTCCCTCGACGAGACAGAGCGCTTCCGCATCGATACAGCCCGCGTCGATGACATAGATATCGCGGCCATGATGGGCGACACCACCGCCAGCCGGCTTCGGGGAACGGTTCAGGCAACAGGCCAGGGCTTTTCCCCGGAAACCATGCGGCTGGACGGGCAGCTTACGGTGACGGAGTCGTTCTACGGCAGGGTCCGGCTGGACTCCGTCGGGAGCCGCATTGCCCTCGACCGGGGCCGGCTCCGGGCAAACCTCGCTGCGGTCGTAAACGACGGCACCTTTACCGGAACGATTAACGGCACGCCCTTCGACTCGACGCCCGCAGTGGACATTCAGGAAGGACGGTTTGAGGGCGTGAACATCGGTTCCTGGCTGGCCGACAGCGGGTACACATCGGATCTGAATGGAACGTTCGAGGCCTCCGTCCAGGGGTTGGAACCAGAGCGCCTGCGCGCCGACGGGCGCATCCGGCTCGACAGCTCCAGCATCAACCGGGCAGAGATCCGCGCCACTGCGCTTGATGCCTCCATCGAACGAGGCCGGGCCACTGTAGCAACGTCGCTAACGACCGCCGAGGGCACATCCGAGCTGGCACTCACGGCCCGGCCCTTCGCGTCCATTCCCACCGTGACGATCACGACGGGGCGAATTCGTGGCCTCGACGTGGGGGCTGTTGCCGCCATCGAAGGGCTGAACACATCATTGAACGGCTCAGTGTCCGGCTCGGCCAGCGGCCAGACCCTGGCGGACCTGTCCGGGAATGTCCGGGTGCGTCTGCGCGAGTCGTCGATCAATCGAGCACCGCTGGACCGGGGTAACCTTTCCGTGGAAGCGGATTCCGGCCGAGCGCGCCTCCGAATGGACGCCGACCTGGCGGGAGGCTCCCTCCGCGCTGACGGGCGACTGAACGCGTACCGTCGCCTGCAGTCACCGGCCGGTGAGGACGTGCCGGCCGATAGCACCACGCTGAACCTGGCCGTCGAGGCGGCCGCCCTGAACCTGTCCGAACTGGCTGGCGATGACAGCCTGAACGCGTCGATCGATTCGCTTCGGCTGAACTTCGACGGTGCCGGCACCTCGCTCGCCGAACTCCGCGCGGAAACACAGCTTTCGGCGCGCGACATCCGGGCCGCCGACCTCCGGGTTCGCGATGTCACCGTGCGCGGTCTCGTGGAAGACGGCTTCCTGCAGGTCGACACGCTCCGCGCCCAGTCCAACGCATTCGACGCTACCGGCGGCGGAACCATCGCCCTCGCTGCGACCGGCGATGCGCAATCCGACTTCCGCTTCACCGGCCGTCTCCGGAGCCTCCAGCCCCTGCGACAACTGGCGGGCGCGCAGACGCTGGATGCCCAGTCCGCTGAGATCGACGGACGTATCTACGGGGCACCCGGCGCGCTTCGCGCCAACCTGGAGGGGCGGCTGGAAAGCCTCTCGTATGACAACATCCGGATCGCCAACGCGGAGATTCGTGCCGCTGGAATGCAGGGCGACACAACGTTTGTGGATCGATTTGAAATGGCGGCGCGGGTCGACTTTTTCTCCCTCTCGGCCTTTCGCGTCGAACAAACGCAGCTTCAGGTCAACTACGACTCCGCACGGGCCGACATCGACCTGATGGCGAAAATCGACGCACAGCGCAATCTGTCGATCGACGCCACCCTCGATCCGTTCTCGTCGCCGCAGCGACTCACGCTCAATGCGTTCAATGCCACGCTCGACGAAAGCAAGTGGGAGCTGCTCCAGACGGCGTCGGTGACTTTTGGGGACGCCTACCGGGTGAACGGATTGCTCCTCTACAGCGACGACCAGCAGATCGCTGCCGATGGTCGTATCGACCCGAACGGAACGCAGAGCCTCGTGGCGACGATCGAGCGATTCGACGTCGCCTCCATCGCAGACCTAGCCGGCTTCGGCGGCCTCGGAGGAACGTTGAACGGAACGATCGGCATTAATGGGCCGGCCCATGCGCCGGTGTGGAGCGGCAACCTGAACATGGACGTGGTGTCGAACGACGAGCCGGTCGGCGACCTCGATCTTGAGCTGTCCTACGACAGCCTGCGCCTCGACACGGACGCCACGCTGACCCATTCGAGCGGCCGCTCGCTTCAGGCCGGGGGCTCCCTGCCGGTCGACCTGCGACTCGACGCCACCGACGATGTCGATATCAGCGCTGAGCCGGTGGACCTGACCGTTTCCGGCTCTCGTTTTCCGATCGACTGGGTTGACCCGTTCCTCGACCCGGCCCTCATCACGGACCCGACGGGCCTGCTTTCCGCCGACCTGAACGTGAAGGGAACGCTCGGCACGCCGGAGTTGAGTGGATCCGCGACGCTCGAAGACGGACGGGTCAGCGTAACCGACCTGGACGTGCGCTACCGCAACGCCTCGGCCTCCCTCCGTTTCTCAGGGGAGGAGATCGTGCTCGACCGGGCCTCGGTCGACGACGACAGCGGGGGACGCCTGAATGCAAACGGCCGGATCAACCTTACCGAGTTGACGCTGGGCGAGTACGATCTGGACCTGGACGCAAGCAACTTCACCGCCATCGACACCCGCGCCTTCAACAAAGTGCGGCTGAACGGCGACCTGGAGGTGACCGGCACCACCGACTCCCCCGTCGTGAACGGGCGCGTCACGATCATCCAGGGGGACATCTATTACGCCGAGACCCTGTCTGATGCCGAGGCCGCCGACCTGGCCACGGTCCAGTTGAATGAAGACGACCAGCGACTTCTCGAGCGCCGCTTCGGGGTCCGACTCAGCGAGGCCGATACAACGACGTTCGATACCTACAAGGCCCTGGCCATGGATCTGAGCGTCAACATCCGCCGGGACACCTGGCTGCGTTCCCGGGCCAATCCCGAACTCAACATCCAGTTTACCGGGACCCTTGACGTTCAAAAGGAGCCGTTCGAAGACGCACGCGTGTTCGGCGCCATCGACGTTGTCCCCGAGCGCAGCACGGTCCGACAATTCGGCCAGGAGTTCCAGATCCAGGAAGGCGTCCTGTCCTTCAACGGTGATCCGGCCGAACCCTACCTGAACTTCACGGCGGTCTACCAGAAGCAGTCCCGCACCACCAACAGCACCGAGGTGGAGATCACGCTGTCGGCGCAGGGGCGGCCCGAGGACCTGGATCTGTCGCTCAGCTCTCAGCCTCAGATGGACACGCGAAATATCCTGTCGTACCTTGCAACCGGCCAGCCTGCCGACCAGCTTCTGAGCGGCGGCGGCAATGGAACCGGCGATCTGGCAGAAAACCTCGCCATCGGTCAGCTCACGAGCCTGGCGGAGAACTTCGCTACCAGCAACGTGGGACTCGACGTGGTCCGGATCCAGTATCAGCCCAACGGCGGATCCTACTTCGTGCTGGGTCGATACGTGACGCCACGGTTCTACGTCGCGATCGAACAACCGGTGGCCGCCGATCAGAGCCAGGCTCAGAACGTATCAAGCCTGGCACCCGACCTGACGCTCGAGTACGAACTCACGGACAACCTGCTGATGCGCGCGCAGAGTCGTCAGCAGTCACTGCGATTCAATCTTCTCTTCGAATACGCGTACTAAACCGGATCGCCGCGCTCCTGCCCCCGTCGCGGCTGGATGGCACCTGCTTTTCCCTTTCGTTCCGCAGCCCATGACTTCCCACCGTTCATCCGCATCCTCGTCTGCTTCCCCCTCCGAGTCCGAGCGACCGGATGGAGGCGTTGGCGACGCCACCCCGGACCGGCCGGCCGACGCAGCCGCCCCCTCCGCCGAGGCGCGCCCTGACAGCGCGCGGGAGGACTCGTGGTTCGAGCGGATGACGGCGTTTGAGTCGGTGCTGATTGCCGGCGGCTTGGTCCTTTTCCTCGTCCTTCTCTACGAGATGGAGGTGCCCCCGCAGGATGGGAGTTTCCTCAACCCGCCGCTCGTCGCCATCGCCGGGGCGATCCTGCTCTGGCCGCTTCGCCGGCACCAGACGGTCCGCGCCCTTCTGCTCTCCGGCGGCGCGCTTCTGCTTCTCTGGACCATGAATCAGGTGGCCGGCATCCTCGTGATGTTCGTCGGGGTCTACCTCTTCGCATACCTGCTGAACCCGGCGGTCTCGCATCTCCGGACGAACTACCGGGTCCCGCGATGGCTGTCGTCCCTCATCGCCGCCGTGCTCGCGGTCGGCGTCGTCGTGCTCTTCGTGCTGTTGCTTGCACCAAACATTGCCAACCAGATCGACGCCCTCTCGCAACGGGTTGTGGGTGGCGTCGACTCACTACGCGCCTGGCTCGCCACCTCGGCCATCCTGGACTCGCTCGAACAGGCCGGGGTGGTCGAGAAGCAGGAGGCGATCAGCCAGCTGCAGCAATTCGTCCAGCAACAGGCCCGTCAGCTGCCGGAGGCCGCCGAACGCCTGGCCCGGAGCCTGGGGTCGTTGCTCGGCTTTGTCACGCTCCTCGCGCTCGTCCCGGTTCTCATCTTCTATACGCTGAAGGACTACCCCTCCATTCGCGATTCTCTGATCGGCCTGTTCCCGACGGCTGGCGGACGGCGCGACTACCTCGTGGAGGCGGGGAGCATTGTCGGACGGTACCTTCGCGGCCAGCTCGTCATCAGCGCCATCGCCACCTTCAATGTGTCGCTCTTCCTCTTCATTTTCGACGTGCCCTTCTGGCTCCTGATCGGGTTAATGGCCGGCGTCCTCAACTTCATCCCGAATCTCGGCGCGATCGCGACGATGATTATCGGCGGGCTCATCGCCTTCATCTTCGGCGGCCTGGTGAAGGCACTGATCCTGGTGGCCGTCTTGTTGGGACAGGGATTGCTCGAACAGAGCCTACTCACGCCGAACATCATGAGCTACCAGGTCGGCCTGCATCCCGTCCTCGTGCTTTTCTCGCTCCTCGTGTTCGGTTCGTTTCTCGGTGTCTTCGGCCTGCTCATTGCCGTTCCCGCGACGGCCATCCTGACCACCGCCTACCGGGCGTACAGGGAGGAACTCACGCTCGAACTCAGCGACTACGCCACCCCGGACGAGGCCAATGGTGCGAACACCCGCCCTAATGCGTGAAAACTTTCCAACATATTGGCTGTGGAATCGCCATGCACTGGAGTTTTTTCGGTAAAGGGTTGGCGCTTTCCGGGCCGCTTTGTACGTTACACGACCACGTATGCGGCGTCCGTCGTATATGCACCCTCATGCCCCCGACGTATTAACCGAACCTGTCGCTTTGACGCGCACCTTTCGGTCCTCCCGCACATTCAGTCCCACCTATTCACTCCTTGGTCGATGGATTCGGCACCGGACCGGTGATCGGTTGCGGGGTGAAGCATTGTTCATTCTGACTATCACCTCGCTGGTCCTCGGCGTGCTGATGGCTCATTATCTCGGCTGGGCCCTGCTTCAGCCCGCGATGGATGCAGGCAATCCCGAGACCTGGCAGCTGTGGTTCTGGTTTGCCCAGATCGGATCGGTCGCGCTTCTCTTTTTGGTCGGCGGCGTCGGGTGGCGCCCATCCGTGGAGGTGACAATCGACACGACCCGCGGGATCCTCATGGTCGAGCAGGGCAAGTCGTCGGCGAAAGTGCACGTGGACGTGGTCGACGACGTCTCGATCGTTTCGCCCCGCCTTTATCACCTGCACTACCGCCACCACGCGGCGACGCGGCCCTTCATCAGCCGGCCGGGACGCGAGGTCATCATCCTTCGAACGGGGGACGGCCCCATTGCGCTTTCCCTGGATGAGGCCGATGCCGGTACGCTCGTGGACCTCGTCCGCCAGCGTGAGGAAGTCATGGTCGAGTCCGCAGCCGCCTCCTGACGAGCGCGCAACCTGCGAACCGGAGCGGGCCCCTGTCGTATCGCACGGTCCGCACTCTTCGACCGCCGCCCCTCCCCCTCGTGCAGTTTCACCTCGACCACACCGACGCCGGCACGGATGCCCGCGCCGGACGCATCGTCACCGATCACGGCGTAATCGAAACGCCAACGTTCATGCCTGTCGGCACGCTAGGCTCCGTGAAAGCGGTTGAGCCTCGCGAACTGCATCGCGACATCGACGCCGACATCATCCTGGGCAACACCTACCACCTCTTCCTCCGCCCGGGAACCGACGTTCTTGAGTCTGCCGGCGGCCTGCACCGGTTCATCAACTGGGACGGGCCCATCCTGACGGACTCGGGGGGCTTCCAGGTCTTTTCCCTGGGCCACCGGGCCGAGTTGTCGGAGGAAGGCGTCGAGTTCCAGAACCACATCGACGGCGACAAGCACCTCTTCACGCCGGAGTCGGTCGTCGACATGCAGCGCTCCATCGGCTCCGACGTTATGATGGTCCTGGACGAGTGCCCGGCCGCCGACGTGTCGAAGGAGTACGCACGAAAGTCCAACGAGCTCACGCTCCGCTGGGCCGAGCGCTGCAAGGCACGATTCGAGGCAACGGAGCCGCTGTACGGGCACAAACAGGCTCTCTTCGCTATCGTGCAGGGCGTCGTCTACCCCGACGTGCGGCGCGAGTCCGCCCGTGCACTGGTCGACATGGACTTTCCCGGCTACGCCATCGGTGGGCTATCCGTCGGGGAAACGCACACGGAGATGTACAACATGGTTGAGGTCGTGGCACCGCTCCTACCGGAGGATAAGCCGCGCTACCTCATGGGCGTGGGAACGCCGGAGAACCTGCTGGAGAACGTCGCGCGCGGAGTGGATACCTTCGACTGCGTGATGCCGACCCGAAACGCGCGCAACGGGACGATCTTCACGACGCGGGGACGGATGAATATCAAGAACGCGCAGTTCGAGAAAGATCATACGCCGATCGACCCCGGGCTCGACAATCCGGTCTCGCAGAACTTCTCCCGGGCCTACCTGCGGCATCTGCACAAGACCGGTGAGATCCTCGGCCTCCAGCTCGCCTCGATCCAGAACCTCGCCTTCTACCTCTGGCTGATGAAGACCGCCCGGCAAAAGATCATCGCGGGAGACTTCGCCTCCTGGAAAGCCGACATCCTCCCGGAGATCAATCACCGGTGGTGAACGGGGTTAGGCTTTTAGGTTTGAACGCGTGAAGGTGTGAAGGTGTGAAAGTTTTAAGGTGTGTATGTATGTATGTATGTTTGTATGTGATTAGGTGGTGGGTCGGGCGGACGGTCGGCGTATTGATCGTTAGACCCAGAACGTTGAACCTTGACCGTTGACGTGGAGCCGATCTGCCGAACCCGAGCGGCGTCCTTTCGTACGTAGGTCGCGAAGGCGCAGTCGTGGTTTCGTTGCGCTGATCTGTCCTCCTCGACACCGACCTCACCTGCTTCCATGAAACAGTTTGATGTCCCGGTTTTCTACCGGAGTCCCATCATTTCGACGGTCAAGGACGCCCGGAAGTCCCTCGATCCGCGGAAGAAGGATCTGTCACCGTCGGTGATTGATTTCGGGCCGGTTCGCTTCAAGATTGCCCGGCACTTTGGATTCTGTTACGGGGTTGAGAACGCCATTGAGATCGCCTATCGGGCGCTCGATGAGAACCCGGACCGGCGCGTTTTTCTGCTGTCGGAAATGATTCACAACCCGCACGTCAATAACGATCTTCAGGAGCGGGGCATTCAGTTTCTTCGCACCACGAGCGGGGAGCAGCTCATCCCCTTCCAGGAACTGACCGAAGAGGACGTTGTCATCATCCCGGCGTTCGGAACCACGCTCGAGGTTGAACAAACGCTTGCTGACCTCGGCGTGGACACCGAGACGTACGACACGACATGCCCGTTCGTCGAGAAGGTCTGGCGTAAAAGCAAGCAGATCGGCGATGACGACTACTCCATCGTCGTCCACGGCAAACGCTACCACGAGGAAACGCGCGCGACCTTTTCCCACGCGAAAGAGCAGGGTCCGGTCGTCGTCGTCCGGGACATGTCTGAAGCCGAAGATCTCGCCCGGGTCATTCGCGGCGAGGAGGACGCCCCATTCTTCTACGAGCGTTTCGACGACAAGTACAGCGATGGTTTCGACCCGGCCACCGACCTCGAGCGCCTCGGCGTGGTAAATCAGACGACGATGCTCGCGACCGAGACGAAGGCCATTGCGAACCTTCTCCGAGAAGCCGTGATGGACCGCTACGGCGTGGACAACGTCACGGAGCACTTCGCGGACACCAGCGACACGTTGTGCTACGCGACCAATGAGAATCAGGACGCGACACTAGAGCTCATCGAGGACGGCGGGGATCTCGGCATCGTCGTCGGCGGCTACAACTCGTCGAACACCAGCCATCTCGTCGAGCTCTGTGAGGAGCACATGCCGACATACTTCATTCGTGGAGCCTCGGAATTTGATTCCGCCGCAGAGATCCGTCACTTCGATTTGCACAAACACGACGAGACGACGACCGAAAACTGGTTTCCCGTGAACGACGCACCGGTGGACGTCGTCCTGACCTCCGGCGCCTCGTGCCCGGACGCGCTCCTCGACGAGGTCATCCGCAAGATCGTCGCGTGGTTCCCGGACGCCCGACCGGTTGAGGAAGCCCTGGCCCCCTTCGAGGAGGCCGAAGACGAGTAAATCCTGTCTGGCGCCGGTCTCCATCGTATCCGGTGTCCGCTCACGCCGTGCATTCCCCCCGACCGACCCGACCCGTCGCCGATGCCGTGGTACGACTCCTGGTTTGGCAGCGATGCCTATGAACTTGTGTACCGCCATCGGGACGCCGACGAGGCGCGTGCGGTCATCGATCTCGTCGAATCCTGCGCACAACCGCAGCCCGTCGCCCGCGTTCTGGATGTTGGCTGCGGTCGGGGACGGCACTCGATCGAACTCGCCCGCCGCGGATACGAGGCGACAGGCATCGACCTGTCGGAAGCCTCCATCGAGGAGGCGCGCACAGCGACCGCAGATGCCGGTCTGGAGATCACGTTCAACGTCGGAGATATGCGCGAGCCCTACTGCGAGGGCTGCATGGACGGCGTCGTCAACCTGTTCACAACGTTCGGCTACTTTCAGGACGATGACGAAAGCGAACGTGCCATCCGCGCGATGACGACCGCCCTTCGTCCAGGTGGCTGGCTCGTGCAGGACTTCCTGAATCCGTCGCATGTCCGGGCGACGCTGGTTGAGGAGGACACCGCCCGCCGCAACGGCGCGCACATCCGGCAGCGTCGATGGATCGACGACGGTCGCGTCCACAAACGGATCGACGTCGATGACGGCGAAACGACTCGCACCTTCCGAGAAAGCGTGCGCCTCTTCACCCGCGCCGACCTTGAAGCCATGTACGACCGGGCCGGACTGTCCGTGAAGGAGGTCTTCGGCGACTACGACGGCTCGCCCCACTCGGAGAGCAGCCCCAGGACCATCCTGTACGCCGTCCGCACCTAGCGCCCCAACGCCTCAACGCCCAACGCCTCAACGCCCTAACGTTTCAACGCCCCACCGCCCATGAACGAAGCCCTAACGTACGCCAACGATCATTTCGACCGGTTCACGGAGGAATTAGAAGATCTCCTTCGCATCCCGTCCGTGAGCACCGATTCGTCCTACGCCGACGATGTCAGGGACGCCGCCCACTGGCTGTCGAAGAACCTGTCCGAGGTCGGCGTCGAGCACGCCGAGGTCGTCGAGACCGGCGGGCACCCCATTGTGTATGCCGAGCACCACGTGAGTGATGATAAGCCGACGGTGCTCGTATACGGTCACTACGACGTGCAACCCCCGGATCCCCTCGAGCTCTGGGAGACCCCGCCGTTCGAGCCGAAGCGCAAAAACGGGACGCTATACGCCCGAGGCGCCTGCGACGACAAGGGACAAATGTTCATGCACGTCAAGGCCACGGAGGCCTACCTTCAGCAGGAGGGCGAGCTGCCGGTGAACCTGAAGTTTCTGATCGAAGGCGAAGAAGAAACGGGCTCCGTCCACCTCGCGCCGTTTATCGAGGACAACAAGGAGAAGCTCGCGGCAGACGTCGTCCTCATTTCCGACACCGCGATGTTTGCTCCGGGTGTGCCATCGATCACCTACGGTCTGCGCGGTCTCGCCTACACCGAGGTCACGCTTCGCGGCCCCAACCGGGACCTCCACTCCGGGATCTACGGCGGTGCCGTCGACAACCCGGCGAACGCGCTCAGCCGCATGATCGCGGACCTGCACGACGACGATCACCGGATCACCATTCCGGGGTTCTACGACGACGTGCGAGACCTGACGGACGAGGAGCGGGAGACGTACGCGTCCCTCCCCTTCGATGAGGAGCGCTGGAAGGAAGAGATCGGTGTCGACGCCCTCCGTGTCGAAAACGGATACTCTGCCGTCGAGGCGATTTCCGCGCGGCCGACGCTTGACGTGAACGGGATCTGGGGCGGCTACACGGGACAAGGTGCCAAAACGGTTCTACCGGCCGAAGCCCACGCCAAGATCTCCATGCGACTGGTTCCCAACCAGCGGACGGAAGACATCTACGATAAATTGGAGGCGTTTCTTGAAGAGCGCTGCCCGGATACGATGACGCTCGACTTCAAACGCCTGCATGGCGGGAAGCCGGTCCTGGTCGATACGGAGTCGTCCGCCATGCAATCGGCCAAGCACGCGATGGGCGAGGTGTTCGGGAAGGAGCCCTTCTTCGTCCGAAACGGCGGCTCAATTCCGGTGGTCGCCGACTTCAAGGACATCCTCGGCCTGGACAGCGTCTTGATGGGCTTCGGGCTCGACTCTGACGCCATTCACTCCCCGAATGAGCACTTCGGCCTCGACCGCTTCCAGAAGGGCATTGAGTCAATCATCCGCTTCCACGACCACTTCGGGAACGGGTGACACGCTGCCCGATCAACCGGCGGCCGAAAATGGGGCCGCCGTGGGTTGTTTTGTGCAGACAGGCATCTATGGAAGGACAGGCTCCGCCGCCTGAAGAGCCTCGGCCTCTCGTTCCGTCGCCGTCCGGGACAGTAACCGGAGACGGCGGGTGTAGTCGGCCGCGTCGTCCGTGGGAAGCGACAGCAGGAGAAGGACGCGCGCCGCCTGGTCGACCGTCCATGCGGACGGATCCCAGTCTGCGTTGAGTGCCGCGGCGCGATCGAGCTCCGCATCGGAGAGGTCCAGCGGAGCCGTGCCGACATAGCGCGGCACGTCGCTGAAGGCCGGCAAAACGCGGGCGTCGCGGGCGCCATTTGCGATCGACGCGGCAGTCCCGGTCAGCCACTCCATTGCTGAGGGACACATACGGCGCCGGAGCCACGCGGACAGACACTCTCGTACGACCACCGTCGCCGCCCCTTCTTCTGCCGCAGTCCCGGGGGCCGCTGTCTCCGTGGCGGGGCCGTTCGACCGGCGAGCAGAACGCGAGGTCGACCTGGATGTCGGACGACCCGTCGGTCGAGATGGGGGCGCCTGCACATCGCCGGACCGCGGCAAGAAACCGGCGGCATGGGGAACGTCGGGGAGCGTCGGTGTGGGCGTGGAGGCAGACATGGCGGATACGACGTCGTGCAACGGGGGAACGTGCGTCGCTCGCGTAGCGACGGAAGAGCAAAGCTGACGCTCCCGAAGCACCCGCGACTGATCCAGACGGTCTCTTTACGTGCGCTTTTGGATGAGACCG
>JAAAOT010000313.1 GCA_009908725.1 Bacteroidota bacterium | reverse complement strand
ACTGGTCATCCTGAACACGATGGTCAAAAACGGCACGAGGTGGAATCCGGGTCTTCACGCGACATCCCCTTGACAATCAAGACCGTTGCTCTCCCTTTCCCAAACCCTCTCATGCCCGACGTTGACACCCCGCCGTCGCTCGATGTTCATGCGCTGTACCGCGCCATGCTGGTGCCGCGCGTGATCGAGGAGAAGATGCTGCGGCTGATCCGGCAGGGGCGCATCTCCAAATGGTTCAGCGGGTACGGGCAGGAGGCAATCGCGGTCGGGACGGCGTGGGCGCTGCGTGAGGATGACTACATCCTGCCGATGCACCGAAACCTGGGAGTATGGACGGCGCGCGGCGTGGAACTGCGCCCGCTCTTCTGCCAGTTGATGGGGAAGGAGGGCGGCTTCACGAAGGGACGCGACCGGACGTTCCACTTCGGGCTTCCGGAGAAGCACATCATCGGCATGATCTCCCACATGGCGGCCATGATGCCGGTCGCGTGCGGGCTCGGGCAGGCGTTTCGGTACCGCGACGAGGATCGCGTCGCCGTCACCTTTTGCGGGGATGGCGGCTCCCGAGAGGGCGACTTCCATGAGGCGCTGAATCTGGCTGCCGTCTGGGATCTGCCAGTCGTATTCCTCGTGGAGAACAATGGCTACGGCCTGTCGACACCTACGAGCGATGCGCTTGGCACAACCAACATTGCCGAGGCCGCACGCGGGTACGGAATACCAGGCGAAACGGTCGACGGCAACGACGTGCTGGAGGTGATTGACCAGGTCGAGGCAGCAGCCGGCTACGCCAGGAAGAACGGCCCGGTGCTGCTCGAAATGAAGACGTTCCGAGTGCGCGGCCACGAGGAGGCATCCGGGACGAAGTATGTGCCGGATGAGCTGATCGAGACGTGGGAGGATCGCGACCCGGTCGACCGCCTGACCCGATTTGCTCTCGCAAACGGACACATGGAGGAGGCGGAGGTTGACGCCCTGCGACGGAAGCTGGAAGCGGAGATCGACGAGATCGCGGAGTGGGCCCTGGAGCGACCCGAGGTGGAAAGCACTGTCGAGGCGGAGCGGGCCGATCTGTTCGCGCCGTTCGCGGAGCATTCGCCGCTCGCCTTCGACCCTTCGCATGTCGCCCCGGACGGGCCGAGCAGCGAGAAACGCTTCATTGATGCCATTCAGGACGGCCTGCAGCAGGCGATGGAGGCGGACGACGCCGCACTTGTGATGGGGCAGGACGTCGCGGAATACGGCGGCGTCTTCAAGGTGACGGAAGGCTTTGTGGAGGAGTTCGGGACAAAGCGCGTCCGCAACACGCCGATCATCGAGAGCGGAGCCATAGGCGCTTCCCTCGGACTCGCGGTGGAGGGCCTCAACCCGGTGGTCGAGATGCAGTACGCCGATTTCATCACCTGCGGCTTCAACCAGACGGTCAACAATCTGGCGACGACCCATTACCGTTGGGATCAACCGGTCGGCGTCACGATCCGCGCCCCTATCGGGGGTGGCATTGGGGCCGGTCCGTTTCACTCGCAATCGATGGAAGCCTGGTTCGCACATGCGCCGGGGCTGAAAGTCGTTTTCCCGAGCTCGCCGGCAGATGCGAAGGGTCTGCTCCTGGCATCCATGGCCGATCCGAACCCCGTTCTGTTCTTTGAGCACAAGAAGCTGTACCGATCCATTCGCGAGCAGGTGCCGGATGCTCCGTATCGCCTGCCGCTGGGTACGGCTCGCGTGGCCCGCGAGGGATCGGACGCTACCATTGTAAGCTGGGGCGTCGGCGTACACTGGGCACTTGAGACGGCCGACGCGTGGGCGGAGGAGGGGGTCGACCTGGAGGTCGTCGACCTTCGAACGCTCGTTCCGTGGGATCGCGACACCGTGCTGCGATCGGTCGAGAGTACCAACCGGCTCCTTGTTCTTCACGAGGCCACGCGGACGGGCGGCTTCGGGGCGGAGGTAGCAGCGGACATCACGGAGGAAGGATTCAAGCACCTCGACGCCCCGCCGATGCGCGTCGGAGCCGAAGACCTTCCCGTCCCCTTCGCGCGACACCTCGAGCGCGACATCTTCAGCGCGAAGTCGAAGCTGGACGCCGCGATCGAACGTCTGGTCCGCTTCTGAACATCCCGCCGCAATCCCGGCGTGCAGATTTCGCGGTGCCAGCGCTTCATATGATAGCGTTGCCGGATGGGGCTTATTCGGTTCATCGACGCGAGCCCTCGTGCCGTGTTCGGAACCGTTCGGCTGCTCTGCGTGTGACATATCGCGATGAGAAAACGGCTTCCATATCGCCTGCTTGCCACGACACTCAGCCTCCTTTTACTGGCGGGTGTGGTTCTCCCGGTGGTGCAGTCCGCCTGCGCCGCACACATGCAGCAGGGGGCAGACGGTGGCATGCATGCGACGCATGCTTCCCCTGCAGCGATGAGCCACGGTGAGCCAATCGCCGCTGTCGAGCATCAACCGGCTGCTGCAGAAAACCACATCTACGTCTCGCACGGGGTATCCGGAGTTCGCTCCGTGGATCATAGCGGCCCCGCGCACAACGAATCTCCGCCGTGTGAGCCGACGCCGGCGCCGTGCGCGGACGACTGCCACTCGTGCTGCATCGTGGAGTTGTCGCCGAGTACGTGGTCGACGATACGCGTCGTGGAAAATGCGGCCGGGGAAGGGGATGTCCCTCCGCGGTACGACGTGGCCACGCTCATCGCACCGGTCGAGGATCAGCCGCCCGCGCGGCCCGACCGGCACCGGCCTATACCCACCTCTCCCGTACGCGTCCACGTCTGGACGTCCACGTTTCTAACGTAAATCTGGATCGGTCCACCGGTGCTCCTGCAGTCGCAGGAGGGCCCGTGATGTGCTGCCGACCGCTGTCGATGCTTTCCCCTCCGCCTGTGCGTCTCTCTGGGAGACGTGTATCTGCGCGGTGAGATAGAATCATCGACGCCTGTCCCTGGCCCCGATTGATTCGGGGTCTCCGTTCCAGATTGCTATTGTCGTATGTCTTACCTGTTGACCCGTATCCGCGCGGGGCTCCTGCTTGCCGTTTGTCTGGTCATGTCGACCAGCACATCCGTAGCGCTTGCTTCGGGAGATCGGAGCGATCGCTTCAACATCACGGCCGACTCCCTCCGTCTGCCCGACCTCGTGCAGCAGGCGGTGTCGGTCAATCCCGAGTTGCAGGCCGCACGGCTGGAGGCCGATGCTCGCGCCCGCGACGTAGCCCAGGCCCGGTCGTGGCCCGAGCCGTCGATCGGCGCGACGTATTTTCCGCGCTCGATCGTCACCGCTCGTGGCCCGCAGCGCTCCCGGTGGCAGGTGCAGCAGACGATCCCTGTCCCGGGTTCGCGATCCCTCCGCGGGGAGGTGGCGGATTTGGGTGCCGACGTGGCGTACCGGGAGGCGGAGGTCCTGCAGCAGGAGATCGCTCTGCAGGTGCGCCGGGCCTACTACACGCTCTATCGGGTACAGCGACAGGAAAAGCTGATCCGCCGGTTCCAGGATGACCTGCGGCGAGCGGAGGACGTCGCGCTTACCCGGTACGAGGTGGGCGAAGAAGGTCAGCCGGCCGTTCTGAAGGCGCAGATCGAGCGGGAACGCCTGGACGTACGCCTCGAGTCGCTGGGCGCGGTCCGTGAGCGCACCCTTCAGACGCTGTCCCGACTCACGGGCAACGCTTCGCTTGCCACGGACGCCGGTGTCGTCGCACGGCCGCCAAGCCGCAATGCAGGTCGGTCCGTGCCGGTTCGGGATGCTCTCGCGCGGCGCCCCGAAGTCGCCGCCCTCCGTCGTAGCGTGGAGCAGGCAGAGCGACGCATCGACCTTGCCCGCCGTGAGCAGTGGCCGGACGTCACGGTGGGAGCGCAGTACGTTGATATCGCAGAATCGGACCTGTCGCCCATGATGGATGGGCGCGACGCAATCGCCCTGTCCCTTGGCATCAAGATCCCGCTCTGGCGGGGTGCCGAGCGGGCCGTCATCGACGAGTCGGAGCTCCAGCGCCGTGCGGCGGAGTCTCGCCTGGACGCCCTCGAACTGGATGTCAAAACGGAACTCCAGCGTCTTGAAGCAACGCTCAACCGCCAGGAGCGGCAGCTTCGCATCCTGGATCAGACGCTGATCCCTCGCGCAGAAACGGCCCTCGAAGCAACGCTCAGCGCCTATCGCACCGGTCAGAGCGATTTTTTGGACGTGCTGGACGCCGAGCGAACGCTCTTCCAGTTGCGGCTCGACCGTGCCGCCATCTTCGCCCGACTTCTCACCACACAGGCTGAGCAGGACCGCGTCGCCGGTCGGACGGCCCTCCCCGGTCGACGCTAGCGGTCGCTCGCCCGTCGTCTCTCAGCTTGCTTACTCCCTTTCGCGCATATGTCTACGCAAACAGTTACTCGCACCACCGCCGCATCCGTCGCAGTCGCTCTGCTGGTCGGCGTCGCAATTGGCGTTGCCGTGATGGCGTTTTCTTCGCCCGAAGATGCGGAGAAGGCAGTCGCGGGCACGGCTCCGGCCTCCGATACAACGGCTGCCGGGTCGACCGCTGCTAACGGGTCGACCGCTACGTCCGGCCTGGCAGCGTACGACACCGATGGCGACGGCACCGTCTATCAGGGCGGCATGCACCCGGAGGTGATCCAGGATGAGCCCGGAAACTGCCCGATCTGTGGGATGGCGCTGACGCCTACGTCTGTGGGCGGTCAGGGGCCCGAAGGAACCGTCCAGATTTCTCCCGTCACGCTGCAAAATATCGGGGTCCGAACGGCGACGGTGCAGGTCGAAGCCCTGGAGCGGCGGGTACGGACCACGGGCCGTTTCCAGGTGAATGAGCGCCGGACCACGGCCGTCGCCCCGAAGGTCGGCGGGTGGGTTGATAAGCTGCACGTCGACTACGACGGGGCCCGGGTGCGGGAAGGGCAGCCGCTCTTCGATCTCTACAGTCCGGAGCTCGTCGCGACGCAGGAGGAATACCTGAGCGCGCTCCGCAGCGCTGAGCGCCTGGGAGATGACGCCGCCGGGCGTCTGGTCGAGGCGTCTCGCCGGCGGCTATCGTACTGGGACATCTCGGATGCACAGATTAACCGCTTGAAAGAGACGCGGACGCCGATCCGGGCGCTCACGTTTTACGCACCGGCAGGGGGGACCGTGACGCAGAAATCCGTGACGGAAGGCCAAAAGATCCAGCCCGGGCAGACGCTCATGCAGATCACGAACTTGAGTTCGCTCTGGCTTATGGCGGACGTTTACGAGCAGGATCTTTCGTGGATCAGTGAGGGCAGCGCCGCCAACATCACGCTTCCCTATGATCAAGGCCGGACGGTGCAGGCGACGGTCGACTACCTCTACGACGAGGTGGACGATCAGACGCGAACGGTCAAAGCACGCCTAACGGTATCGAACACCGATCGAACACTCCGGCCCGGTATGTACGCTGTCGTCGAAGTTCGCGGAGCCGCCACGGATCCGCGCCCCGTGGTGCCCCAGGAGGCAGTGGTCAGCTCGGGCGACCTGGACGTGGTGATCGTCGCCGAAGGAGACGGGCGCTTTCGCCCGATGCCGGTCCATACGGGCCGCACCGCCTCCGGCAAAACGCAGATTCTCCACGGCCTCACCGGCGGGGAGCGCGTCGTGACCAGCGCGCAGTTTCTGATCGATTCGGAGGCCCGCCTTCAGGGGGCCCTGACCGCCATGACGGAATCCGTCGATGGTGAGAGCACGCAGAGAGACAGCATGGAGAGGGAGAGTATGGACTCCGGGGAAACGGGGGAAATGGACGGAATGACCACCGGCCCCGGTGCCCCGCCGGATGCATCCGCCCAGATGGATCACGCCGGCTCGCATGACGCGTCGGCGGGAGCTTCGAAAGGTCCGGTCCACGCGCATGCAGCGGACGGTCGCGTCGAGATCACGGTTACGCAGCAGGGCTTTCAGCCGAGCCGCGTCCATCTGGAGAAGGGCGTCGAGACCGCACTCGTCTTTACCCGGAAAACGACGTCCACCTGCGCGACGAACGTTCAGATCCCCGCGCTCGGCGTCGACGCGGTCGACCTGCCGATGAACGAAGCGATCACTATCCGCGTGACGCCGGAGGAAAGCGGCTCCTTCACGTTTGCATGCGGCATGGACATGATCCGAGGAACGCTCATGATTGAACAGTAGCGAGCCGTCCCACACCCGCGTTCACGTCGCATATTCTCCCCGGACCCCGTCCCCCATGCTTTCGTCTCTCATCGAATGGAGCGCACGCAACCGGCTCCTCGTCGGGCTCATGACGCTGCTACTTGCTGCGGCCGGCACATGGGCCACGATCAACCTTCCTATTGATGCCTTCCCCGACCTGTCGCCGACCCAGGTCATCATCAAAACCGAGTACCCCGGTCAGGGGCCGAAGATTGTCGAGGAGCAGGTCACCTATCCGCTTACCACGTCGCTTATGTCGGTGCCGTTTGCCAAGACGGTCCGCGGCTACTCGATGTTTGGCACGTCGTTCGTCTACGTCATCTTCGAAGATGGGACCGACCTCTACTGGGCGCGAAGTCGCGTGCTGGAATACCTGAACACCGTGTCCGAGGACCTTCCGGACACCGCGAAGCCGGCACTCGGGCCGGACGCGAGCGGCGTGGGTTGGGTGTACCAGTATTCGCTTCGCGACACCACCGGGCAGCGGGACCTGGCAGACCTGCGTTCGATTCAGGACTTTTTTCTGCGATACGAGCTGCAGGGCGTGGACGGGGTCTCCGAGATCGCGACGGTCGGCGGCTTCAAGAAACAGTACCAGGTCGTCGTCGATCCGCAGCAGCTGGCGGCGTACGGTATAACCGTTCGGGACGTGCACCACGCGCTGCAGCGATCCAACCAGGACGTTGGAGGACGCCTGCTGGAGATGGGTGAGCGAGAATTCATCGTACGGGGAAAGGGATATCTCACGGGGGTTGACGACATCCGCGCGGTCGGGCTGTCATCGCGGTCCGGCACGCCGCTTACGATCGGAGACGTCGCACGGGTGCGGGTCGGGCCGGAGTTGCGGCGGGGCATTGCCGATGTGGACGGTCAGGGCGAGGTCGTCGGCGGCATCGTCGTGATGCGAAGCGGCGAGAACGCGATGGAGGTGATCGAGCGTGTGGAGGCGCGATTGGCCGAACTGAAGCCGAGTCTGCCGGACGGCGTCGAGGTGGTGACGCAGTACAACCGCCGTCCACTGATCGAGAGAGCGATCGACACGCTCACCACGCAGCTCCTGGAGGAAATGCTCGTCGTAGGACTCGTAGTCCTGCTTTTTCTGCTTCATGCTCGAAGTGCTCTGGTCGCGCTCATCACCATTCCGGTCGGGATTGTGGCGTCGCTGCTCGTCATGAAGCTTCTCGGTATCAACGCGAATGTGATGAGCCTCGGCGGCATCGCGATCGCCATTGGCGTAATGGTGGACGCATCCCTCGTGATGGTGGAAAACGCCCACAAGCATCTGGAACGTTTACGAGAGGAGGAGCGCCCCCCGGCGGACGGGGACGGATCGCCCGGTACCGACGATCATGAAGCGTCGGTGTCGCTCGGTCGGGAGAAGCGCATCGAGGCCGTCATCGCCGCTGCGAAGGAGGTAGGGCCGAGTCTGTTCTTTTCGCTTCTCATTATCACGGTCAGTTTCCTGCCCGTCTTCACCCTTCAGCAGGTGGAAGGCCGCCTGTTTCGGCCGCTGGCGTTCACCAAGACGTTCGCCATGGCCGCGGCGTCGCTGCTGGCGGTGACGCTGGTCCCGGCGCTGATGGTCACCTTTATCAAAGGTCGCATCCGGCGCGAGTCCGACAATCCCGTCGCTCGGTTCTTCATTCGCGCCTATCGACCGGTGATCCGCCATGTGCTGCGGCGTCCGGGGACTGTGCTCGTCGGCGCGGGCCTGATCCTGCTGGTGACGCTGCTACCCGTGCAGCGCATGACGCTGGGGACCACGGTCGTGCCCTTCCCGCAGATCGGCTCGGAGTTCATGCCGCCGCTCAACGAGGGTGACCTTCTCTACATGCCCACGACGCTCCCCGGCGTCTCGCCGCAGAAAGCGAAAGAACTGTTGCAGCAGACCGACCGCATCATCGCGCAGTTTCCCGAGGTTGAGTCGGTGTTCGGGAAAGCCGGGCGGGCGGAGACGGCAACGGATCCGGCGCCGCTCTCCATGCTGGAGACGACGATTCAATTGAAGCCGAAAGCTCAGTGGCGTGAGGGGATGACGCGCCAGAAACTGATCCGCGAAATGGATGCGGCGCTACAGATCCCGGGGCTGACCAACGCGTGGACGCAGCCCATCGAGGCGCGCACCGACATGTTGGCGACCGGCATCAAGACGCCCGTTGGCATCAAGGTGGCGGGGGAAGACCTGAAAACCCTCGAGCAGATCGGCGAACGCATCGAAGCGGTGCTCGGCCCGGTCGATGGAACGCAGTCTGTCTACGCCGAGCGCGTGATGGGGGGATCGTTTCTCGACGTGACGGTAGATCGCCGCGAAGCCGCACGCTACGGTCTCGCAACGGGTGACGTGCAGGACGTTATCAAAACGGCCATCGGTGGCATGCCGGTGACGACCACGGTGGAGGGGCTGGAGCGCTATTCCGTCAACATCCGGTATCCGCGCACGCTCCGGAACGACATCCCGGCGCTACGTAATGTGCGGGTACCGCTACCGGGCGGCGGCGAGGTGCCGCTCGGGCAGGTCGCTTCCTTCGACCGCGTGGAAGGTCCGCCGATGATCAAGAGCGAGCAGGCCCGTCCTAATGCCTGGATCTTTGTCGACATCACGGATGGTACCGACGTGGGTACGTACGTCCAGACGGCGAAGCAGGTGGTTCGCGACAACGTCGAACTCCCGGCGGGGTACGCGCTCACCTGGAGCGGGCAGTATCAGTACATGGAACGCGCCAATGAACGCTTGCAACTATTGGTGCCCGTCACGCTCGCCATCATTTTCTTGCTGCTTATTCTGCATTTCCGTAGCGCGATGAAGTCGGCGCTGCTGCTTGGGCTATTGCCGTTCTGCGCCGTGGGGGCGATCTGGCTGATGTGGGCGCTCTCCTTCAACATGAGCATCGCCGTCGGCGTCGGATTTATTGCCGTCGCCGGGCTCGCGGCGGAAACGGGCGTCGTGATGCTGGTCTACCTCGACGAGGCCATCGAGCGGTACCGCGAGGGCGGCCAGCTCGTCTCGGTTGAGGCCCTCCGGGATGCTATGCAAGAGGGCTCCGTGATGCGTGTGCGTCCCCTGCTGATGACCGTCTTCACGACGTTCTTCGGTCTCCTGCCGCTGATGTTTGCGACCGGCACCGGGGCGCAGGTCATGCAGCGTCTCGCCACGCCGATGGTCGGCGGCCTCGCCAGCGCTGCGCTGCTGACGCTCGTCGTCCTTCCCGCCTCGTATATGCTCATCCATCGCGTACGTCTGCGCGATACGCTTGCGGGACCCGGAGGAGACGGCACGCCTGACAACGACTCCGACTCCGTGGACGAGGTCTCCCACGGTCCGTCCGCAACTCCGCGTAATGCCTGAGGCGCTCGCGCACGGATCAACCGTTAGCCCGGCGAAGGACACTTCGGGCGGTCGGCCCCGGGCGACCGATTTATTGGGGGGACCGATCAGATGACGCCTCCAGGCAACTGTAATGACCTTACCAAGAGGGGGGCTGCAACGAGTATGAGATGAAACGACGTACCGGTGCCTGCGATACGTCCGGGAGTACGTCGCAGTGTCGACGCACCGGGATGCTTGACTCACCGACCAAATCATCGCAAGAGGATCCTGGTCTGAGACATCAACAACCCAGAGCCACCTCGACATACCGCATCGGCGTTCGCGACGTATCCCGACGCGTCATTTTCTGGACGCCAATGAACGGTATTCATCGGGAAAACGGCCCGTGCGTACCGCTCCGTGGAAACAGGGGCAGCGTATAGCCTGGCTTTTTCTGGAAACGAAACTCCTTTCATAACAGGAAAAACAGCGTAGTATGGAGAACGGCTTCCTTCACCTGTGGGGCGAAGCGGCCTATACCACGCTCGGTTTTTTCTGATGGCGCTCTGGGCCTTTGTGCTCGGCTACGTCGTAAGCAGCATGATCCAGGTGTTTGTCACGCAGGAGCGCATGCAGCAGGCCATGGGCGAAGCCGGCGCGAAGAGTGTCGGACTCGGAACGTTCTTCGGGTTTATTTCCAGTTCGTGCTCGTTCGCTGCACTGGCCACCACGAAGTCGCTCATCAAGAAGGGGGCGGGTTTGATTCCAGCGCTCGCTTTCCTTCTCGCCTCCACAAATCTTGTCATCGAGCTCGGCATCGTGGTCGCCGTTTTCCTGAGCTGGCAGTTTGTGGTCGGCGAGTACGTCGGCGGGCTGTTGCTGATTGGCACCATGTGGGGCTTCGTGCGACTCACCTACCCGGATGGTCTCATGCAAAGGGTACGGGAGCGCCTCGACAAGGGAGGCGGGGAGGACGATGACGAGATTCCGGATTGGCGCCGTCGCATCCGCACGCGCAAAGGCTGGCAGCGGGTGGCCAAGCGCTACTTCATGGAGTGGAATATGGTATGGAAAGACGTGACCGTCGGATTTACGGTGGCCGGCATCATCGCCGTCTTCGTACCGACGTCCTTCTTCCAGACGCTGTTCATCGGGGCAGGACAAGACGGAGGCGTCGGCGCATGGGCGCTGATTGAGCACGTGCTGGTGGGGCCGGTGGCGGCATTCTTCACGTTCATCGGTTCGATGGGCAACATCCCACTGGCCGCGGTTCTGTACGCAAACGGCGTCTCCTTCGCCGGCGTCATGGCATTCATCTTCAGCGACCTTGTGGTCTTTCCGGTGCTCCGAATCAACGCAGCGTATTACGGCTGGAAGATGTCGCTTTACATCGCCCTCACGCTCCTCGTCGCACTCGTCGGTGCAGCGATGTTGATGCACGGCGGGCTCGCATTCTCGGGACTGCTTCCCACGGGCCGTGGTCAGTCGATCATCGACCGAACGTTCTTTTCCGTCAACTATACGTTCGTTCTAAACCTCGTTTTCCTGGTCATGACCGGCGCACTGGTTTACCTGGGTCTCACCGGGCAGGCGTCGGAGGATAAGGGCCATGATCATGGCGGGGAGCAGGGCGTGCTGGAGCGAATCCTCTTCTGGCTGGCCCTTGCGTCCTACGTCTGGCTGGTTGGCGGCCTCCTGATGTACTTCCTTTCGGGGTAACGAGCGGTGCAATGCGCGTGTGCCGTCCGCGACGCCGTCGGGCACCCGGGTCGGGCCTCCGATCGAAAGCATCTGGCCTGTGGGTTTCATCCCGGTTGCGGGGACAGAGTCCCGACGGCCCGCGCCTCCTGTTCGAGGACGCACTTTCCCTTTCGCCATTCCCACCCTTTGCTCTGGCACCATCGAGACCGTCCGTTTGACCGTCACGGTCGCCCGGACAATTTATGGACATATACGAATCGCGGTACCGCCGACGCGGGCGGGATGAATCCTGAACATCAGGTTGATTGAACACCCCACCGCGGTTCGCCTGGATCCGCTCGTCGTTTTCACTTCTTCCCAGCACATCGGATACGGCACACATGGATACGGACCCTTCGTCTTACACGCGGCGTGCTCTCACTGGGGGAGGCGTTCTTCTGGCCCTTGTCGTCGCCGTGTTGTTGCTTCGACAGGTGGCGACCGTCCTGCTTCTGATCTTCGCCGGGATTCTGTTGGCCGTTTTCCTCGATGGGCTGACGACGCAACTGCACGAGCGCATGGGCATCTCGCGCGGGTGGTGTCTGGGCCTTGTCGTGATCGCCCTTCTCGTTTTCTGTGTCGGATCAGGATGGTTCGCGGGGCCCAGAATCGGCGATCAGATCAGTCAACTGGGAGAGCGGATCCCGAACGCTGTGGATCGCATCCGGGCGGGCATCACTCGCTATGAATGGGGGCAGAGCCTGTTATCCAGTGCCCCGAACTCGGACCAGGGAATGTCGCTTCTGTCCGTCGTCGCCGGGGGACTGACCAGTGTCGTCGGTGTGATCACCAGCGGCGTCGTCGCGGTCATCATCGGTGTCTACGCAGCGGCAGCACCCGGCGTGTACATCAACGGAGCGATTCGTCTGCTTCCCCCCGCGCGGCGTGAGCGGGGCCGCGACGTACTCCGGGCCCTGGGCGTCGCGTTACGCTGGTGGCTCGTGGGCCGGGTCGCATCCATGGCGGTCGTCGGCATCCTGACGGCGGTCGGCCTCTGGATCGCCGGGGTACCCCTCGCCATTGTCCTCGGACTGATCGCTGCGCTCCTCTCGTTCGTCCCCTACATCGGTCCGATCGTGGCCGTGATTCCGGCGGGACTGGTGGCCCTGGCCGACAGCCCGACGAAGGTGCTCTACGTGCTGATCGTGTACGGCGCGGTGCAGTTTCTGGAAAGCAACCTCATCACGCCCCTCATCCAGGAACGTGCCGTTTCGATCCCGCCGGGCGTGCTCATCAGCGCACAATTGATCATGGGTATTCTGGCGGGTGCCATCGGCGTATTGATGGCGACACCGCTCGCGGTCACGGTGATCGTTCTCGTTCAGATGCTCTACCTCGCCGACACACTGGGCGATCCCGTTTCGACCCTCGGCGAATAAGTGTATCCGCGTGGGCGACCATCCCGAACGTGCTCGGCATACCCGCCTGCGTCTCCTCTCGCGTTCAAGTCCAACCGGCGCGCGGTTTTCTATATGCCGGCGTGCATGGATGCGTACACGCGAGATTCGTGCACACGAGGCCGTGAGGGGCCGAGGACGCGTCGAAGTGCCTTCGAATGGGAGGATCAGCCTGATTTCTTCATGCCCCCGTCGACATGGCAGCGTCCTGCGAGTTACGGGAATCGTTCATCTATGTCGAAACCGGCCGGGTCGAGCGGCTGTGGCTACGATCACGCGCGCCTCCTTCGAAGGAGGATGTGCTTCCACCTGTAATAACCTTCCGCATAGATCGCACACCGTCCTATGAGTGCTTCTTCGTGGGTTATGTTAGCCAGCGTCGTCTTCGTGTTGATTCCGATTCCGCCCTTCGCAACCATCCTGGGAACGGTGCTCCTTCTCTTCGGGGCCCTCATGAAAAAGCTGGCCTGATCAAAACGCATAGACCAAAGATGCCGGGGCCGCTCCGTACTTCGGAGTGGCCTCTTTGGTGCGAGGGGCGAAAAGGCGAGCCGCGGGCCATATTGCTACGTTCCGGGGGCCACGGCTGACAGTAAGCAGATCCAGAACGGCCGGCAAGGCGGTCGATCCCACACGGTCACGCACGCCGGCTTGGTGCTGCCATCTTGTTGCGTCTCTCAAACGGTTTCGTTCAGGGCGACGACCAGAACATCGGCGACCTGCCCCGCGACGAGGTGCGTGAGATCGAATGCGTTTTTTACCAGCAGTGATGCACCGGGACGTTGACGTCGAGCAGTTCTGCCGCACGGAATGCGCCCACGACAGCATCCGGATGTGCCGCGATATCTATCAGGACAACGTCGCCGACAAATGCGACGCATAACGATCCCGGTACCGCTCACGTCGAAGGAAAACGGCCAGCCGCCGAGGTGTCCACTTCGAACTTCGACCTTCGAACTTCGACCTGTGCTTTTCGCCCTTCGCACTGCGCCCTTCGCACTGCGCCCTTCAAACTTCGCCATTCGAATTTCGCCCTCACCTCTCCCCTTACGCCGTCGTCAGATCCTCAAGAACGAGATACAGGCAGGGGACGATAATGAGGATGATCGACGTCGCGAAGACGATGCCGAAGCCGAGCGAGATGGCCATCGGAATGAGCTGATAGGCCTGACTCGATCGCTCCAGGATAATGGGCGAGAGGCCGCCGAATGTGGTGAGCGTCATGAGGATGATGGGGCGGAAACGGCGGACGTCGGCCTCCTTGACCGCCTCGAATACGGACCGGTCTCGCCGCTGCCGGTTGGCGTAGTCGATCATGATGAGCGAGTGGTTCAGCACCACGCCGGACAGCGCGATGACGCCCATGAGGCTGACGAGTGAAAGGTCGTAGCCGAGCAGGATGTGTCCGATCACCGCACCGACCAGCCCGAACGGGATGGCGCCCATGACGATGAGCGGCTGGGTGTAGCTGTTGAAGGCGATGGCGAGGAGGGCGTAAATCACGAGCATCGCCAGCGCGAACCCGCCCCAGAGCGCCTGCGTCGATTCGCGCATGTCGGCCTGGCTTCCCTGAAGCTCCACGTCATTCCGGGAAACTGCGACCGTAGCTCCGGCAGCACGTCCGCTCGCAACGCTTCGATGACGCGCCCCACCGCACTCGGGGGATCCGCGTCCATGCTCACGGTCACCACCCGGCGGCCGTCCCGGCGATTGATGGAGGTGAACGCCTCCCCCTCCTGGACCTGAACGACGTCCAGCAGCGGCACCTCGGTCCCCGCGGGCGTTTGCAGGACGAAATCCTCGAGGTGGTATATGTCTTTCCCCTGTTCACGGGGAAGCTTGACGCGGACCTCAATCTCGTTCTTGCCGCGGAGCTGACGCTTGGCCAGCGCTCCGAAGAAGGCGTTTCGGATCTGTTCGCCGACCATCGCCGACGTTAGACCGAGGCGGCGGCCCTCGGGCAGCAGCGTGAAGTCGAACTGGGCCTTCCCGCGATTGTAGTTGTCGTTCACGTCTCGGGTGGCGGCAAACGATTCGACGCACGCCAGAAAGGTCTCGCTCGCATTTTCCAGGACGTTGATGTCCGAATGACTGAGGTCGACGCTAATGTCCTGTCGATACCCGCCGGGGCCGCGTTCTGCCTCGAACGTGATCTGGTCGAGTCCCTGGATGTCACCGATCTCGTCGCGCCACAGCTCGATCACCTCCTGGGCCGACATGTCCCGCCCCGTCGGCGGCTTCATCACGATCTGAACGTCGATGAAGTTCTGCCCACGCACGTTGGTCTTGATCCCGTCGGCGACGCGATGCAGGTCGTTTTCCTCAAACATGCGGTACGTCGCATCCGTGATGTACTCGGCGACCCGTGCGGCCTGGTCGACGGTCGTGCCGACGGGCAGACTGGCGCCGGCCTCGATCTCGTCGGCAGCCACCTCCGGCATCAGCACTATCCCCATGTGGTCGCTGTAGCCGTAGCCTGCTACCACCAGGAGGAGGCCGACGGACCCCGTAAGCGTGATGTACCGCGCCTTCAGGCAGGCATCGAGAAAGGATCGGTAGTGCGTGTTGACGAAATGCTTGAAGCGGCGCGCGAAAGCCTGCTGTCCGGCTTCAATGCGCTTCGTCAGGGTGTAGTGTGCCGTGCCGGAGCTGTGCGCCAGGTGGGCGGGGAGAATGAAGAGCGCCTCCAGCAGTGAAACCGCAAGTACGACAATGACGACCGCGGGCAACGGCCACCAGTATTTGCCCGTCGTACCGGGGATGAAGAGGAGGGGGGATGAATGCGATAATGTTCGTCAGAATCGCGCCGATGAAGGAGATCGACATGCCCATCATCACCCAGAAGGCGAGGCGCAGATCGAGGAACAGCGCCAGGATAAAGAGAACGATGATGACAGCTAGCACGCCGTTTTCCGTGAGCAGGGAGAGGCGTTGCCGGTAATCGTCGGCCGTGTTGCTATCGATCCGGTAGGTCTCGCGCGGTGGAAACGACGACACGGCGGTTTCCAGCACGCCGGTCGCTTTTTCCGCAATGTCGAGTGGCGACTGATCGCCGATCCGGTAAATCTGAAGGTCGACCGTCGGCTGCCGGTTGAACTTGCCGTGGAAGCCGGTCTCCGCGAAGCCGTCGGTGATCGTGGCGATATCGGCGAGGGTGACGTTGGCGCCGATGTCTGAGGGGATGACCTCGATGTTGCCGAACTCGTCCGCCCATTGCTTCCGCTCCTGCATGCGAAGGAGGATTTCCCCGTCGCTCGTCTCGACCGCGCCCGCCGGCACGTTGTCACTGGACGCGGCAAGGAGCTGTGCCACCTAGCCAAGCGTCATGCCGTACTCGCGGAGGCGTGACCGGGGAATTTCGACATGCGTCACGTAGTCGGGGACGTGCCCGATTTCGACTTGCGTGATGCCGTCGGTGCTGAGGAGTTGATCCCGCGTTGATTCGGCCAGCTTTCGAAGAGTCCAGATGTCCGCTTCTCCGTACAGCCCGATCGTCATCACCTCGTGCTGGTTGGATTCGAGCTGCACCTCGGGTTCCTCGATGTCGTCGGGGAACGTGCGGATGCGGTTCACCGCCTGGTCGATGTCCTGAAATGCTTTCATCCGGTCGGTGACGGCGATCAGCAGCCGCGCCATCCGGGTGCGGTCCTCCAGCGCCCCGATGCGACGCGCCAGGTAGCCCTCGCGGTGCGTTCCCTCGGGCCACGCTGTTCGATTTTGAATGCGAACGATTGCATCGCGCGAGGCGGCGTCGTCCATGGATGCGACCGTGGACAGCCACTGCATCTGCGAGAGTGTACCGTCGCCTCGACCCAGTACCGGTCCCGTCCGACGACTCGTGCGATTGGATCGCCGGGCTGGACCTGCGAGCCTGTGCTCACATTGCGCTCCAGAACGAGGGCGTCGAAGGGGGCCCGGATGGCCGTCCGCTCCAGGTTGAGTTGCGCCTGTTCGACGGCGGCCCGCGCCGACTATACGGCTGAGCGAGCGGCCCGGAACTGCGGTCGGCGGAGGACAAGGTCGCGGTTTGCGGCCTAAAGAGTGTCGTCGAGCAGCTGATAGTCCTGTTCGGCTACGTTCTGCCGTCCCATCTCCAGTTGGAGGTCCGATTCGGCCTGCTGAAGTTCACTGCGGCGCTGCTGCAGCGTGTTGCGGTAATCCGAGGGATCGATTCGGACGAGGAGTTCGCGCTCCGGCACGTCCTGTCCCGGATCGAAGGCTTCCGAACGGGTCACGATCTGACCTTCAACGCGCAGGCTGAGCACCACCTCCTCCACGGGGCGAACCGTACCCATTGCGCGAATCACGGGGCGGACGGTGTCCGGCTGCAGCGTCGTGACGTCAACGAGCATAGCGCTTTCCTTCGTGGCGCCGGACGTCTGCGCCTGCGGTTCGGTTGCGAAAATGAGCGCCATCAGGAGAGTGGCACCGGCGAGGATGCCCGCGCAGACGAGCGCCGTTCGGATCCAGCCATCGGATCGGTCGGAGAACAAAGTAGCCATGATGGGACCGTCGAGATTCAGGGAAAAGGCGCGGACGCGACCGCGATGCTATGGGTCGGTCTGCTCGCGCTGGGTGGTAAACGAACCGGCCAGTGCCCGGTAGAGGGCGATCCGGTCTTCGGTCAGGAGGCGCCGTGCCGTCAGCAGTTCCCGCTCCAGTCGCTGGATGTCTCGGAGGGCGGTCAGCATGTCGAGGTATGAGCCGGAGCCGTTCAGGTACTGAACCCGCAGCTGGTCGTAGGCCTGTTGTGCGAGGTCGGCCTGCTGCTGGAGTTGCAGCACCTGTTCGCGCTGCCGGGCCTCCAGCGTCAGGGCATCTTCTACGTCCCGAAACGCCTGAAGGACGGTTTGCCCGTAGTCGTAGACGAGTTCGCGCTTCCGTGCCTCGGTTCGGTCGACCTCTGCCTGCAGCTCTCCGCCGTAGAAGAGTGGTGCCAGCAGGTTGCCCGCGATCCCCGACACCCAGTTATCAAAAAGGTCTTCGGCCGCCTGGGCGGATGTTGCGGCAGAGGCGGACAGCGTCAGCCGGGGATATCGATCGCTCATGGCGGCCGCGAGGTCACGGTCGGCGGCCTCGGCGCGAAGGCGTGCGGCGCGGACGTCCGGGCGGCGGCGGATGAGGTCCGCCGGCACGCCGCTCTCAGGGGATGGCGCCGGCGCCGGCAGGGAGTCTGGTCCGGCAACAGGCAGGCGCGGGGGCGGGCTGCCGAGCAACGCAGCGAACTGGTGCTCAAGCACGCCCGCCCGGGCCCGAGCCGCCGACCGATCCTACTCAGACGCTGCGACGAGCTGTCGTTGCCGAAGAATGTCGACGCTCCGGATCTGTCCCGTGCTGACGCGCTCACGGAGGAGCTGGAGGACCTGGCGGTTGGTTTCGATCTGTTCGCGAGACACGTCGACCTAGCGCCGCGCCTCCGCCAGTCGGACCCACGTGCGGGTGATCTCTGCGCTCAACTACAGGCTCGCGGCCCGGTAGTCGGCCAGGGTAGCCTCGGCCCGAGCGCGTTCGGCGTCCGTCCGGGCTCGAATGCGCCCCCAGAGGTCGATCTCGTCCGATGCCATGACGCCGAGTTCGAGGTCGCGCGCACTCGGGTTGCGGCCCGCGGCATCCTCCGAGCGGCGCTCCGTTTCTGCGGACGCCGAGGCGTCGATGCGGGGCAGGAGTCCGGCCTGCTCAGCGTCGAGCACGGCGCGCGCCTGCTCCAGGCGCGACCAGGCTGCCTGCAGGGTGAAGTTGCGGGCAAGAGCGGTGTCGACGGCAGCGCTTAGCGAGGCGTCCCCGAACGTTTCCCGCCACCGATCAACGCGCTCTTCAGCCCCGCTACGGGAAAAGGACGTCGGGGCATCGACCGGATCCGGCACGGAACGCTCCGGCGTGCATGCCCCGGCGACGATAACGACCGCCACGACCACGCACAGGTCGCGGACAGCAGGGTACATAGAAGGACATCCGGAACGCGGCATGGAGAGAGGTGGGAGCGGCGGGAGAGCTGTCTGTTAAGACATTATGTAGCCGGTAGATGCCGCGCACGCAGCCGTGCCTGCAGGTATGAGATCGTCACACACGATGAAACGAACGGTTCGTCCCGGCCGATGAATGGCAAACGGGCAACCGTACCGACGAGTGGCAAACACAAACGCCTCACGCCGGATCGGCGTGAGGCGTGTGATAAGCTAGATGGAACGCTGGCTCAGTCGTCGGAAAAGTCCCGATGGCCGAAGTAATGAAGCACGTACTTGATCTTGGATGCCTTGCCCTTCCCGAAGCCAGGGAATTTTCGAATCCGCTTCTCGATCGTGTCCAGATCCGCGCCGTCGTTCCAGATATTCGACGCGTCCCCGTCGTAGTCGTCCACGAGCATGGCGGCTACCTTCTGCGTGTTCTCCGCCATCTTGTTCGTGAACCGGTGGACGGCCGGCTTCTGCGCGAAGAGGTCCTGAAACTTGTCAAAGTCCATCGCCGCGATCTTCGCCATGTCGAGGTGTCCCAGCCGGTCCTTGAGGCGGAGCGGGCCGGTGAAGGCGAATTCGGCGCGGACCCGCTGGTCGTACAGCAGGCCCAAAAGCGCTGCGTTTGGGTCTTCACGCAGGCGATCGTCTTCCTCGGGTTCACCCGTCAGCGTTCCCTCTTCCTTGAAGCGTTCCATCATGCGGACAAGCCCGCCCTTCAGGTCGCCGTAGTCGATATGCGTAACTTCGATCGCCATGTGTTTACCGTCGATTGTGGATTCCGTGGGCCGAGAGTTTCAATCGTTGAAAGGTAGGGGGAAGGGGCGGCAATTGACAGGCAGTCGGGCAGAGTTTGCAAGATCTGGCGACTCTTCTCGTCTACCTGTCCGATCGCGACCGAATGCATGGTGTGCAGGAGACATACAAAACGGGCCCCGACCGAAGACGACCGGGGCCCTTGGATGCTGCGACGTGGGTGATGCGGTTCCGCTAGCGTAGGCGCTGGCGATCCGGAACGTACGCCGGTCCACCGTTCAGTCCCACGTACGTGAAGTTGTCGCCATCGTCCACAACCACGTTGTACTTCACGTTCAGGTCGAGGTCGAACCCGCGCGAAAGCGGGATGCGGACGCCGAGGCGGGGCGAGACACCGTACCGCGTTTCGCTCTCTCCGTTATCCACGAAACTCGGACCACCTTCCAGGCCGATGTACGGCTGAATCCCGGTCAGGGAGAAGTTGTACTTCGCTGCCAGGTGCACCGGGATGATGTCGACGTCGGATGCACCATTCTTTCCGACGAACTGGTGATACCCGCCGGCGATACCGATGAAGAACGCGTCGGAGGCCCGATAATAGTAGCCACCGTCAATGGCGAGGCCGGTCTTGTACGCATCCGAGAATTCACCGGTCACAAACTGCGGACCGCTGTTAAAGTAGATCTGGTGTTGCCAGGCCGGCGACTGCGCCTGCGTTACATTCGGCGCCGAGGCCGAGAGGAAGAGAAGGACGACGGCAAGAATACCGAGTCGTTTCATCAGAAGGGGGCTGTCAGTAGGAAAAGACAATTTGCCCCGGCCAAACGACTTCTGCATCGCCCGGTTGTTACGCTCACGTGTGTTTGCGGAAACGAAACAAATGATGCATTCAGCGACCGTATCGACGTTTCGCGACGGAAACGAACTCGCTTCCTGAGCTGCGTCGTGCTATGCCTCGGCGAGCCACCGGGCGACCTTCTTGGCGAAGTACGTCAGGATCACGTCGGCGCCGGCCCGCCGGATCGACGTTAGGGCTTCCATCGCCCCCGCGCGTTCGTCGAGCCAGCCGTTCGCCGCGGCTGCCTGGATCATCGCGTATTCGCCGCTCACATTGTAGGCGACGACGGGGACGTCGCTGTGCTCCCTCATGCGTCGAATCACGTCGAGGTAGGGCAGCGCCGGTTTGACCATCACGAAGTCTGCGCCTTCCTCCAGGTCGAGCCGAAGTTCACGGAGTGCCTCGTCGCTGTTGGACGGATCCATCTGGTACGTTGCCTTGTCGACGGGCACCCCCTCGCGGCGGCGCGGGGCGGAGTCGAGGGCGTCACGGAACGGACCGTAGTACGCCGACGCGTACTTCGCTGTGTAGGACATCAAAGCCGTCTCGGTGTGCCCGGCTTCGTCCAGGGCGGTGCGGATGGCACCGATTCGCCCGTCCATCATGTCGGAGGGTGCGACGATGTCGGCGCCGGCGTCGGCCTGTACGGCGGCGATCTGGCACATCACGTCGAGCGTGGCGTCATTGTCGATATCTCCGTCGCGGACGATTCCGTCGTGGCCGTCGCTGTTGTACGGGTCGAGCGCCGTATCGGTGATCACGAGCATGTCCGGGACCTCCGCTTTAACTGCGCGGATGGCGCGCGGGTACAGCCCGTCTGGATCGACCGCGTGCCGGGCGTCGGTCGTTTTGCGATCGTCCGGGATTTTCGGAAAGAGCGCGATCCCGGGGATGCCAAGGTCATCCAGCGTGCGTGCCTCCTCAACCAGCTGGTCGACCGTCAGCCGGTCCTGTCCCGGCATGGAGCCGATCGGCTGCCGCTCTTTCTCTCCGGCCATCACGAACAGCGGCTGGATCAGGTGATCCGTCGACAGCCGGGTCTCACGGGCAAGGCGGCGCATGTTTCCGGTCTGGCGAAGGCGACGCGGACGCTGCGGAAGGTCGTAAAGCGGCATGGGGTCGTGTCGGTGGGCGGGGCGTCTCGAATTAGGACGGATGCGTTATGCGTTCGAGAAGGTTGAGGGGACGGGGAACGCGTAAGCGGGAGAAGTTGGCGCTGTGCTCACGTATGCAAACACCGAACAGACGACCAAACGGGCATTGACCGTGTCCTTCACTGTGCTTTGTGGCCTACCAACTGGCGTTGACGTCGGCCTCCACGTCGTTCGGCTCGAATTCCTCATTCCGCATTCTACATTCCGACTTCTTCATTCTGCATTCCCCATTTTCCTCACGCTTCCTCCCGGCGCCAGGTTGTGTCGCCGTCATCGTCCATCACGACGATGCCGAGGTCGTCCAGTTTCTCCCGGATAGCGTCGGCACGATCGTAGTCGCCCTCTGCCCGGGCTTCCTCGCGTTCGTCAACGAGAGATTGAACAATGGCGTCGAAGTCGTTGGTGGCGTCGTCAGACACAGAACTGTGTGGTTTGATGAGAAAAATGGATTCCGGGAATGCGTTTTGGAGTCCCGGAGCTAGTTGTTCACTCAGGCGGGTCACCACGGGTCACGGCCTTTTGGCCGTAGCCGAGAGGGCCGACAGGGACTATTTTGGGGTACTCAATTCTCGCCCGTTGTTTCCGTGAGACCGGGGCTGAACAGGGGACTAGAGGCCCTTTCGTTCCCATGTGGTGCCGTCGGGGTTGTCTTTCACCTCAACACCCATCTCGTCCAGCTCGTCACGGATGGCGTCCGCTCGGTCGTAGTCGCCGGCTGACCTTGCGTCGGCGCGTTCCCGGATCAGGGATTCAACCTGTTCGGCAAAGTCATCGTCCCCGTCAGATCCGCCGGTCCGCTCGGTCGCAGCATGCTGCGGCTCAACGATGCCGAGCAGGTTATTGATATCGTGGAGCCATTCGGTTGCAGTCCGGGCGTCAGCAGCCGAGAGCGAGTCGGCCTGCTCGATGGCTTTCACTCCCTTCAGTGCGGCCGCCAGCGATCCCGGCGTATTCAGGTCGTCGCACATCGCGTCGAGCGCCTCCTCGTAGCTCTCGCGCAGGGACTCCGCGAGACCGGTGGCTGCGGCGGTCTCGGAGGTCGACTGCAGCGCCTCGTCCAGCCGCGCCTGCACGTCCCGGTACCGTTTTACGGCCCGAGCGCTGTCTCGCAGCGTTTTGAGCGTGAAGTTAAACGGCTTCCGATACTGTCCGCTCAGCAACGCGTAGCGGAGAGCGAGCGGGTCGACCCCACCCTGTTGCCGGATGGCATCCGGTACGTGCTCGTCGTCCGGGTCCGGGGCAATCAGGTCGCGGACGGTGTAGAAGTTGCCTTTCGACTTCGACATCTTCTCGCCCTCAACCTGCAGGAAACGCGTGTGAACCCAGTAGGGGATGACTTCATGACCGGCGAGCGCTTCATTCTGCGCGACCTCGCACTCGTGATGGGGGAAAATGAGGTCTTCCCCTCCGGCGTGCAGGTCGAACTGATCGCCGAGGTAGCGCATGCCCATCACGCTGCACTCGATATGCCAGCCCGGGTATCCCCATCCCCACGGACTGTGCCACTTCATGAGGTGGTTCTCGTCGAGCTTCCAGAGTGCAAAGTCCCGAGGGTCGCGTTTGCCCTCGTCCTCGACGATGTCGCGCTCGGTGGCCTGCAGCTGCTCTGCCTCCCGGTTGCCGCTTAGCTTCCCGTAGTCCGGCGCCGTTTCGACGGAGAAGTAGACGCCCTTATCCGTGACGTAGGCGTGGCCGCTGTCGACCAGCTTGATGACGGCCTCGAGCTGGTCCGTAACGTGCTCGGTGGCCCGGGGGCGGACGTCCGGATCTCGTAGATTGAGCGCGTGCCAGTCGCGGAGCAAGGCGTCGCTGTAATAGCGCGCCAGGTCGTAGATGTTGGCAAAGCGCTCCCCTTCCCGTTCCAGCGCCTGCGCCATCCGGTCTTCCCCGGACGGATCCACCAGGTCGTCCTGCGTCAGGTGACCGACGTCGGTGATATTGCTCACATAGGTTGTCTCCCAGCCGATCGCTCGGGCCGTTCGCAGAATCAGATCAGCGGTGAGGAACGACCGAAAGTTGCCGATGTGCGCGTAGTTATAAACCGTCGGACCGCAGCTGTAAAACCGGAGATGGCCCTCTTCTCGGGGCTCTACCGCCTCTGTCGTGCGGGTGAGTGTATTGTAGAGGCGCGGCGTGCGGTCGGCCATGCGGGACGGGAATGGGGACGGTGGTACGGAGCAGGAGCGGGTGACCGGGAGGACCGGCAACCGATCAATCCGTACACGGTGCGTCCGCGATTGTGCCGGAGGCGCGGACGTCTGGAGTGAAGAGGCCGGGAGGTTTCCGGGGAAGACGCGTACCGGTAGTCAGCCGAACCACCGGGAGAGGGGAGCGTTTATCTTGCCGCATCTGTTGCCGCCACGGCTCGTCCGCGCCCATGCGCTACGTATTGACCTTTTTGACGCGAATCCCGAGACTGCTGTTCATTGGGCTGGTTCGGGGCTATCAGCTTCTTGTGTCGCCGCACCTCCCGTCGACGTGCCGGTTTCAGCCGACGTGCTCAACCTACAGCATACAGGCATTCCGTGAGTACGGCGCCATCCGGGGACTCGTGTTGACGATCTATCGCCTCGGGCGCTGCCATCCCTGGGGCGGGCACGGGTATGACCCGCCGCGATGGTTCGGGGAGCCGGAGCCCAAGAGCGACGCCTCGATGTCCCGGCCCACCGATCCCGCAGACCCCGTCTCCTCGGAATCCGACGCGACCCGGGAGCCCACCGCCGCATCTTCCCCTGTCCACAGCCCCGACGAATGATTGACACACCCGCCTCACTGCTTGAAGCCGTTCAGTTCAACGCAGACGGCCTGGTGGCCGCCATTGTCCAGGACCACGAGACCGACGACGTCCTGATGATGGCTTACATGAACAAGGAGACGCTGGCCATGACGCTCGAAACCGGGCGAATGACGTACTGGAGTCGCTCGCGGCAAGAGGTCTGGGTCAAAGGCGCTACCAGCGGAAACACGCAGGCGGTTCGGTCGGTGCGCCTCGACTGTGACGGGGATGCCCTCCTGTTTCGAGTGATGCAGGAGGGAGGGGCCTGTCACACCGGACACCATTCCTGCTTTTACCGCCGCGCCTCGAACGACGGGTGGCAGGAAGTCGGAGAGATGGCGTTCGATCCCGATGAAGCGTACGGGTGAACGCTCTCATGCCATGCCCACTGCCTCGACGGTAGGGTAGGCGCCAGACGTAGGTCGCCTCATCGTAAGCATGTTCTTGGATTCAGCAGGAAATGGTTCGTCGCATCGTCGCGTTTGTTGTTGCCGTGCTGATCCCGGAGGCCGTCGGGGCCGTAGCCGCGGTGGCGACGCAGTCGTCCGTCACCACGTGGTACCCGACCTTGACGAAACCGTGGTTTACGCCGCCGGATGTCGTCTTTGCCCCGGTCTGGATTTCACTGTATGCAATCATGGGGATCGCGTCCTGGCTGGTGTGGACGCGCGGCCCGAGGCGCGCGACCGTCCAGATGGCTCTGGCTGCGTACGCGATTCAGCTCGTGCTGAACGGGGCGTGGTCGATCGTTTTCTTCGGGTTCCAATCCATCGGCGGCGGCCTGATTGTCATCCTGCTGCTGCTCATCGCGCTCGGCGTGACGCTCCGCCGGTTCCGCCAGTGCCATCGGTGGGCGGGGTGGCTTCTCTGGCCGTACCTGGCGTGGGTCGCCTATGCTACCGCCCTCAACGCAGCGCTCCTCTGGCTGAACGGATGGTAGGCGCCTGCCTCGTTCGATGCGTCTGAACGCAACCATCCATTCACGGATCGAACCCGTGGCCACCAACCGGCGTGCACACGACCAAATGATTTGCACTGTGCATCACTTTCACCCAGATCCCTCGCTTTCCTTGATTCCGATCATGTCGACCTTTCGTCGGGTTACCCGGATCACGAGTTGCCTTTGCATTCTCGCCCTCCTCGCGTTCGCCGTTCCAGACACCGCAACGGCCCAGGAACGCGGGTCCATTCTGCCGCGCGTAAGTCCAAATGCCAGCATCAGCCAGTCCATCGGCGTCACCACAATTGATGTTCATTATGGACGCCCGGCTGTGCGCGACCGCGACGTGTTCGGCAGCCTCGTGCCGTATGGCGACGTCTGGCGCACGGGCGCCAATGAGGCCACGGCCATCGCTTTTTCAACGCCCGTAACGATTCAGGGCACAACCGTTGACGCCGGCACCTACAGCTTCTTCACCGTGCCGGGCGAGGACGAGTGGACGATCATTCTGAACGATACAGTGGAGCAGTGGGGCGCCTACAACTACGATGAGAGCAAAGATGTCGTACGCGTGACGGCGGAGCCCGAGTCCGGTCCCATGCACGAGCGCCTTACCTTCGGCTTTTCCAATATCACCGATACCTCCGCGACGCTGACGCTGATGTGGGACGAAACGCACGTCCCGCTCGACATCAGCTTGGATACGCGCGATATCATCGCCGAGCGGGGAGACACCGCGGTCGAGACGGCGGAAAACCGGCAGGTGCCGCTTCGGTACGCGGGATATGCCCTTCAGAACGACCTGTTGACGGAAAAAGCGCTGACCTGGGTGGACGCGTCGCTTCAGATGGAAGAGACGTTTCCCGGCCTCGCCGTGAAGGCGCGCCTGCAGGCGAAGAACGGTTCGTACGACGCCGCTATTCAGACGGCAGAGCGTGCGGTGGAAATCGCCAACGCGATGGACGAAGCGCCGCGCGGTCTCGATGGGCTGACCTCAGACCTAGAGGAGTGGCGCACACGGTAACGCAAGGCTACCTACGGCCCGTCGGCGCACGCACCTGAACGGCCGGCAGGTCCACGATCCGTACCGGCGTCTCGGAGCCCCCGGGACGCCGGACGTATTTTCCACAAGACCGTTCTTACGGCTTTCCCGAACCATTTATGCCTCCGGTTTCAACCCTCCCACACCTGCGTCGCGGCCTGCTCGGTGCGGTCATCGCGCTGCTGCTTCTCGTCCCCGCCTGCACGTCGGACGACCCCTCCGCGTCACAAGAAAATGCAGGTACCGTATCCGCAGATTCGATCCTCGCCGAGGCAATTTCCGCCCATGGCGGCCAGGTCATCGACACTTCGGTCGTCGCGTTTACCTTCCGCGGGGCGCGGTTTCGCCTCTTCCACGATCACGGGCGGTTCCGCTATGAGCGCGCATTCATCGACACCACGGGGCGCCGCGTCCGGGACGTGCTCTCGAACGACAGTCTGTTCCGGACGGTGGACGGCCAGGTTGTCGATCTGACGGACGATGAGCGGGGCGCCGTGAACACGGCTGTCAACTCTGTAGCCTATTTCGCGCTGCTCCCTTACAAGTTGTCGGATCCGGCGGTGAATGCACGCCGCCTCGGGATCGACACCGTTCGGGGCACGCCGTATCATCGGGTGGAGGTCACCTTCGCCCAAGAAGGAGGCGGTCAGGACTGGCAAGACCGGTTCGTGTACTGGTTCAACTCGTCCGACCGCAGCATGGACTTCCTCGCGTACGCCTACGGTCTCGGTCGAGAAGAGGAGCCCGGGCACCGGTTTCGAGAAGCCTACAACGTGCGGCGGGTCGACGGCGTGCGAATGGCGGATTATCTGAACTTCACGGATTCCACGATTACGCCCTCTACGCTCGAGTCGTACCCGGACCGATTCGGGGAGGCCTCACTCGAGGAGGTCTCGCGGGTTGAACTCGACTCCGTTGACGTCCGCCCGACACCTCGGTAGGCGGTTCAGCCCGTCCAGAGACATCCGGATGCTCGGACGTCCCCACACTCCATGTGCGGGAATGTACGACAGGCAAAATTGCCATCGTTGAACGCGTCTCACGAATACCGTGCTTTACTTTCGTTGAACGTCGGCGCCCCGATCATTCCGCGCGTCGATCGACAATGTCGAATCAGTTTGTCCGGCCCCCATGAATCTCTCCACGCCCGGCCTCTCGCCGGAGGCCTTCGAGGACCTCCCCGACGTCGAGGTCCCCCACAAACTCTTCGCGGCCGCAGTTCAGCACATCCGGAGTCCCATCGTCATCACCTCCGCCGAACTTGAGCGGCCGGAACCTAAGATTCTGTATGTCAACCCCGCATTCACGGAAATCACCGGCTACGAGCTCGACGAGATCCGGGGCAAGACCCCCCGCATCCTGCAGGGCGAGCGGACCGACCCGTTACTCCTCGACGTACTGAAGCGTCGCCTTCGCGAGGATGAGCACTTCCGTGGCGAGGCGGTTAACTACCGCAAGGACGGAACGGAGTATGTTATCGAATGGGAGATCAGCCCCATCCGGGCGAGCGACGGCTCGGTGGAATACTGGGTGGCCGTGCAGCGCGACGTGACGGAGCGGCACCTCCTCGAGCGTGAGGTCCTCGACGTGAGCACGCGCGAGCAAAAGCGAATTGCAGAGGACCTGCACGATAACCTCGGTCAGACAATGACCGGGATCTTGATGCGGATGCGGGCTCTCGAAAGTCGCGTCCAGGAGCGCGGAGATGACGACCTCACCGAGGAGTTTGAGTCCCTCCGGCAGCACATGCGCAGCGGGCTTGACGGGCTACGCAAGCACGTCCGTCAGCTGTACCCGGTGAGCCTCGCGAACGATGGACTGATTCCCGGCCTACAGGAGCTGGCCTCGAACGCGGAGGCTCTATACGGCGTCACGTCCACCGTGCGCGCCGATGCAGATGTGGATGTGACGTCCGCCGACATCGCCACGCAACTCTATCGGATCACGCAGGAGGCCATCACAAACTCCGTGAAGCACGGGGGAGCGACCGTCATCGAAGTTGTCGTTCGTTCGAGCGACGATCACCTGCGGATGACGATTGAGAACAACGGCACGCACATCTCTCGTGATGCCATTCAGGATCCGGAGGGGATGGGCCTCCGAATTATGCGTCAGCGTGCCCGTGCGATCCAGGCCGGCTTTGCGATTCGACCCTCCGACCGCGGCACGATTGTCGAGGTGTCGCTCAAAAACCGGCAACTCCTGCGGGTCAATGGCAGGGACCCGGAGTCTACATCATGAGATGTTGGCGACGGCTGCGGCTACTTGCGAAGGCGTGAGATGAGATAGGCGATCAGTGCGGACGTTCCGCCCACGACGGCGAGCGTCGTCAGGGGGCGCGCCCGTGCTTCGGCCTGGATGGCTTTCACCGGATGAAGTTCGATCTCGCCAAAGTCAAGTAGCCGTGCAACGGCATTGGGTATGGCACGGCTGCCGAGCCGCGCAATCGTCTCGCCGCGGTACCGAACCTCAACCGTGATGCCGGCCGTGCGCAGGGCCGTGTTGAACTGCTCCGTCCGGAGTCGGCGCACGTCACCGGACCACGGACCGGATTGCAGCAGGCGTTGACCGGCACGAAGGGAGGGAAGGTCGACGACCACAACTTCGCCGTCCCCCTGAATCTGTATGTCTTCGCCGTCGATGGCGAGCGTCAGGTCAGCGAGTACTTCGAGAGGGAGAGACATGGGTCGGTGAGTGAAGTGGGCGGAGCGCTGGACGAGGAGGCGTTGCTTGAAGGCTTCACGGGACAGTATACGGCACCGACAAAGCGGAATCCGCTCGGCGGTCTATGACACAGAAACCCCGATACGGACGCACATCGCGTCACGAATCGGGGCTGTGCATCTGTGCCGGGTCCTCCCCCGCGGCCATCGGTACGAGCGATTAGTCCTGCTTATCCGTCGTACGGATCTTGAGGCTGCCGTTCATCTTCCACTGGGCGTGGTCGGCATCCGCCCCGACCTTACTGGGCACGGACAGTTCGAAGTCCTCAAATTCATACGTGATCTCCGCGCCGCGACCGGTCAGCCGGTCGTATAGGCCAATTGCGAGTTCGGGCCAGGTTTCGGTACCTTCCTTCTTGTCTGCCATGAGATGGTGTCCGCTGTAATGAAAAGGACGGTCTAGATGCAGAAGAGGACGGTACCCGCCGCGGCCGAATCGCAGCGGCGCGCCCGTCGCCTTGCGTGTCTTGCTTAACCTACGTATGGAAACGTGGTCCCTTAGTAGTGGGAGATTTTCGTAATCAGAACGTCCAGAACTGGTTACAACCGTCAACCCACACCAGGATGGTGGCGTACGAGAGCACGTCGTTTATATTCAACACGCAGGCGGATCTGCCCTCGAAGCGGTATCCTCTGCCCGCACACCGGCGGCTCGACGGTTCATTGCACACATGATGCTGCGTCATGTCCGATTCAACGCCCGAACGTATTCTGGTCAGCGGCGCAACCGGTTACGTCGGTGGTCGCCTTGTCCCCTGTCTCCTCCAGGAGGGGTATGACGTGCGCTGCTTCGTTCGGAGCGAGCGCCGCCTCCGTGCTCAACCGTGGGGCAGCCGTGTCGACATCGCCGTGGGCGACGCGATGAACCCGGAGGACATCGAGGCCGCCATGGAGGGGATCGATGCTGCCTACTACCTCATCCATTCGCTCGGCACAGGCGACGACTTTGCCGAGCGGGACCGGATCCTCGCTACGAACTTTCGGAAAGCTGCGGAGGCACAAGGGGTAGATCGCATCATTTACCTCGGCGGGATGCGTCCGAAGGGAGAGCAGCAGTCGGAGCACTTGCTCAGTCGTATGGAAACCGGCGACCACCTCCGTGACGGCCCGGTTCCCGTGACGGAATTCCGCGCTGCGCAGATCGTCGGGTCCGGCTCCCTGTCGTTCGAACTGGTTCGGTATCTGACCGAGCGTATCCCTGTTCTGATTTGCCCGAAATGGGTCAGCACACCGACGCAACCGATCGCCATTCGCAATGTCTTGGAATACCTGATGGCGGCGCTTCGGACGCCGGATAGCGCCGGGGAGATCGTTGAAATCGGCGGTTCGGATGTGCTGACGTACGGCGAGATGTTTCGCAAGTATGCCGAGGTCCGGGGGCTCCAACGCACGCTCGTGCCCGTTCCTTTCTTCACGCCGACGCTCTCGTCCCACTGGGTCGGGCTGGTGACCCCGATCGCGAACAGCATTGCCCGACCCCTGATCGAGGGACTCGATAATGAGGTCGTCGTTGACGATCCGGATCACGCGCGGCGCCTCTTTCCGGACGTCGAGCCCATCCCGTTCGAGGCCGCTCTAAGGCTGGCGCTCCGGCGGGCGGAATCGGATGAAGTGCCGACCGTCTGGAACAGCGCGCGATCGTCGTCACCACACAAGAACGAGATGACCGCCGAATTGGAGACGACGGAGGGCTTGTTCAAGGAAACGCGCAGCGTGAACGTGGATGCCTCGGCTGAGACGGCCTTCAACCTGATCAAGGGCCTCGGCGGCGAAACCGGGTGGCTGTATGCCGATGGTCTCTGGCATATTCGCGGCTGGATCGACCAGCTTTCGGGCGGTGTCGGTTTCCGTCGGGGGCGTCGCAATCCCACGGACCTGCGCGTCGGAGATGCTGTCGACTTCTGGCGTGTCGAAGCACTGGAAGAGGACGAGCCACCACGTATGCTGCGGCTGCGGGCGGAAATGCAGTTGCCGGGACGGGCGTGGCTGCAGTTCGAGGTCGAGCCGCTGTCGGATCAACGTTGCCGCGTGACGCAGCTCGTGTTTTTCGAGCCGAAAGGGCTCGCCGGAACGATTTACTGGAATCTGATCGCCTTACCGCATCGGTTCGTCTACGCCGGCATGATGCGCGCACTTCGCGAACGGATCGAAGAGCGATCGCGCAACCGCATGGAGCCCGCAGATAGCACGCCTGCCCCGAGTCCGGTCGAAGATGCCGAGCCGTCCAGAACGTGATCGACCCACACACGCTGCGCACGCACCGAATCAGGATGGTGCGTTAAGGCCGGCAGCTCATCGTAGGGGACCGAATCGGTCCGGCCGCATCGCTTCCTGTTCCGGATCCCACGAGAAAAACGTCCAGACCGCTTTGCCGATCATGTGGTCTTCGGGCACAAAGCCCCAGAAGCGGCTGTCGAACGAATTGTCGCGGTTATCGCCGAGGGTGAAGTAGTAGTCGCGTTCGACCGTGTACCGCTGCGTCGGGGTGCCGTTGATGTGGACGGTGCCGTCACGGACCGTGACCTCGTGGCCTTCGTGACGTTCGATCAGGTCGTGATACATGGGGAGTGTCAGCGGCGACAGCCAGATCTCGTCTCCGGCTTTCGGGATGCGCATCGGGTGAAAGCGGTCGGTGGTGTTGCCGGAGCCGTCGGGGAAGAGCGAGACCGACGCGCGCCGCTCCTGTGCCACGACCGAAGGGTGAACGGACTCGACTTCCGGCAGATCGGCAATGCGTGCAGCCACGTCCCGTGTTGCGCTGACCTCGAACGACCCCGACCGATGCGTGCCGTAGGCGGTGCCGGCCCCGAGGGCGCGCAACTCGTCCGGCGAGACCCACAACTGGGTCCCGGCCATCTCCACGCGCCATCGTTGCTGCGCCGTTTCCGGCAGCGACTCCGCCATACCATTCACGTAGACCTGCTTGTCGCGAATGGAAAGGGTATCGCCGGGAACGGCCACGATCCGCTTCAGGTAGGGCGTTCGTTGGTCGATGGGGCCACTCTCCGTCGGTAGATTAAAGACCACCACATCCCCGCGATCGGGATCTGTGAACCCGGGGAGCCGCACGGAGGGGAAATGTAGATTGGCGACCGGACCGGCGAACGGAAGCCGCACGGTCATTGGCGTTCGCGGGCCGTAATGCAGCTTGGAGACGAGAATGTAGTCCCCCGGAATGACTGTTCGGGCCATCGAGGGCGTGGGCACGACGAAGGGCCGAGCCACGAACAGGTTGAGGCCGATGGCGATCGCCATCGCGTACAGAAGCGCCGTTCTCCAGACGCGGAGCGTGGACGCGGTTGAGGCGTCGAGAGAAACCGCAGAACTCGACGTGTCGGGCGACATCAGTGATTTCATGCGACAGCACACGACGGACGGAGGACGTACAGGTCTTTTCCGGAACCACTGTACCTGAAGAGGCAAAAATCGATCCCGCCTTTCATCGGCACGTTACGACCCGCACTCCGCGACCGGAACGCATCCGGCTGTGAGACTCAGCCCGCGGGAACGAAGCATTTTCCTTGTCACGTTCCTCGTCACGCGCTGGCCTTGCGCTCGTCGTACATCGGTCCAGACCCCTCGCGGATGGTGCTTTCCGTAATGCGGACGGCGCCGACGCCCTGCATGCGATGCACCTCGAACATTACATCCAGCATCATTCCTTCCATCACCGAGCGTAGACCGCGCGCCCCTGTGCCGAGACGACGCGCCTTCTCGACCACGGCCTGCAACGCCTCCGCCTCAAAGCTGAGGTCGATGCCGTCCATCGCGAACAGCTTCTGGTACTGCTTGATCAGCGCATTCTTCGGCTCGGTCAGGATGCGCTTCATTTCCTCATCGGTGAGCGTGCTGAGCGACGTCGTCACCGGCAAGCGCCCGACCAGCTCCGGGATCAGGCCGAACCGTAGCAGGTCATCGGGCTCCACGTGACCGAAGATCGCAGGGTCGTCCTTGTCCAGGCGAGGGTCGCCCGTTCGGTCCGACCGAAATCCGAGGGTGGACTTGGACAGCCGGCGCTGGACGATTTCTCCGAGTCCGTCGAACGCACCTCCACAGATGAACAGGATGTTGCGGGTGTCCACGCTGACAAGGCTCTGCTCCGGGTGCTTGCGGCCTCCCTTAGGCGGAACGCCCGCTTCGGTCCCCTCCAGAAGCTTTAGAAGGGCTTGCTGAACACCCTCGCCGGATACATCTCGCGTGATCGAAGCGTTCTCCGACTTTCGGGCGATCTTGTCGATCTCGTCGATGTAAATGATGCCCCGCTGCGCTTCCGTCACGTCGAAGTCGCAGGATCGGAGAAGATTCGACAGGATGCTTTCCACGTCCTCGCCTACGTATCCCGCTTCCGTCAGTGCCGTTGCATCGGAGATGGAGAAGGGGACATCCAGAATACGCGCCAGCGTCCGGGCCAGCAGGGTCTTGCCCGTCCCCGTCGGGCCGATCAGCAGGATGTTCGACTTCTCGAGCTCGACGTCCTTGTAGTCGTGGACGTACTGGTCGGCATCGATCCGCTTGAAGTGGTTGTAGACCGCGACGGACATTGCTTTCTTGGCCGCGTCCTGCCCGATCACGTATTCGTCGAGAGCAGCCTTGATCTCGTGGGGCGCCATCGGAGCTTTCCGGACGGCATCGCCCGTCGGACCGGCGCGGTACGTGCCTCCGCCTTCCCCCTTCACGATGCCGGACGCTTCGTGAATGCAGCGATCACAGATGTACACATCCGGTCCGGCGACCATCGAGTTGGCTTCCTGCGCTGATGATCCGCAAAACGAACAGCGAATCACGTTATCGCCGGAACGACGGTTGCTCATAGTGTGCGTTGGGTCGGGGGAACGAGACGAGAGACGGCTCACATTCGCGTCGTCCGGGGAAGCGGTTCCACCGAACTGAAGCCCGGCGACCGCAGGCCTGCGAGACCTGATAGCGCAGGCCGTCGGACGAGCGTCTACAATTCTGTAAGCTACACAGGCTGCCCCGGATCCGCAAGCGCGCGACGGGCCCTCGATGGAACGTTCCGGGTGGGAGGCCAGGCGGGCAGAGGGACCGACGATCAATCGAAAATGGCCCAGTAGACGCCGAAGCGAAATTGCTGATCTGGCAGCGGATACGTTGGCACGATCAGCGATCCAATATCGACCCCGGTACCGCCCAGGGCGTTCTCGAAGGAAAAGAAAAGCGTCGCCCCGTACAGGTCAATATCGACGTGCACGTCGACGACACCGTCCGGACCGATGAGCGGCGAAGCCACCGGACGCGCGGTCAACGATGGTTCCGGAGCATCGAGCGGTGGAACGACGAGGCGCCCGGTCGGGGTGTGGAGGAGACGGCTGCTCATTTCAGACCATCCCTGCCCCTCGACGCGGGCATCGAAGATGAGATCCTGGAAGAGTAGGAAGCGAGCGCCGAAGAGCCCCCGGGCATGCACGGAGGGGAGAGTCCGGGACGACCGCGCGTGCAGCGTGGACGCGTTTGGGTTTAAGAACTCATGGGCCGTCCCCGTAATTCGCGCGTAGAAACCGCGCTCCGCCCGCGTTCGCCAGCCGAGATCCAGTACGACGCCGGCCTGGCGGAAGGGCGTGTCTGCCGTCTCAACGGTGACCGTATCCGACAGTGCCGTCGGAGGCGTCGCATCGCTGACGGTTGCATACAGGTCGACCGGGTGGGTTTGCTGGTGAGCGTAGCCGGTCAGGCCAATCTCGACCGGCCCCAGCCTTCGCCGGAGGCCGGCCTCCAGGAGGAGCGTTCGGGGTGCCGGCGCATCCTCGACCGGCGCCACGAAGCCCTCGAAGCCGGTCGTCTCCATCCATGCGTACCGGCGCCCGGTCAATCGAGCCGAGGCGAAGACCCCCGTCGACGCCACGCGCGTCTCGGCTCGGATGGAGGCCGACGGGTAGAAGGGCTGCGTTTCCGTCCCGTGAGCTCCGGCGTCCAGGATCCACTCGACCCCCGCGGCTCGGACGGAGTCTCGAAGGTTTACGTGGACCTCCCCGCGTCGTCCACCGGTCGGCAGAGCCGTTCCGCGAGCGCGGGACTGGATCCGAGCGCGACCGCTCAGGCTCAGTCGATGAGCTCCGAGGCGGATCGGCTGCGTGATCGATCCGTGCAGGGCATTCGACTTGACGACCCAGCTCGTGTCCGCGGCGGGTCCCTCGCCCCCGTACGCCGTGGTGAAGTCGAACGTGTCCGACGTCCACGTCATCGACGCCTGCGCCGGCGGGAGGCCGGGGATCATCGGCCCGCGGACGCGGAACGTAAGATCGTTGCGCACGGTCTGACGGAAGGCGCGGGCGTACCGCGGCTGCCCGAGCGGTCGCAGGTAAACGGTTCCAAAAACGCCTCGGGAAGCCGGGATTCCGCCGTGGGCGGCGACGCGATGCCGGATCGCGTAATTATTCACTCCGAAGGCCCAGTCGCCGGTGCGGTAGCGGACCCGCCCGAGAAACCCGCGATAGAGGTCGAACTCCGTGCCCGGCCCGTACTCGCCGGACGCCGTCGCGCCGCCGTATCCGAACTCGATGTCCAGCACGCCGGGCGGTCCGAACAGGTCGAACTGGCGTTTCTGGGTATGGAGGACGTCCACCCGGGAGAAGCCGTTGCTGTCGCGTCGGTACCGGATTTGCGTCAGAGGTTCAACCCCACCGTAATTCTGCCCCTCGGCATACACGCCCACCGGACCTCCGCCGACGTCAACGCCCGTGCGGAGCGGTTCGACGAGAGCCAGCGGGATCAGGTCGTACCGGGGACGCCCGCTCACCGGGTCGTGGAAGCGGCGCCCTTCAAACCAGAACGACGCGTCCCCCGGCGGCAGACCGAGCAGGCTCACGCTGTGCGGCCACCCCTCCGGACCGATGTCGTACAGGAAGGCGCCGTCCGCTCGTTGCAACAGGTTGGGGATGTCCGTTTCCGGCAGCCGCGCCGAGAGTGTATCCACGACGCTCCGTCCGGGGGACGTTCGCACAAAGGGGAGAGGAACGAAGGGACCGGATCGGGCGGGAGACCGGGCCCCGGTGGTGTCGACGGCGACGGTGTCCGCGCGTTCGGGAGTGCGAACCGTGTCCGCAGCCGCCGGCGCGGCGATGGAATCGGCCGGCGTACGTGTGGTGTCGGTGTTCTGACCGGCCGCGGGGGACGCGGACATGCCGCTGCCCGCGAGGCACACGAGCAGAGCCAGTGCGGAAACCGCGCTGCGGGAAAAGGTCATGGCCACCGAACGGAGCAAGGCCGGATCGCAAGATAAGGAAACGAATGCACCAGCCGGCGCGAACGCGGTCGCGTCACTCGTCTGGAAACAGGCCGAAGAGCCGGCTTTCGATCCGGTTCAGCACGTCCCGTCGATCCGCGTCGTCGTTCACGAAATCGAGTTCGTCCACGTCAATGATCATCTTCGGACCCAGGTCGTAGTTCGAGATCCACTCTTCGTAATGGCCCTGAAGCCGTTCCAGATAATCAATACGGATGGTCGACTCGTAGTCGCGCCCACGGCTCTGAATGTGGTTGACCAGCGTCGGAACCGAGGCTTTCAGATAGACAAGCAGCGTCGGCGGTTTCAGGTACGACGTCATGATCGAAAAGAGCTCCACGTAATTCTCGTAGTCCCGCGGGCTCATCAGGTCCATCTGGTGAAGGTTGCGGGCGAAGATTTCCGCATCCTCGTAGATCGACCGATCCTGCACCACCGATCCCTCCATGTCTTCGATGCGCTGCTGATGCTTGAAGCGACTCGACAGGAAGAAGACCTGCAGGTTGAAGGACCAGCGCCGCATGTCGTTGTAGAAGTCCGTTAGATACGGGTTGTCGTCCACCCGTTCGAAGTACGCCTCCCAGCCAAAGTATTCGCTAAGGATCTCGGTCAGGGAGCTCTTGCCGGCACCGATGTTTCCGGCAATGGCAACGTACTTCTTCTTCCGCTCGGCGGAGTCGAACAGATCGGACATGCGAAGGGGGGCGAATGCGGGGGCGTCGACGGCGGGATGGATCCTGCAGCGGTACCGTAACCTATCGACTACTCACCGGATCCGGTAGCGACGCCGTAAGAATTATGATTCAAGCCGAGCGTACCGCGTCCGGTTCTCACTCGAAGTAACGCTTATTTAATGGGAACCCTGTCTGGATCAAGTGACGTATGCATGCTCCGCTATCTGTATAAAAACAAAATCTGATATGACGTATCTTTATGGGGTGTCCTTCTGCAGGATGTCGAACCTGTTGGGTGCCTTCGTCCTGCTTATGCTTGCGGATGTGAAGCCCGCAACGGGACAGTCGACGCCGACGCCCGCGACGGATACCGTCGTTGTTGCGGATGAGGCGCCGAAGCTCATCGGCGGCATGCGGGCGCTCATGAAGGAAGTCCGGTACCCGACAGCTGCCAAGCGACGGGGTATCGAAGGTCGCGTCTTCGTGCAGTTCGTCGTGACCACCGAGGGAAAGCCGGTAAACATTGAGGTCGTCAGAGGCGCGCACCGTCACCTCGACCGTGCGGCCGTTGACGCGGTAAAAAAGGTGACATTTGAACCCGGAATTTTGGACGGTGAGCCGACGAACGTGGTGATGTCGCTGCCCGTCACGTTCCAGTTGGGTCGATGACGAGCAGTAGCCGTCGCACCGCATCTGTGCACGTACGACCGTCTTGCAATCCTGCCACGACCACGGCTTCGAGCGCACGGACGTCTGGTGCAGGTGCAGCCCGACGCGTGTATTGTTCAAGTCATAGCACCGGCCCGGTATCGTGCCATTGCGTCCAGGAGGCTTCACCCGGATTCGTTGCTACGAGCCGCTCCAGCGACAACACGTCGAATGTCGAGGCGAAACGGCCCCGCCTGTTTGTCGCCGATCAGAACCCCGAAGGTTCGGAGAGAGGTGGGGTCGAATTCCGGCGCCGAAGGGAGATGCCGGCCCCGGCGGAAGGGTTTAAGATCGGAAAACGGGAGAAACATAGTGTGCCAGTCGGTCGCCGGCGTGAAGGGGACGCGATAGCTGATTGCACCGCCGGCGTGGGTGTAGGCCGTCCATTTGTACGTTTTTCCGTCGCCGCGTACGGTCACCCGGAAGCCGTCGGCGGCCGATACGTCCCTTCGCTGTTCGGGAGCCCGAACAGATGCAAACCCGCCGCCTTGCTCCAGCGACACCTCGCCGGAGAACTGCGCTTCCGTGCCCTTGCGAGAGATGGAGCTTGTCGACACACCGCCCATCACCGTGTCGTTCACGATACGCCAGGCCGAGATGTCCTGAGCCGGATGGTCGGCGTCGACGTTTTTCAGTTCGGCCTCGGCGTCAAACAGGATGAGGTCGGGTGTCGCCTCGTGTGTCATGATGGGTCACGTAGAATAGCAGTAAGATGATCGATGAAGGCGTCGATCTCGTCGGGCGTATTGTAGTAGTGCACGGACGCCCGGACGAGAGTCGGCAGGTTTCGGGCGGTCGCATCGAGCAAGGTCGATGGGGGAGAGGAAACCGATACGTTGACGTCCCGTGCCCGCAAGCCGGCTTTGATATCCTCCGCGTCGAGTTGCTCCGCGGAAAACGTCGTGATGCCGCACCGCTCAGACCCGGCGTCGTGGACCGTGACGCCGTTCACCTCTGATAAACGTCGTCGAAGCGACGAGGCGAGATCCTGCAGCCGGGCGTAGATCGCGTCCAGGCCCAGGTCCAGGGCGTACTGAACGGCAACGCCGAGTCCAACCATTCCGCCGACATACGTTTCGAAGGTTTCGAACCGGGTTGCATCCGGGCGGATGTCGTAGCTGTCCGGGCCGGTCCAGGTGGCCGCATGCAAGTCGAGTAGCGGCGGAGTGATGCGGCCGATCCAGGCGTCGTCTACGTAAAGAAAGCCGGTCCCGCGCGGTCCGCGGAGATATTTTCGTCCGGTCGCCGAGAGCATCGTGCAGCCGATGCGTTCCGCGTCCAGCGGCATCTGACCCGCCGACTGGCATGCATCCAGCAGGTACGGTACCTCCCACCGGCGGGCGACGGCTCCGACCTCCGCGGCGGGATTCACCAGCCCGCCATTGGTCGGGACGTGCGTGAGTGCTATCATCGCCACGCGTTCGTCCATCATAGCCTCCAGCCCTTCAACGTCCACCGCTCCGCTCTGGGTCGAGGGGATGACGTCGATGGTAGCCCCCGTTCGTTCGGCGACCTGCAGGGCGGCGATATAATTGCTCGCGTAGGCAGACCGCGAAATCAAAATTCGGTCGTCATGCTCGAACGGGAAGCCGTAGAACGCCATATCCCACGCCCGCGTCGCGTTCTGCATTAGAGCAATTTCGCCGGTTTCGCAGCCGAGCATGGTTGCGATTGCCTGATACGTGTGCTGTAGTTGCCCTTCGGCTTCGTCCTTGGCCTCATAGCCGCCGATTTCCGACTCCCGGCGAATGTGCCGGACCTGCGCGTCGACCACCGGCTTCGGGGGGAGAGCAGCGCCGGCGTTATTGAAATGAAGGACGTGCTCCGTTCCAGGCGTGTCCGCGCGTAGGTCGGCGATCTCGGATTCGGCGAAGGGCGACGGGTCGGTCATAGGCGAGAGGAAGTTAGCGGAGCGCGCAGGCTGGGGGTGCCGATCGGTCTGGGTCAGGAAGCACGACTACGGCGAAAGGAAGGCGTCGATAGCCGCGAGCGTTTCTGCTCGGGCGGCACCGGCTTCCCAGTGTGGGAGGAGACCGCCGGGCAGGTTTCGGTGCGAGAGGTCGCGGCCGTTGCTCTGGAGCACGTCCGGGAGGCGTTCGAAGGTCTGTACCGTGCTCGCCGGATCCGCCGGGGTGAGAAGGAGCGTCGGCGCGTAGAGGCGGGCATACACGTCGGCGGCGACGTCGTCGAGGAACAGCGAGCCGTCCACGAAGCGGCGCGGCGCATGATGGGCGCCCCGGGCGTGACTGGTCACATGCGCGTAATCGACCAGGGCGTCGGGCACGTCGCGCTTCCGAACGAACACCTGCCGCTCGTAGAAATCACGGAGCGAGGCGGACCGCGTCAGCCGGTAGAAGAGAAGCTCGAACAGCCCCGTCTTGTCCGCAGCCTTGATCATCGTTTGAGCGACGGGGGCGGGCCCGCGGCGGCGGCCGAGGCCGGTCGGGTTGAGCAGGACCAGCCGGCGCACCCGGGGAGCCGACTGCAGGGCGACCGATGCGGCATACTCGCAGCCGAGTGACAGGGCCACCACGTCGGCCCGGTCTCCAACGACATCCCGAAGGAAGGTGTAGAGGTGTGAGCGGTAGAGGTCGGGCCGGTAGTCGATGTCAGGCCGGTCGGAGCGACCAAAGCCGAGCCAGTCTATCGCGTAGAGCGGCCGTTCGGTCTCACGCGCCCAGTGGTCAAATATCGGCTCGAGTTCGAATGGAGAGGCCGCCGCGTTGAAGCTGTGGACGAACACCAGAGGCGTGCCCCGACCGGGACGGTGGTAGTAGTTAACATTACCGCCAGGCAATCCGACGGTGCGGGTCTCGGCGGACAGCGCTTTTGGAAGCGTGCTTGCGGCGGGGAGTTGACTTCGAATGAGTCGCTGGAGACCGGTGACGGCGGCATACGTGCCGGCGGCTGCACCGACGGTCCAGGCAAGACGAGACCACGAGCGTCCGTCACAAGACGACGGGGTGGAGGCGGACGATGACGTATCGGACATGGCAGGAGGAGCGTGGGAACGAAAGGAAACCCGGGTCACTGAATGAACCGAACGGGCGGTGGATCCCGCCGCTTGGAGGCCTTCGACCGGATCATCCGGTTTCAGGTTCTTCGTGTTGAAAAATGAATCCGGTTTTCGTTCCGAGGGAATCGAGCCACATGTCCGGAAACTGACGGACCGACCGTTCGTTTTCCGCATCTGTCGTGGTTCCGGCAGCCCGTCTTTCTCCGGTCGCAGCAGGTTCGTTTCTACAACTGCCCTCGTAGTTCAACGGGATAGAACGATGGCCTCCTAAGCCGTAAATCCTGGTTCGAGTCCAGGCGAGGGTACGAGCGAGAGTTGAAGGGCAAAATGCGAAGGGCGAAATGCGAAGGGTGAAGGGCGAAATGCGAAATGCGAAGGGTGAAGGGCGAAGTGCGAAGGGCGAAGTGCGAAGGGCGAAGGGTGAAGTGCGAAGTACGGGGGGCGATGCGCGAATGAAACGATGCCGTGCGGCTTGAGGGGAGAGCGGCACCTGATTGGATTTCGGGACGTTTGTAGCGGCGCTGTTGCCGATTG
>JAAAOT010000291.1 GCA_009908725.1 Bacteroidota bacterium | reverse complement strand
GATCCTGCTCCGTGATTTGGAATCCGGGAATAAACGATGTGAGGAGACATCTCTTTTGTGTTTTTACCCGAAGCGGGCCGAACTTTCAACGGATGCGGCCTGCATCCGGAAATGGTCATTAGTATTCAGTATAAAACCACTACAACTGTTCGGTGGATGGATGTGCAGTTGATACGAATGGCGCGAACGATATGGTGAACCCGTGAACGATATCCCTGTCGATCGCTCACGTAAATCACGAAGCGAAACCGGCCGCGCAGATGCTTCCTTGAAACCGGTCCTGTCCTATTTGGGCGGTATGCGCTTCTTGATCGAAATCAATGCGATCACGGAGGTCGTGCGCTAGACTGTTGATGACAATTTTTCTCATCGACAGCAGTGCATCGCCAATGAAAAGTATACCCTTCTTCATCTGTCTTTGCCTTCTGGGTGTGTCGCTCTATTCGGCGGCAAATGCTCAGGTGGACCGCCCGACGGAAGACGTATCCCAGCGAGAGACGGGACGAAACCAAGCCTCTTTCGCGCTGAAAGCAGGCCTCTCACAACCGGTTCTTCTCAGCGGAGCCAACGTCGCGATTGCCTATACGACCGGTCGGTGGGTATTCGAATACTCACACGGCCTATGGTTGAGCTACGACCGTGTGGGCCGAACCCGTACAGAGCGAGATCAGAACCTCGACTTGTACAGTCCTTGGACCACCGGATTTGGAATCGGCTACCGATTGCCGTGGCGGTTTGACCTTCGGGTCGAGTTGAAGGCACACCGTTATGAGGTGACACCTCCCCAGGGCAAGGCGTTTGCTTACACGACGTTCTCGATCGGTCCGGCGCTAAACTATCATCAACCAATCTACCGGAATCTGGGCCTAGACTTAACGCTCCGGTTCTGGCCCAATGTGGCGAGTACACTCGAAAATGATGAACGTGTCTTTTTCGGTGCGGATGGCGTGAAGAAGACGCATGCTGCTCATGACCTCGGTGTCTTCCCCAACGCATCTTTACTTTACAAATTTTGATGCGACGCATTCACGGGTCATCACTGGCACTGAGTCGCTGTCGAATGCGGCTCAGTGCCTCTGGGGTGACCCCGATGTACGACGCCAGCAAATACAGTGGGACGCGTTGAAGCAAGTGTGGGCTACGGTCCAGCAAGCGGCGATACCGTTCTTCTGCCGAGAAAGACTGCATCTCGACCGCGCGTGTCTCGGCGCCTCTAAAAAGTTCTTCTGCCATTCTCGACCGAACGGAACGGAAGTCTCGGTTGGCTTCAGCTAGTTCATCAAAGTGTGCACGGGTAAGCACCAGAACCTCACAGTCTTCTAACGCTGTCACCGTTTTTGTCGCTGGGACTTCATCAAAGAAACTGCGGAAATCCCCGGCGAAGCTATCCTCGAAGTCAAAGCCGAGGACATTGCGCTCTCCATCTCGTAGCGTGTAGTAGACAACGGCTCCACGGTAGATGTAAGCGACTCGGTGTCCTGCGTGTCGTTCGCGCACGAGCGACTCTCCAACCGACAACTTGCGCGGGGATACGAGACGTTTGACTTGTGTCCAGTCCGCGGCTGTTAGCGACGGAAGGCGGTCGCTGAGCGCCGCTCGGAATCCTTCGAACATATCAACAGGTCGTGTTGGCTCAGGTGGACGTAGCGCCAGGGTGATCGAATGTTGAAAGACAGTTCTGTTTATGGACGAATCGCTTTGAGCAGACGAGCATCCAGCAGGATTGCGAGAGAGCGTGGCGAACTCAGATTTTAAATCCCACCCTTACGCAAACATACCCTAACACGTCCACACGTCCACACTTCCATACGTCCACACCTCCACACCTCCCAGCCTCACGTCCCGGGTGTTTCCGCTTGAGTGGCAGCGCCATCGCCTGACGTTGGAAGGTCGACGGCGTCGCGGACATCCGTTTCCGGTTCGTATGCGAGGCGCGACGCGAGCCAGCGTTCCACGTCTGCCACCTTCATGTCCTTTCGCGCGGCGTAGTCCTCGATCTGGTCGCGCTCCAGCGTACCGACGTTGTAGTAGCTTGCCTCCCGATGGGCGAAGTAGATGCCGCAGACCGACGCGCCTGGATACATCGCAAGATTCTCTGTGAGGGAGATGCTCGTGTGCTTCTCCACGCCGAGTAGGTCCCACATAAGCGGCTTCTCCGTATGGTCCGGGCAGGCGGGGTAGCCGGGGGCGGGACGGATGCCGCGATAGTTTTCGCGGATCAGCGCCTGGTTGTCGAGGTCCTCGTCCGGCGCGTAGCCCCAGTCGTCCTGTCGGACGCGCTCGTGCATGTATTCTGCAAAAGCCTCGGCCAGTCGGTCACCCACGGCTTGCAGCATGATCGCGCGGTAGTCGTCGTCGTTCTCCTTCGCGGCATCAACCAGGGGTTGAAGCCCGAGCCCGGCGGTGACGGCGAAGGCACCGACGTAATCCTTGATCCCTGTGTGTTTCGGCGCCACGTAGTCGGCGAGGGCCCGGTTCGGATGGCCGGATGCTTTCTCCGTTTGCTGGCGTAGCGTATGGAACGTCGTGGCGATCTCCGTGCGCGAGTCGTCGGTGTAGAGCTCGATATCGTCGCCCACGCTGTTGGCGGCGAACAGGCCGAAGATACCGTTGCACGTCAGTTGCTGGCGGGCGTCGAGTTCGTCCAGCAGGGCGTTCGCGTCGTCGTGGAGCCGGCGTGCCTCTTCGCCTTTTTCGTCATCCTCCAGAATGCGCGGGTACGATCCGCTGAGGTCCCAGGCGATGAAGAAGGGCGTCCAGTCGATGTAGTCGCGGAGCGTGGAAATCGGGACCTTCGGTAGGACGGTCGTCCCGAGCTTGGCAGGCCGCGTAATCGGGACGTCCTCCCAGTCGCAGGTGAATCGATTCGCGCGAGCCTCCTCAAGGGAGAGGTGCGTCTTTTTGCCGTTGCGTCGGGCGTGCCGTTTGCGGAGCTTCTCGTATTTCTTCTTGACGTCGCCGAGGAACGCATCGCGAAGGTTTTCCGCGAGCAGATTGCCGGCCACATTGACGCTTCGGGAGGCATCGAGCACGTGGATGACGGGTCCGCTGTAGTGCTCGGAGATCTTCACGGCGGTGTGGATTTCGGACGTCGTCGCGCCACCGATGAGTAGTGGCAGGTCGAACCCTTCTCGCTCCATCTCCTTAGCGACATGCACCATTTCGTCGAGGCTGGGTGTGATGAGCCCGGACAACCCGACGATGTCCACGTCGTGCTTGCGTGCTTCCTCCAGGATCTTCTGTGCGGGCACCATGACGCCGAGGTCGACCACGTCGTAGCCGTTGCACTGGAGAACGACGCCGACGATGTTCTTCCCGATGTCGTGAACGTCCCCTTTCACGGTGGCGAGAAGGACGGTTGGCGTGTCCCGATCCTCGCGCGGGGCTTCGCCGGCGGCCTCGCGGCGCGCATCTTCTGCCGCGTTTTCCTCCTCGATATAGGGCCGCAGGTAGCCGACGGCCTTCTTCATCACGCGGGCGCTCTTGACGACCTGAGGGAGAAACATCTTCCCGTCCCCGAACAGGTCACCGACCACATTCATGCCGTCCATCAGCGGTCCCTCGATCACCTCCAGGGGCGCCGGGTACTTCTGCCGGGCTTCCTCCGTGTCCTCCACGATGTGGTCGAGGATCCCCTTGACCAGCGCGTGCTCGATCCGGTCCTCGACGGGCTCTTCGCGCCAAGCGGCCGTTTCCTGTTCGGCCGCTTCGCCGGTGTCGCGTTCTGCGATCTCTTCCGCGATGTCGACGAGGCGCTCCGTGGCATCCTCTCGGCGGTTGAAGACCACGTCCTCAATCCGGTCGCGGAGGTCGGGGTCGATTTCGTCGTAGACCTCGATTTGCCCCGCATTTACGATCGCCATGTCCAGCCCCTCCTGAATGGCATGGTACAGGAAGATCGTGTGCATCGCCTCGCGCACCGGGTTATTCCCCCGGAAGGAGAAGCTGACGTTCGACAGGCCGCCCGACGTGCGGGCGTGCGGAAGGTTTTCCTTGATCCAGCGGACCGCGTCCAGGAACGAGGTACCGTACTCGTTGTGCTCCTTAATGCCGGTCGCGAGCGCGAAAATGTTCGGGTCGAAGATGATGTCCTGCGGCGGAAAGCCGACCTCGTCCACGAGAAGTCGGTACGCCCGCTCGCAGATCTCGATCTTCCGCTCGTAGGTGTCGGCCTGACCGTCTTCGTCGAACGCCATCACGATCACGGCGGCGCCGTACTTCCGGCATAGGCGCGCGTGTTCGAGGAATTCCTCTTCGCCCTCCTTCATCGAGATGGAGTTCACGACGGCCTTACCCTGGACGCACTTCAGGCCGGTTTCGATCACCTCCCACTTCGAGGAGTCGAGGACGATCGGGACACGAGCGATGTCGGGCTCGGCTGCAATGAGCTGCAGGAACGTCTTCATGGCGTCGGCGGAGTCGAGCATCCCCTCGTCCATGTTGACGTCGACCATCTGCGCGCCATTTTCGACCTGCTGGCGTGCCACGCTGATGGCGGTTTCGTAATCGTCGTTTTTGATCAGCTCACGAAAGCGCCGCGACCCGGTCACGTTCGTCCGTTCGCCGATGTTGACAAATCCGAGGTCCGGCGTGAGCGCGAGAGGTTCGAGTCCGCTGACGCGAAGCGTCGTCGTCCGCTCGGAGGGCGTACGCGGCGTGTGGTCGGCGGCCACCTGTGCAAAGGCCTCGATGTGGTCGGGCGTTGTACCGCAGCATCCACCGACGATATTGACCCAGCCCTCCGTGGCGTAGTCGTCGAGCTGCTCCGCCATGAACTCCGGCGTTTCGTCGTAGCCGCCGAATTCGTTGGGCAGGCCTGCGTTGGGGTAGAGACTCGTCAGGCACTCGGCCGCGTCGGACAGCTCTTCGATGAACGGGCGCATCTGCTTCGAGCCCAGGGCGCAGTTCAGACCCACGCTCAGCAGGCTCGACATGTGGGACACGCTCTCGTAGAAGGCGGCAGGCGTCTGACCGGAGAGGGTCCGGCCGCTCATGTCGACGACGGTGCCGGAAATCATAACCGGCAGTTCGCGTCCGAGTTCATCGAACAGATCCTGCAGGGCGACGAGCGCGGCCTTGCAGTTGAGCGTGTCGAAGACCGTTTCAACGAGGAGGATGTCGACGCCTCCCTCCACGAGAGCCCGCGCCTGCTCGAGATAGGCGTCGTGGATCTCGTCGAATGTGACATCGCGGTAGCCCGGATCGTTCACGTCCGGAGAGACGGACAGCGTCTTGTTCGTCGGCCCGATCGCGCCGGCCACGAAGCGCGGCTTGTCCTCGGTGGAAAACTCGTCTGCGGCTTCCCTCGCGATCCTCGCACTCGCCACATTCAGGTCGCGAGCGATGTGCGAGAGGTCGTAGTCGTCCTGGGCAATCGATGTCGCGCTAAACGTGTTGGTCTCGATGATGTCCGACCCCGCGGCGAGATATTCGCGGTGGATATCGCCGATGATATCGGGGCGGGTGATCGAGAGCAGGTCGTTGTTGCCCTGCACGTCGCCATCCACGTCGGCAAATCGCTCGCCCCGGAAGTCCGCCTCCGTGAGGTCGTGGCGCTGAATCATCGTCCCCATCGCGCCGTCGAGGACAAGGATCCGTCGGGCACACAGGTCGCGCAGCGTCTGCAGCAAGTCAGCCATTCCGGGCAAAAAAGGAGAGCGTAGAAAAACCAGAGGTGATGTAAACGCAATCTCCTGAAAAAACGTTGCCCGGTAATTGCATGGCTTTGGGAAAGAACGGTGTAGTTCCGGTCAGTTCCCGGCCCCGACCGGCGATGCATTCTCTGTCTCTCGTTCGGCCTCATTCGGGTCGACGCGTTCCCAGACCTCCCGGAGCTTGTACGACCCGACGTCGCCGACGTGAATCCAGCGATTGCCGTCCACGCGGGCTTCGAACCGCAGGGTCACGTCCTGAAAACCCGGCGAGGAGTGGTACTCGATGTGCTCGACGTAGATGTTGCGGTCCGGGTGATACTCGTAACGACCGCCTCCGGCGAGGACCTCCTCCCCGTCCTTCGTCTCCCGGCCCCACGCAAAGTGGGTGGAGTTCAGAATTTTGTAATTAGCGCCCCATTCCTCACTGGTGTCAACCGTTGAGTCGGGGTAGACCCGCTCCTGTGAGATCATGCGCCACGTGCCCTCGAGGTCATTGGACGGAAGCTGAGCCATGGCGGTGGCGACCGTCCACATGAGGATGGCCAGACAGAGAAAAGCGACACGCTGGATATGGGGGCTCATGGCGGGGTCGGAGCTCCAGTTCGCGACATGGTGAAGGTCCTGTGAACGAATGTAGCGAGATTGGACACGCTTTTCAAGTTTCTGTGAATGGCGTAGCCCGGTTTTCATCTGCCGCAGCGGCCCCGATCGTGTCGCGGCAGGTGTGGTCGGGCAAATGCGAGGGAGGATGCGGTGCCGAAGGGGTGGCCCGGTGCGCAGGCGACGGTGAACACAGCGATGCCGAGAGGGACGCGGCGCGGCGAACGGCGATCGTACGAGCTCGGGATCCCTGCGTCACTGGTAGAAGGGGGCGAGCCTGCAACGCGACCGCTCCGGCGCCCACGCCGCGGTGTCCGATGCGGCTCGTCAGGAAGCGGCGGGCGTGGATGTTTTTCGCTCTTCGTCGAGCGTTTCCAGGTAGCGCGCGATGCGCTCATCGTCATCGTCGTAATCATCCTTGTCCCATCGCCGGAGGATATCGATGACGGCCTCGTGCGGCTCCATGTGGAAATGTTCTTCCCCGATGACCGAATGCAGGCCCGAGCGACGCACAACCTCCCGGACCGGGCCGATGAGGCCGGTCAGGTGCAACTCGATGCCCTGGTCTTCTAAGGTTTCGATGGTCACCTCCAGGGCCTCGATAGCCGTCGTGTCTACGTCATTGATGCTCGTGCCGTCCACGACCACGGCCCGAATGCGTCGCCCCTCCCGCTCGCTCTTTTCCAGGATGAAGTCCTTGAAGTACTCCGCGTTGGCGAACGAGAAGGCGGCATCTACGCGCAGCACCATGATGTCCTTGATGCGCTGTGCGTTGTCGAACCGTTCAATGTCCCGGAAGAGCCGAGTGCCGGGGACGTGGCCGAGTTCCGCTACGTTCGGGCGGCTGATGCGGTACAGCACCATCACGACGGAGGCGCCGATCCCGAGGAGGATCCCTTCCTGGATGCCGATGACGAGGGTGCAGACCGCGGTGAAGAGCGCGATGTAGCCGTCCCGCCGACGGGCTTCAAAGAGTTCGCGCACCTCGCGCAGGTCGATCAGTCCAAACCCGGCCACCATGATAATGGCGGCAAGCGCCGGCACCGGCAGGAAGTAGAACAGGCCGGTCAGAAGCAGCAGGGTGAGCGCGATGATGATCGCGGCGAAAATGTTGGCCGCGGGGGAGCGTGCGCCTGCTTGGTCGTTTACCGCCGACCGCGAAAAGCTGCCGGAGGCCGGGATGCCCTGTGCAAAGCTTCCGAGCAGGTTGGCCGTTCCCATGGCCAGAAGCTCCTGGTTGGCGTCCATCGTATAGCGGTGCCGCCGGGCGAAGACGCGGCCCAGCGAAATGTTCTTCATGAACTGGACGAGTGCCAGCGTGAGTGCGGCGGGGAAGAGCGATCGCCAGTCGGACGGCGACAGGCTCGGGATGTCCAGGCTTGGCAGCCCTGTCGGGATGGCGCCGACCACGTCGACCCCTTCAGCTTCGAAGCCGAAGCCGTAGCTGAGGGCGGTGGCAACGATGACCACGACGAGGGCTTCCGGGATCAGCGGCTGGACCCGGGGCAAGGCCACCAGAACGGCGATGCAGCCGACGCCGATGGCGAGGGAGAGGACGTGGACCTCGCCGAGGTTCTGCGCAGCATCGATGAGAAGCCGGTGGACGTACTGCGAGTTGGCCAGGTCGATGCCGAGGAGGTTGCCGAGCTGGCTGAAGCCGATGATGAGCGCGGCCGCGGTCGTGAGCCCGGTAATGACCGGCCGCGACAGGAGATTGGCCACGAAGCCAAGCTTTGCCGCGCCCATGCCGATCTGGATCAGCCCCACCATGGCGGCGAGGAGGATGGCCAGCACGACGTATTCGTCGCTTCCCATGGCTGCGACGGGGGCGACCCCGGCCGCGACGATGAGCATGTCGATCGCCGTTGGCCCCATCGCCAGCTGACGCGATGACGCCAGGATGGGGTATGCGAGCGTCGGGACAAGGGCCGCGTACAACCCGTAAATGGGCGGCAGTCCCGCGATCACGGCGTACGCCATCCCCTGCGGGATCAGCATGACGCCGACCGTCAGCCCGGCCACCATGTCTGCGCGAGCGGTATCCAGATCGTAGGTTCGCACCCACGACGAGGAAGAGAATGTATGGCGGATCCAGGCGGCGATCCGGTTCCGCATGAGTCCAGGTGCGCAGTGAGCGAAAAGAGTGGAATGGGGGACGACCCGGCAGCGCCAAGATGGGTATCAGGCACGCGACGCGCAAAGAGCCTGCCGGAGCAGACGTCAGGGCGGGCTCACCCGTCGCGCTGTCCGCCGCCGATGCGTCACCTGCCGCCATGGCCCGGTCCGGCGCATCTCATTCCGGTCGGGTCCGGTGGTAACGTACGGCAGATTGGGATGCCGGGCATCAAAACGGCCAGATCCACGGGATCAAGAACGTCGCCATCCCCCAGAGGATTAGATTCAGTGGGGTTCCGACTTTGGTGAAGTCCGTGAATTTGTATTGCCCGGGTCCATAGATCATCGTATTGGTCTGGTACCCGACAGGCGTCATGAAGCTGAGCGATGCGGCGAAGGTAATCGCCATTAGCAGCGGGCGGCTGTCGATGCCGAGCGTTGCGGCGGCCTGCAGAGCGATGGGGGCGAGCAGCGCGGCCGTGGCCTGATTGGAGATGATATTCGTCAGCATCATCGACAGGAAGAAAAAGCCCGATAGCACGGCCGTTGGCCCGATCGGTCCGAGCACGTCGATGAGGGTGGAGGACAGAATTCCCGCCGCGCCGGTGTTTTCCATGGCCGTGCCGAGTGGGATGACGCCCGCGAGGAGGAAAATGATCTTCCAATTGATTGCCTGGTACGCTTCCTCGGTGGACAGGCACCCCGTCAGCACCATGGCAACGCACCCGGCCACCGCACTCACGACGATTGGGATGATGTTGAAGGCCGCGAGGAGCACCACCGAAACGAGGATGCCGATGGCGATCGGTGTGCGGCTTTCCCGATAGGGTTGCACGTCTACCTCTGTCGCAAGAACGAACGACGGGTCCCGCTCGATATCGGAAGCGCGCTCCTCGTCGATATTCAGCAGAACGGAGTCGCCGCCCGAGAGGCGCACATCCTCCAGTTGCTCCTGCTGCAGGCTGCCGTGGCGTCGGATGGCGAGGGGGACGGCACCGAAGCGCTCGGGGAAGTCCACCTTTCCGATACTCTCGGATTCGAGCGCGGAGTCCGGGGCGGCGACCGCCTCGACGAGCTTGTCCGGTCCGCCCTCCAGGTCGACGTCGTACCAGTCGCGCGCCGGGCGAAGGTCGATGTCTTCGCGTTCGAGCAGCTTCTCGATTTCCTCGACGCCACCCCGGATCCGCAGGACGTTGCCCGCTTCGAGCGGGGCTTCACGGTCGCGCTGCACAGGTTCGTGGGGGCCCCGGAAGACCTGCAGGATGTCGAGGTCCAGATCCTCGGTGAGGGCGGACTCTTCGACGGTTTCGCCGACGTGCGGGCTTTCCTCGGTCAGAACCACATCCGTCAGGTACTCCTGCATCTCGTAGTCGGATGTAAGGTCTTTCCCCGTCCGACGCGCGGGAATCATCGGGATACCGACAAAAAACGTGTAAGCGCCGCCTACGAGCGCGAAGATGAGCCCGAGGGCGGTGAACTCGAACATGCCAAACGGCTCGGCACCGTGCGACTCCGCGATCGAACTGACGAGGATGTTCGTGGAGGTGCCGATCAGCGTGCAGACGCCGCCGAACATCGATGCAAACGAAAGCGGCATGAGCAGCTTCGAGGCGCTCACGCCGAGGTGGTTCGATAGCCCGATGACGACCGGGATGAAGATGGCGACGGCTGCCGTGTTGTTGATAAAGGCGGAGACGACGGCGATAACGATCATCATGAAGCCGACGGTCAACGAAAAATTACCCCCGCCGACATCGGCAAACAGGCTGCTCAGGTAGCGCAGTACGCCCGTTCGCCGCAGGCCCTCGCTCAGGACAAACATCGCCCCGATGGTGACCGTGGCGGCGTTGCTGAAGCCCGCCAGACCTTCTTCCGGCGTCACGATGCCCGTCAGCATCAGCGACGATAGAATGATGACAGCGGTAACGTCAAAGGAGACGCGATCGGACACGAACAGCACCATCGCCACGACGAGGAGGGCGAATACGATGATGGTCTCGATCGACATGGATAGGTGGAGAATGAGAATCATCCAGGCGGGAGAGGAAGAAAGCTATATCCAGTAAAAAGAGCCGGTTCCCGAAGTTACATCGTTCTTGCAAACGGCAGGTACCGCCGGCAGCGCACGCCGGCCCAACGAACTATTGGCCGGCGACAGCAGTAGCGTAGGTCGCGCCGCTCGTCCGCTCACCTGTCATATTTGCTATGCTGCTTTTTGCCCCGTCGGCACCGTATCGGGACGACCTGGACACCGTCTGCCGGGACGGATTACGCGCGTCGGAGGACGACGATCTGACCCTGTTTCTTGACCTGGATGACGTCCCGAGAGGGGCCGATCGTGTCTACGTGATCGATACGTCGCGCATGGACCATCCCCCGAAGCGAGCCACCGGACGGACCATCAACATGGACGCGGTGCCGTCCGGGGCCATCCGAAACGTGGATCCATACCGCGCGCCCGGTATCGTGCGGGCCGGCGGCGGGTACGTCATCCGCTCCGTGGACGGGGAGCCGGTGCTTCTTCTGATTCATCGCCGCGGCGTCTGGGATCTCCCGAAGGGCAAACTGGATCCCGGCGAGACGATCGAGGCGTGTGCCCTTCGCGAGGTCCAGGAGGAGGTCGGCATCGACGATCTGACGATCCGCCATCCCCTGGGTACAACCCATCACGCGTACCCGAACGGCGAGGCTTTCGACGTCAAGATTACGAACTGGTACCTGATGCAGACGCCGGAGCGATCGTTTGAGCCGGAGCGGCGAGAGGGGATCCACCGGGTGGCCTGGGCGCGGTGGCCCGTGGCACGCAGGCACATCGGGTACGATACGCTGGAGCGGCACATGGACCGGGTGGAGGGGACGGTTCGCGGCATCCTCGGCGGGGAGGGTTGACCTGCGCGACAGACATGCACTTGACGCTGTCAGGTAGCCGGGGCGTCCGTGCGCGTGCCGATGAACCTTCGACACTGGCATCCGTCGGGGATGTCCAGTAGATTCGCAGTGATACGGCCTGGCCCCCTGCCGCCGGTTTCGCACTCGGTTCTCCGATCTTACATCACGTTCAGCTGCATGCGCGCATCCACCACTCGCTCCATCCTGTTGCTCGGTCTCGCCGGGGTTCTCTCTGTCTCTCTCGCTGCCTGTGGAGGCAATGAGGTGTCGTCGCTGCGGGCGCAAGTCGACTCGCTGACGACCGTGAATGACGATCTGGAAACGACGGTCGACCGGTTGCGGGACTCGCTTCGCGCCGGGGTCGAGCGGCCGCCCGGCGAGCGCGGGACGACGCTCGAGCCGTTCGTCTACTTCCCGTCCGGCAGTGCTTGGCTGACGGATCGAGGAAAGCGCGCTATTGACGATCTGGCTCAGACGATCAACCAGCAGTATGACGGTCGGGCGTTTCGCATCAAGGGCTACACGGACAGCGTGCCGATCGGAGACAGTCTACGGCGCATTTACCCGAGCAACTGGTACCTTTCCGCACAGCGCGCTGCGGCGGTCGCCCACTACCTGAACACGGAGCACGGCATCCAGACGCCTACCCTGGAGATCGGGGCGTACGGCCCGCAGGTGCCTGTGGCGAGCAACGAAACCCGCGAGGGGCGCCAGCGCAACCGACGCGTGGAGATCGTCGTGGACGAGCCCCGCCCGGATCCGGGATTTTAGAGGTGGGAAAAGCGTTCAGGGTTCAAGGTTCAGAGTTCAGCGTTTGGGGTTCCGGGTTTCTGGGTTCCGGGTTTCTGGCTGATGAGGTTTGGGCCACATCGTCCGAGGCCCCTGCTGAACAACCCCGATCCTCAATCCCAAATCCCCAATCCTCCAACGCATCAACGCCCGAACGCAGCAACGAACAAACGCACCAACGAATCAACGCAAAACCGAATCAACGCAAAAACGACAACCCCGGCCTGAGGTGGCCAGGA
>JAAAOT010000184.1 GCA_009908725.1 Bacteroidota bacterium | reverse complement strand
ACAACGTGAAGATGAACGGGCGAAACGTCTTCCGTTTTGCGACCCGGATCATGAATACAGCCCTGGACGAGGCCCTTGAAGACGCTGGCATGAGCGTCGGCGACATCGACCTATTCGTCCCGCACCAGGCCAATGCCCGGATTATCGAGTACGCAGCGAACGAGGCGGGCCTTCCGCATGAGAAGGTGGTGGTTAACGTGGACCGGTACGGAAACACATCGGCTGCGAGCGTTCCGTTGGCCCTGTCAGAAGCGTTCGACGATGGGCGCGCAAAGCCGGGCGACACGATCGCGCTGGTTGCGTTCGGGGCAGGGCTGACGTGGGCCGCAGCCATCGTGCAGCTTTCGGCGGACATGCCGGCCCTCGACGCCGTGAGCCAAGAAGATGCTGGCGACGTCCGAACGGCTCTCCGTCCGGCAGAAGCCTGACCTCCAGTCTATCTACCAACGTTCTATCTACCAACGGTCTATTTACGACCTGCCGCCGTCCGTGCGGCCGAGTAGCGCGCGGAGATCAGCCCGGCCCACCACAATTCAGGGCCAGGCCGGATTATAGAAGACCCACGGACTACACAATGGTCTCCCACTCGTTGCTCGAGAATATCTTTTGATGCGTCTAATTTATTAACATATCATGCATTCCCGGCGTCTGACGCACCATATGTGAAGGACGGTGCACCGGTGATCGACTACGCCGACACTACAGAGCCTGCAGAGTAACGCTCCGGGCAAGAGAGAAGGCCGCACCTCCGGCTTATTCCGGAAGATGCGATCGACGCTTCTCTCTGACGTATACGCAAGCGAACGGGCCAGCTGCCAATTACGGCGGCTGGCCCGTTTTCTATTTGGCCGACCTTTTCCTGATCGCGCTCAGGTGCCACTGCAGCGTCAAGAAAGCGGGTAGGCGCGTTGTCTTCGGTTAACTGCCGGATTCCGAGGTGTCTGCTCCTGACGAGCTGCTGTTCCCTGCATCGCTCGACGAAGCACTGGAGGAGGCACTGGAGGCGTCGCTCGATGTCTCGGCGGCCGCGGGCGCGTCGCCCGATGCGCCAGCAGAGCCGCCCTCCTTGCCTGAGCCGTTGTCCTTGTGGTCAGTGACGTAAAAACCGTCGCCTTTGAAGATCAGCCCGGCACTTCCCGCGATAATTCGCTCCACCGGCTGCCCTGTTTCCGGGCATTCGTCGAGCGGGTCATCGGTGATACGCTGCTTGATTTCGAACTTCGTGCCGTCCTCACGGCGATACACGTACGTAGGCATAGGAAAACGACGGAGATAGGCAATGGTGGAAGGGAGGACTCGCGTCCGGGCTTGAAGGTACGAGATCCCGGCGACGCGTGGTGGTAGGTCAAGGAAGCCATGAAGGCAGTTCCGCTCCAAAAAGGGGTAGTTCCTTTTGCAAGAGCCTAGCATTTACTCACGGACGATCTGCGCGATTCGCAAAAAATCAGAGAGGATGGATGTTGAGCGTGCCAAAGCAACAGAAGAGCGCGCCCTGCACCGGTGAACGGCCGAGGTCTACGAATTTTGAGCATTCGATGAAGATAGGTGTGAGAATGCCCATTCAGCGGTCAGTGCGTGACCACGAGAGAGGGTGTAGGCGATTCATGCTCTGAGTGGGAAATAATTGTTGACACTTTATGTGTGTCAGGTTAAGTTAGTGTCAAGCTTGTAGGTCATGTAACATGTTTCAGACGGTTGGTTGTGAAGCATAAGCGGGGTTTTGTCGAGTAGATACAGGGTTCCGTTCGAAGCCGCACCGTCGGACAAACGTTGCCGTTCAGCCGATAGATCGCTACTGCACTCACCCGCACCATACTCTGTGATTCCTCGGTTCGCTCTCTGTACTCGTGCCATCGGTACTGCCGCCATTGGCTTGTTCATGAGTCTCGTTCTTACGGGATGTGCGGGGTTCGAGGCCGCGCCCGGAACGTATCGGTCGGAGCTCGGGCGCGCCGGATCCATGCAGACGCTCAGGTCGACGATCGAGCGAGAGATCCGGTCTTACGGTTTCCAGATCCAGCAGTCGAATCCCCGCATGATGTACACGGACTGGCGCGTGCGCTCGAGCTCAGACGTTGGGCTGCAAAAGTCAGGAATCCGGCGCGTCCGCGATCGGGTCGAGATCAGCTACCGCCAGCGCGGAACGGCATACCACTACGCAACGATGCGCGCAAACTTTGAGGTCAACCAGGCCGGCACCTGGGTCTCTTCGGAACTTCCTCCGCAGCTCCAAGACCAGTACGAGCAGTTGGAAGCGCGCATTTCTGACGAGTTACAGGAGTACATGACGCAGTGACGCTCTGATTCGAAGAATAGCGTGATGCGAAGAAAAACGTGATGCGAAGAAAGCATCGAGGCAGACAGAGAGGCTTGCTTAACCGGAAAGAGCCTTGCTTCACGAGAGAAAGTCCTTTTACACACACCGAATCCGGTTTGCAGGAGTCTCCGGGCTTCGGGAGTAAAGACAACCACCTTCGATCACGGTGCACTTCTATTTTACGAACGCACGCCGCCACGACGTCTTGTGTTATTTCAACTCCGAACTCGCAAGCTTCCCCACTGAGAACACACAGGTGCTGCCCGCATCCCCTTCGATTCCGAATGTGCCCAATTCTACAATTGACGGAGTGCAACCCCGCGAACTGCGGGTTTTGTCTTCGTTTGACAGGCCTCGCATAGACCCACGCACCTGGCCTGCTTGCGTTTCTACACCGGCGCCCGATCTCTTTCGCATGCATCATGGACGCTTTTCGTCGGACGCTACAAAAGCCTGAACCGTGCTGAACGGCCAGGCCCCTGAACATATCTCGGTCGCATACCCACCCTCTGAATGCTGCTTCGCTAGCCTTTTGGACGTGGTACATGCCGTGCGATATGTGCCCGGGTTTCTCATCGCTTCTCACTTTCTGTGTCAAACCTCCCTTTAGACATGAAACCCTTGTTACGAAGGTTGCTCATTGGGGCAGCTTTGCTTCTTCTCTTGCCGGGCACGGCATTCGCTCAAGAGGATGGAACGATTGCCGGTCGGATCACCGACGCACAGACAGGCGATCCCCTTCCCGGCGCCACCGTCCAAATTCAGGACATGCAGGTTGGTGCTGCAACAGATGCAAATGGCGAGTATGAGATTGAGGTTGAGGCTGGCTCTTATACTCTCTCGATCAGCTTTGTCGGCTACCAGGCGGTTCAGCGCAGCGTCGACGTCGAGGCCGGTGAAACGACGGAAGTCAATGCAGCTCTTGAAATCAGCCAGACGCAGCTGGAAGGTGTTGCGGTAACGGCGCTCGGCTTCGAAGCCAACCGCGACGAGCTTGGAGCCTCGCAGGCGAGCATCGACGCAGCTGCCATTGAGAACACGGCCGAAACCAGTGTTCTGAAGAGCCTCTCCGCGAAAGCGACAGGCGTTCAGATCACGAGCTTCGGCGGTGACCCGGGCGCAGGTGCTCGTATCGTCATCCGTGGTGCCAAAACGATTCAGGGCGACAATCAGCCGCTGGTTGTTGTTGACGGCGTTCCCGTCAGTAACCAGACGTTCGGTGAGGGTACAGACGGCGTGCAGCAGCAGTCCCGTCTGAATGACATCCCGCCGGAAGACATTGCTTCCGTAGAAATCCTGAAGGGCGCCTCCGCTGCGGCTCTCTGGGGCTCGCGTGCACAGAACGGCGTGATCGTTATTGAAACAAAGAGCGGCCAGTACGCCGAAAAAACGAGCGTGTCGTTTCGTACGTCAGTTGGCTTTGATGAACTGAGCAACACGCAGAACCTGCAGCGCTCGTTCGGTCAGGGCTTCGGCGGTCTTTATGCGCAGGGTAGCGCTTTCTCCTGGGGTGACGAAATTGCCGGACGCTCCGGTGGCGCCGACGCCGTAAACGACGGTGCAACGGATCCCGTCGCGATTGGCCAGCAGACCGGCCAGCGGTACTATACGATCGATGATGGCACCGCCGCCAACCCGCATGGAGGCAAGAACACTCGCGAAACGGTCGACCAGGGAAGCGCGCTGTTTGACAATGGCTACACAGTCGAGAACACCCTGAGCATCAATGGAGGCGGAGAAGACGGCCGATACTACCTCAGCCTGTCGCGCAGCGATGTCCAGGGAATTATCCCGGAGAACAGCGACTACAACCGTACCTCGGTTCGCCTGAACGCGGATCGCCAGGTCACGAGCGATCTCACGTTCAGCGCGGTCGGTAACTATGTGCGGACCAACTCCGCGCGTGCCCAGCAGGGCTCGAACCTGAGTGGCCTGCTCCTCGGGCAGTACCGTACGGCGCCGGACTTCAACAACCAAGACTACTTGGTCGACTACTATCCGAGTGGACTGGACGGTGCGGTTGTCGAGGATGCGCACCGTGCGTACCGCAACCCGCTGGGTGCGAGCTTCGCCCCGGTTTACGACAACCCGTTCTTTACGATTAACAAGAACACGAACAACTCCACCGTGAACCGGCTCCTCGGTAAAGTGGAGGCTTCGTACGATCCGATCGATTGGATCAACCTGACGACTCGGTTTGGAGTGGACTATTACGAGGATCGCCGTCAGGTGCTGTTCCCGATTCGGAACGCGTCGTTCCCGACTGGAATCGCCGAGGAAGATAGCTACGGCGAGTTCCGCTACAACATCGACTTCATCGGCCGTGCAACCCGCGACCTGACGAGCGACATCTCCGCGACGGCGCTTGCTGGATTCAGCTACAGCCGCCGCGATTTTGATCGCCTCCAGGGGGAAGTCCTCGACTTCTCGAACCCGGTGGAAATCCGCTCGCTGACGAACGGTACTGCCGAGAATCAGGCGCCGTTTACGGAGCAGTCGACGCAGGTGACGGCAGGCGTCTTCGCCGAGCTGAGCTTCGACCTCTACGAGCAGGTCTTCATCAAAGGTACCGGCCGCGTTGACCAGGCGTCGACGTTCGGTCCGGAGACGGATGACACGTTCTTCTATCCTTCGGGACAGATCGCGTGGCAGTTCTCTGATCTCCTGCCCGACAGCGACCTCTTCACGTTCGGTAAACTCCGCGCCAGCGCAGCCCGCGTCGGCCGTGAGCCCGGACCGTACCAGGCGTTCTCGTACTTCTTCCCGAGCAGCTACTTCGATGGCTACACGGGAACGACGCTCGCAGCTTCCGGATACGGCGGCGGATTTGAGCAGAGCTCGCTTCTCGGCAACCCGTTCATTATTCCGGAGGAAACCACCGAGTACGAAGCAGGGGTTGACCTTCGCTTCCTGAACGACCGCCTACAGTTTGGCGCGACGTACTACACGAACACGTCCCGCGACGTGATCTTCGGTGTGGACATCGCCCCGAGCACAGGCTTCACGAACCAGACGCAGAATGCCGCGACGATCGAGAACACCGGCATCGAGCTCGACCTGACGGCCGAATGGCCGAAGGTTGGAGACTTTGGCTGGACGACCGACCTGCGTTGGGAAACCAACGACAACACGGTCACCAACCTCGCCGGCGTAAGTGAAGTCGGCCTTGCCGGATTCACGAGCGCGACGTCGAGCCTCGTCGAAGGTGAGCCCTTCGGCGTTCTCTTCGGAAACCGCTGGCGCCGTGCCGACTTCGCGCCGGTCACCACGACGGAAGAAGCTGCTGGCTTCACGGTCGCACCGGATGGTCGCGTTCTCTCGCCCGACGGATTCCCGCTTCAGGCGGCTACCCAGGGCAAGATCGGTAACCCCCAGGCTGACTGGCGTGCCGGTATCGGCAACACCTTCAGCTACAAGGGCGTGAGCCTACGTACGCTGTTCGACTTCAAAATCGGCGGTGACGTCTGGAATGGCACGAAGGGGGCGCTCTTTTTCTTCGGCCGCCACACAGACCAGGCACAGATGACGACGATCTCTGAAGAGGTCGCCAACAGTGCCACGAACTTCTTCGGCTGCACGGTCGCAGATCTCGCGTCGGACAACTGCAGCGGCTACACGAGTAACGCCCGTCAGAACGACGATGGATCGTATACCTTCCGTGGCTTTGTTGAAGACTTCGGCGCCGGCGATCGGATCGTCGACGGACCGTTTTACTGGAGTGGCCCAGGATCCGGCTTCACCGGACCGGGCGAGCAGTTCATCGAAGACGGAAGCTGGGTCCGCCTCCGCGAAGTCTCGCTGTCCTACAACTGGGGCAACGAGTTCGTGCAGCGCTCCGGCCTCTCGTCGATCGACTTCACGCTCACAGCACGTAACCTGTGGCTGTCGACCGACTACTCTGGCATCGACCCGGAGACCAACCTCACGGGTCCGTCCAACGGCCAGGGCCTAGACTACTTCAACAACCCGAATACGCGGTCCTACCGTGTCTCGGTACGTGTGAACTACTAGTCCCGACAAACTGCAATCAGCCGGTCTGTCCTGTCTATGGGCAGGGCAGGTCCGGCCATGCGGTTTATGCCTGAGGACCCGACTGATCTCCGAATCGACAACATCAGATCCATACTTATGCATTACTTGAAGACACTCACATTTCGAAGTCTGCTGGTGCTGGCCCTCGTGGTCGGCCTCGTGGGCTGCGACTCACTCACAGATGGCTACGATAAGGATCCGAACGCAGCGACGGATGCGCCGGGAGATTTAATCCTTAACGGTGCCATGGTCGGAAATCTTCTCGTTCACGAAGCCAACCTCGCCCGTACGGCGGGGATCTTCTCCAACCAGTTCACAGGTGCTGATCGCCAGTACAGCCGTCTCGATAACTACGAGCAGGTCTCTTCCGACTACGACGCCCTCTGGGGAACGACCTACGAAGGCGTCATCGGAGACATCATCCGCGTAAAAGAGAAAGCACGCAGTGCCAATGATCGCCTGCTTCTCGGTATCGCACAGGTCATCGAGGCACATGCGTTTGGAACGGCTGCATCGCTCTTCGGCGATATCCCGTTTACGGAAGCAGGACAGGGGAATGATAACCTGAACCCGGCGCTCGACGGCCAGGATGTCGTGATTGCCTCGCTCACGGACTCGCTACGAAACCAGGCGATTCCGAACATCGAAGCCGGAGGCATCGGCCCGGGGACCCTGGACATTCACTTTTCCGGGGATGCCGATTCCTGGATCGAGGTTGCCTACACGCTTCTTGCCCGGTATGAGCTCTACCAGGGCAACTACGATGCAGCTCTCGCCGCCGCGGAAAACGGTATCTCTTCGTCTCTCGGTAACCTTGTCGGTCCGCACGACGGTACGCGCGGCGTCAACATGAACCCGTACCACGAGTTCATCGCGCTTGAGCGTGCAGGGTACCTCACGGGTACCGGCTCGCACGGAATCGACCGTCTGGGAACGCGCGAGAACGCGAAAACGGACGAGTCGGCGCGCCTGACGTACTTCTACGGCGACGGGTCGCTGAATACCGACGAAGGCGGTGCGTTCGGTGCGTCCAGCGATATGATGCTCATCACGTATGTTGAGAATGAGCTGATTAAAGCGGAAGCCGAACTCCTTTCGGCGAGCGGAAGCACGACGGCTGCGCTCGAAGCGCTGAACGCAGCTCGGGACGCCAACGATGCATTCTTCGGTGGCGGCCTGTACGATGCGTATGAAATCGCCGACTTTGAGTCGGGCGGGATCGCGAACAACGGTGGAAGTACCGATGCGTCTCTCCTGGCAGAGGTTCTCGAAGAGAAGTACCTCTCGTATATCGGCAACATCGAAGCGTTCACCGACCTTCGCCGGACGGCGAACTACATCGGTGTCCCGACGAAGGCAGGCGCCAATCACCCGCAGCGGTTCCTCTACGCGCAGGTTGAAGTCAACGCCAATGAGAACATTCCGGACCCGGTTCCGGGTACGTTCGAGGCGACGGCGCTCTTCGACGTCAACAACGGATCGTACGCCGGCAACGACCTTTAGTATTGGTCAGTCGATCGGAGTACGACCTCCGTCTTCGTGACGGACAGAATGAAAGCCCCCAGCGCTTCGGCGCCGGGGGCTTTTTTGTTGTGCGCCGTCGCCCGAGTGCGAGACGGAATGTGAAACACGGGAAGACAGATAGAATTGAACATACTGTGAACACGGCGCGCTCATCCCCTGCATGTCGCTATGAGGCATCCCGCACGACTTCTCGTATTCGTTTTGACGCTGTTCATCACCGGCCCGGCGAGTGTCTGTGGGCAGCAGCCGTACGCCCCTTCTGACTCGGAAAGCGTCGCGTCTGGAGAAGCTGCCATCAGCACGTCCGCCAATGGTGCCGCCGATTCGCCGACGATGTCTCACCTGCGAGAAACGGTCGCTGCGTCCGATACCGAACGGTTTCGGCAGGCGGTTGCGGCCGTTCACGCGTCCAGGTACGACCGCGCCATCGAACTCCTGACGCCGGTCTTCGCGCGGAAGCCGTCGTTTTCTGTGGACGACGTGAGCCGGAAGTCGACGGCTTACTGGCTCGGGACGGCGTACGCACGAAATGGGGAAACACCGGCGGCGCTTCAGATATGGTGGACAGGGCTGCGCTCGACCCTACAAGAGAAGCAACTCGACATCCACGCGACGGATGCCTACGTGGAGGGAGTCTTCAAATCAGAAACAATCGACAAATACTCCCGCGCGGCAGAGGCGTATTTGCTGTTGATGCAGATTGCCGACGCCCGACTGTCGGACGACGAGCAGGCGGTCGTTGATCGCCACCTCGCCCAACTCCGTCCTATCCTTCCTGTCGGTCTGGAAGCGGATGCCTTTGCCAATGACAAAGGCTCGACGCTGGCACAAGGAGGAGGGCAGCGGATCACCCGCTGGTGGCGGGGGGAAGATGCCTATCCGGCGACCACGACGAATGAACGCCTCGTCGAACACCTCATCCGCGTCTCTCACGCAGAACGGCATTTCCCGTACGATCGAAGTCCACGTGGATACGATGAACGTGGGGAGATCTTTGTCCGGTTCGGCGCCCCAACGAAAACCCTGGAGGTCGACTTTTTCAGTCGGGAGATGATGGAAACGGTTGAGCGGCTGCAGGAAGCAGCGCGCAACAATCTTATCGTGAGCCCATCAGACTTCGCAGACAATCAGTTCTGGATGTACGAGCGTGGCGACGAGCCGTATCACTATCTCTTCGTTGACGACGGAAACAGCTTCCGTGTCGGCAACGTCGCGGACGTCATCCCGCGGCACCTTCTGGCGGGAATGGGCAGCGACTCTGGCCGGAACGCGGCACGTGCAGACATCGTGCTCGAAGCGTTCCGTACATGCTATGAGCAGCTGGCCCCGTATCATCGCGAATACGGAACCCGGTACAACCGAATCCAGGGATACATCGGCCTGATGAACGACCTCCGGACGTCGCTTGAGGGCCGCACCCAGAGCGAACTGTACACGCCGGACAAACGATCTGACAACAGCGCTCTGGGAAACACGGCGAGTGACGGCAACTTCATCCGGGATCCCCACCTGGTGGCACGCTCGGAGATTGCCACCTCGCGGCAGCGCGACGACATTCTCGCCTACCGGCAGGAAGAACGGTTGCCTGCATCCGTCACGCAGGCGAACGCAGATCTTCCGCAACTACCGGTCGCGGTTTACCCCGCGCGCTTCCTCAACGAGGACGGTTCGACCCGCGTCGAGCTTTTCTGGGGACTTGCGCCTTCAGGTGATCGCCGTGTCAGTCTGCCTGAGAAGGTCACGGCCGAAAACCTCATGGTGGAGATGAACGTCAGCCAGCTCGGCGATGACTACCAGACGGTGCAGCGATACCAACAGCTTCAGTCGATACCCGCGACAGTGGGCGACTCCGACATGATGCTGTTTGATGCCTACGTCGAGACGAAGCCGATCACGGACCGCACGCATCTGCGCATGCAGTGGGATCAGTGGACCATGCGAGCATCTAAATCCGGTTCCTTCGAGGCGCAGCAGCGGCTTCGTTCTGGCACGGCTCGTGTCGACTCGCTCCTTGCCCTGCAGGGCGCGTCGTTCGAAATGAGCGACGTCATTCCGCTGCGGGTCGATGACGAGGCGGTCCCAACATCCGAACGGCGCTTTCCCGGAACGCCCTACCCGTTCACGCGGATGACGCCCGCTGCAGCGATCGGGCTCCACTTCGAGATCTACAATCTGAAGACTGGTCAGGCAGGCACGACGCGATACACAGTCACGTACGACGTCGAAATTGACCGGGAGGGAAGGCGATTCCTCGGGCTCTTTGGCACCGACGACGAGCAAACGTCCGCATCCACGTCCTACGATGGCAACGCGCCTCGATCGGAAGAAACGATTCTCCTGGACACAAACCGCTGGGAGGCCGGAGACGCTATTACCGTGCGCATCCGGGTCCGTGACGAGATCCGGAATGAGATGAAAGAGCGGACGCTCGCGTTTGACGTCGTGAAGCCGTAAGTACCTGTCGGCGAAGTGATTTCCTGAGGTGCGCAGCCCGCCGCTACGCCCGCGCACTTTCCAGGCCCGAGTTGCAGACGCACGGGCAGCTGGATGGCGTCTTCTCCACAGGTCTGCGGGAAAATGCGAAGTCGATGGCCGGGTCCAGGCCGAAGATGCTGAGGTCCGACTGCGGGGCCTGTTTTACTTCTGCGCAGAAAACTCTCCGGTAGACGCGGAAGCACTCGCGTCAGATATGACAGCAAAGGTGATGACAGCAAACGTGATGACAGCAAGGGGCATGAACAGCAGGGGGCATAACAGCAGAGGTGGACGGGAAGGACAAAACCACCGGCTCTCAACACAGCGAAAGTCCCTCCGGAAATGCGACCCATGGCGCGCGCGAAGCGGGGTCTCTTGCAGAGCCGAGCCTTCAGGGCCCGCCCAGGTCCTCATTTCTTGATCCCCAACCCACAATCCCCAACCCAAAATCATTTATTCGCCAACTGCCCGCAGGCGGCGTCGATGTCCTGGCCCCGGCTCCGCCGTACGGTGACTGTGACGCCTTCATTGATCAGTACCTGGATAAAGTCGTCCAGCCGGTCTTCAGGGGTGCGGCCGAAGCCGAGGCCGTCAACCGGGTTGTACATGATGAGGTTTACTTTGCTCGGCACCCAGCGCGTGATCTCGGCGAGGTCACGTGCATCCTTCTTACTGTCGTTGACACCGTCGAACATGCAGTACTCGTAGGTGATGGGCCGGCCGGTTTTTGCCGCGTAGTACTCGACGGCCTCTTTCAGTGCCGGAAGGCTCGTCTTTTCCGCCTCGTTGATCGGCATGATCGAGCTCCGCTTTTCGTTCGTTGGGGCGTGGAGCGACACGGCCAGGTGGAAGCGCCGCTCATCGTCGGCGATGTCTTTGATCCGCCGCGCAAGGCCGACCGTCGACACGGTGATGCGGCGAGGCGAAAGATCGAGCCCCTTTTCGTGCGTCAGAATGTCGATGCTCGTCATCACACCGTCGTAGTTGAGCAGCGGCTCGCCCATGCCCATGTACACGACGTTCGAAATGGGCTTGTCGAAATGCTCCCGCGCGGCGTCGTCCATCAAGAGCACCTGGTCCACGATCGCCCCGGCCGGAATATTTTCCTGAAACCCCATCTGACCGGTCGCGCAGAACGTGCAGCCCATCGCACAACCGACCTGACTGGACACGCAGACCGTGAGGCGCCGGGCGTCACCGCGTTCGTCTATGTCCGGGATCAGGACCGTTTCGGCGCGGTGGCCGGACGGGAGGCGAAAGAGCGCTTTCATCGTGCCGTCCCCGCCCTGTTGCATCGTCTCCACGTCGAAGCTGTGGATCGTGGCGTGTTCGTCCAGCGCGGCCCGGAAGTCCTTAGGCAGGCTGGTCATCTCGTCGAAGCTCCGCGCGCCCTTGCCGTACATCCAGTGAAATAGCTGCCGGCCGCGATACGCGGGCTGGCCGATGTCCGTAGCGAAGCGCTCGAGATCCGCAGCCCCCATGGTCTTCAGGTTGACAAGACCGTCCTCGGTTTTGCTGCGTGCCGGGATGGTTTCGAGGTCGATCATTCGGTTGGCTTCGCTTGGGCAAGAGTCCTTCGTCGTTCGAACGGGCCGGGCATAATTAAAATCACCCGCCGCACACGCGAGCTATACGCGTACAACGTGTCATTCGTTTTCGAAGGAAGTGCAGCGGCACTAATCGAGCACGTGCACGCGGTCCACGGCGAGGGGTCAATCCGAAAAGAAGGGTCGGCGCACGGTCCATACAGCGAGGCCGACCATCAGTACGGCGAATCCAAGGCTTACCGCGAGACAGATCGTCGGGGATGCGAGGACGCCCGGTGCATCCGCGAGGCCGTACATGCCGTGTCGAATCCCGCTCACCGCGTACGAGACCGGATTAACCCAGACCAGCCACTGAAGGACGGACGCAGCGCCTTCCGGTGGAAACATGGCGCCGGACAGAAACCAGAGCGGCAGTAGGAAAAGGTTCATCACCGCATGGAATCCGCGGGTCGTGTCCATTCGCCATGCGATCGTGAAGCCGAGCGCGGTGAAGGACAGGCCTGTCAGAATGCAGATCGCGAGGATGAGCAAGATGCCT
>JAAAOT010000266.1 GCA_009908725.1 Bacteroidota bacterium | reverse complement strand
GGTACGATCCAGATGAGCAGCAGGGAGCAAACAGCGAAACGAACAGGCATGGATCTCGGGGCGCGTGTCGGGCGGGTCTCTCCCTGTAAGACCCCGACGTACCCGAGTACATAACGTCTCTTGCTGGATTCGGGGCGAGCTCTTGGGGACAGAGCCCCGGTTCGTGAGAGCGGGCGAAGAGTCGATCCCGTGCGGTCGAATGGCTGTTCGGGCTTGCCCCGGTCTGACAGTTTCGGGTCAGACGCCGTAGATTGCAGCGATCCCGAGGCACGTGACGACGGCGAGGAGGATCTGAAGGGGGCCGCCGACGCGGAGGAAGTCCGTGAAGCGGTAACCGCCCGGACCGTATACCATCAGGTTCGTCTGGTAGCCGACGGGTGTCAGGAGGGCGCAGCTTGCTGCGAAGGTGACCGACAGGATAAATGAAAACGGGTTCGCGCCGGCCAGCTGCGCGGCCTCGACGGCAACCGGTATCATGAGGATGACGCTCGCGTTGTTGCTGATGACCTGAGTGATCAGCGAGGTGAAGATGTAGAAGACAAACAGAAGCGTCAGCCCCGACAACGACCCGCTCGCATCGGCCAATCGGAAGGCGAGGTACTCGGCTAGGCCGGACCGCTCCATTGCCATGCCGAGGGGGATGACACCGGCGAGCAGGAAGATCACGCTCCAGTCGACGGATTTGTAGATCTCGTTGGCCTGTACGCAGCCGCTGACGATCATAAAAAAGACGCCTGCCAGGGCCGAGACCAGGATCGACGTAATGCCGAGTCCGGCGAGGCCGACGACCGCGGCGACGATGCCCAGCGCGATGCCGGTCTTTTCGCGGCGGAAAGATGGATCTTCGCTCTCCTGAATGAGCACGAAGGTTCGGTTTCCTTCGAAGCGCTTCATCGCGCGGGGAGACGCCTGGAGCAGGAGGGTATCGCCTCCCTGAAGCGGGATCTCGTCGATGCGATCGGTGAAGTTCATCCCCCGCCGGCGTACGGCCAGAACAAGGGCGTCGTACCGCTGCGTGAAGAGCGAGGAGCGGATGGTTTCCCCGAGCATCGGGTTTTCTGACAGGAGAACGACCTCGACCAGTTGTTCGCCCTTGTCCTCGATGTCGAAGTCTTCCTCCGTGATACGGGCCTTCGCCGCCGGCAGGAGTCCGGCTGTATCCATGAGGTAGAAGAGCGTGTCGCGTCGCGTCCGGAGAATCAACAGGTCCCCTGCACGAAACTGCTTGTTCATGATCGGCGCAGGGAAGACCTCGTCGTCTCGGATGATCTGGACGATGTCGACGTCCTCTTGCATGTCGTTCAGGACCGTTTCGACCGTGCGTCCGACGAGCGGAGAGTCATCGCGAATAACGACCTCGGACAGGTATCCCGCCATCTCGAACTCGTCGGTCAGGTCCTCCTCCGGCTTGATGCGCTCCGGGATGAGGTGCCGGCCGACGAAGATGAGATACAGCGATCCCGCCAGCAGAACGATGGCGCCGAGTCCGGTGAACTCGAACATGGCGAAGGGCTGTCCGATGAGCCGCTCGGACACGTCCGACGCCAGGATGTTGGTCGACGTCCCGATCAGGGTTAGCGTCCCGCCCATCATGGCCGCGAACGAGACCGGCATTAAGAGTTTGGACGGCGACGTGCGCGTTTTCTTCGCGATGCCGGAAACCATCGGTATCATCATCGCGACAACCGGCGTGTTGTTGATGATACCGGCCGTGGAGCCGGACATCCCGACGATCATGGAGAAGCGTTTGAGCGGGTCCTCGGCGGTGTAGGTCGCTATGCGATTGCCGAGGCGCTGCAGCAAGCCCGTCTGCCGGACGCCCTCGCTCAGGATAAACATGGCGAGGACCGTGATGGTAGCCGTACTCGCGAAGCCCGATACCCCATCCGAGGGCGCCACCTTCGTCCACGGTTCCAGCACGATCACGAGCACCATCAGCCCAATCGCCGTGACGTCCATCGGCAGCCATTCCGAGACGAACAGGACGAGCGCAACCCCTACGATTCCGAGCACGACGAACATATCCATCGTGAGGGTCGGAGGGGCCGCCTGGGCGATCAGGGGGAAGAGGGTCAGAGGAAGCGAGGGCATGCAGGTGAAAGTAGAGCGGCACAGGCGACTTCAGGGACCCGGTAACATACGACCCGAGTCATGGAAGCGACAGCCGCCAGGCGGAAAATGATGAAACGGAAGGGCGGTGGGGTGTGGGTCGTTGGAGCGTTCGATCGTTCGGGCGTTGGGGCGTTGGGCGTTGAACATTTCATCCCGCGGCGCGCCGCCCGTCCGGAATGGAGTGCATGGGTTGAAAATTCAGGATTGGGAATTGGGGATTGGGAATTGGGGATGTTGAGCGGGGGACTCGATCGGGGTGCCTCCTATCGTATCACCTCTGAACCGTGAACTTGAACCCGACGCCTGGCCCCCGATACCCGGCCCCGGCACCCAGAACCCGGCACCCGGCCCCGGCACCCAGAACCCGGCACCCAGAACCCGGCACCCAGAACCCAGAACTCATAACCCAGAACCCAGAACCCGGAACGAATAACCGGCCCTCCAAGCGTAAACGCACATCCTAGCCGGTGACTTAGTCCGTTTGAAGCAGCGTGCCCCGGGCGTACGGAACGGCGAGGGTGAGGAGGCGGACGGCCATCAGCGTCGTGATGCCCCACCAGACGCCGGGGAGGCCCCAGCCCATGGGACGCGCGAGAAGGAGCACGACAGCGGCGGCGCCTGCCGAGAGCAGCATCGCCTTGGCCAGGTAGCCAAAGGCCTCAGCTCCCATGTACAATCCGTCCCAGACAAACACGAGTCCGTTCAACGGCTGCAGAAGCGCGACGAACGGGAAGATGGCCAGGACGGCCGCAACGGTCGCCGGGTCATCGGTGAAGAAGTCGGGGAGGACCGGTTGAAGTGCGTAAAACGCGAGACCGAGGCCGACGCCGACGCCGGTCCCCCACTGCAGCAGGCGGTTAGAGACGGAGCGTGCGGCGTCTTCGTCGCCGGCGCCCAGATGCTTCGAGACCAGCGCCTGTCCGGACACGGCCAGAGCATCCACCAGGAGCGCGAGAAAGAGCCACAGCTGGGCAGCGACCTGGTGCGCGGCCACAGCCGTCGTGCCGATCCGGGTCGCTATCGCCGTGGCCAGCGTCATCGTGCCGACCAGGGCGGAGGTGCGGATGAACAGGTCGCGGCCGATGGTCAGGAAGGCGCCCAGCGAGCGCAGGCGTGGGACAAGCGGCCGGATGCCGAGGGCCTCACGCCGGCGGTGGAGAAGAAGAACGAGAAACGTCACGGCGCCCGCCCACTGAGCAACGACCGTGGCGGTGGCCGCGCCCGCCAGGCCCCAGTCCAGCCCGAAAATCAGGATCGGGTCGAGGGTGGCATTCACGATGTTGAACCCGATCGTGACCTTCATCGGGGTCCGGGTGTCCTGGTAGCCCCGGAAGGCGCCGTGACTGGCCGTGATGAGGAGTACCGCGGGGCCGGCGCAGGCGCGAATGCGAAGGTAGGTCAGCGCAGGAGCCATAAGTTCATCCCCCGCGCCCATCAGGCGAAGGATGGGGCGGGCAAATCCCTGCAGCAGGGCGAGGGCAACGGCTCCGGCCAGCACAGCGAGCAGGAGGGCGCGCATGACGACGCGCGACGCCTCGTCCCGGTCACCGTGCCCGACCGCCCGCCCGACGCGCGGGGTGGTGCCGTAAGCCAGGAAGTTGAAGATGACGAACGTCATCGAGAAGACGGACGCGTTGATCCCAAGCGCCGCAAGCGGCACAGGGCCCAGCTGGCCGACGAACGCCGTATCCACGAGAGATACGAGCGGGTCGGCGGCAAGACCGGCCAGCGCAGGAATAGCAAGATCGAGGATCGGGCGATCGTGAGGACTGACAACGGCCGCTTTCACGCGGCGAATCAGGGATGACACAGGAGGGGATGGGACGAATGGGGAGGCGGTGCTCCATCAGAAACGCGTCATGCACGGGACGTTCCGGCGTGTCGTTTCCGGCTAAGGCGCGAAGAAGAATGCGCATTCTCCACGTCACCCAGATCGATAATAAACATTCGATAACAACGCACTGCTCGCTCTTCGGGTAGGATGGTCACACCCATTTACCGCGAACCGTACCCCTAACGCCCGTGGAAGAATCGCGCACCGATGCCCTGACGATCCTCGTCGTGGACGATGAGGAAGACCTGCTCGATCTGCTGGAATACAACCTGGAGCAGGAAGGCTACAATACGGTTCTGGCGCGGGATGGCGTCGAAGCCCTTGATGCCGCCCGCGAAGAGGCGCCGGACCTGATCATTCTCGACATCATGATGCCGCGGATGGACGGGATCGAGGCGTGCCGCCGTCTCCGGAAGGATGCGCATCTTCGCACCATCCCGATCATGATGCTGACGGCGCGGAGCGAGGAAGAAGATCAGGTGGCCGGCCTGGATGTGGGGGCGGACATCTACCTCAGCAAACCGGTCAGCGTCTCGGTCATCTTAAGCCAGACGAAGGCGCTACTTCGCTCCGCACGGCGCTACGAGGTCGCGCCCGACAAGCTGTCCGTGCACGACCTGACCGTCGACCGTGACCGCTACCTCGTCTACCAGGGTGAAAATGGCGAGGAGGAAGAGATGCGGCTTCCGAGAAAAGAGTTCGAGCTGCTCTACTTCCTCGCCTCGCATCCCGGCAAAGTGTTCTCCCGGCAGGAAATCCTGGATGAAGTCTGGGGCCCGGACGTTTACGTGGTCGACCGGACCGTGGATGTGCATGTGCGAAAGATCCGCGAGAAGATCGGAAGCAAGTACATCGAAACCGTCAAGGGCGTCGGGTACAAGTTCAAAGAGTAGCCGGTCCCGGTCACCATCCGGCGCTGTCTCTGTCACACCGTTAACCGTTTTTCTTCACTCCCTCCACCGATGACGACCCCTTTCCCCCATACACTGTTCTCCCGTTGCCGCCGACCGGCTATCTGCGGGCTCGGACTTCTCTTTGCCGGTCTGCTGATCGTGTTTGCCGGCTGCGGCAGCGATGACAACGCCACCCGGTCCATCCGCATCGACGGATCGAGCACGACCTACCCCCTCACGGAGGCTGTGGCGGAGGAGTTCATGCGGGAAAATCCGGACGTGCGCATCACGGTCGGGGAGAGCGGGACCGGCGGTGGGTTCTCCAAATTCTTGCGCGGGGAAACGGACATGAACGACGCGTCGCGGCCGATCACCGCGGGCGAGCAGCAGCAGGCCGAGGAGGCCGGCATCACCTTCATCGAGATGCCCGTGGCCTACGACGGTATTGCCGTAACGGCCCATCCGGGGATCGACTGGACGGACTGCCTCACCGCCCGCGAACTCCAGCGCATCTGGCAGCCGAATAGCGACGTGCAGCAGTGGAGCGACGTGCGCGACGGGTTCCCGGATGTGCCCGTGGAGCTGTACGGCCCGGGGACGGCAAGCGGCACCTACGACTACTACACCGAAACCGTCGTCGGGGAGGGCGGCGCGAGCCGGACCGATTTCACCGCCAGCGAGGACGACAACGTCCTGGTGCAGGGCGTGTCCGGCACGACGGGCGCTCTCGGGTACTTCGGCTTCGCCTACTACGAAAACAACGCCGACCGGCTCGCTCTCATGAAGGTCGACGCGGACACGCTCGGCGGTGGGGCCGAATGCGTCGCCCCGAGCGATTCGACGATTCAGACCGGAACCTATCGCCCGCTCTCCCGCCCGCTCTTCGTCTACATTCGGTCGGAGGCCGCCGATCGCGAGGCCGTGCAGGAGTTCATCCGGTTCTACATGGAAAACGTGTCGGACCTCGCGCCGCAGGTGGGGTACGTGCCGCTGTCTGACGCCGCGTACACGCTCAACCAGCAGCGTTTCGAAGATCGACGCACGGGCACGCTCTTCGGGCGGGAGGGCGTCGAGGCGAGCGCAGACGTCGAGGCCGTACTCCGCGGTGAAGCCGAAGGACTTGCTGCCTCGACCGACACCACGGCAACGGACACAACAGCAACTGAAACGACCGCATCCGACACTTCGGCAACCGCCCCGTCCGAGTAGCAACGGGTCGTTCGGTACAGCGTGGCGTCGGTCTCTTTCTTCTCGCATTCCCTGCTCGCAATGACGGATTCGACATCCAAAACGGAGGCAGCGGTGTCCGGTGCGCAAACGGCGACCGGCGGGTATCCGCCGCCACCCGGGGAGGGATCGACCAACGGTTCGCCCCTGCGCGCCGAGGTCTTCAATAGCCCGAAAGAGCGGGTGGTAAAATATGTCCTCGGTGCGTGTGCGCTGTTGAGCGTGCTCACCACGCTCGGAATTGCCGCCGTCCTGATCGTTGAATCGATCGGATTCTTTCAGGCCGTCGGGCTTGGCGAATTTCTGGGTAGCACGGAATGGACGCCGCAGTTTGCGGACAAGCACTTCGGTATCTGGCCGCTGGTCTCCGGCACGGTTCTGATCACCGTGATCTCGGCACTGGTGTCCATGCCGCTTGGCCTGGCCAGTGCAATTTACATCAGCGCCTACGCGCCCTCGACGCTGCGGGCCTGGCTGAAGCCGGGGCTGGAGCTTCTCGCAGGCGTCCCGACGGTGGTGTACGGATACTTCGCCCTGACCTTCGTGACCCCCATACTGAAGTCGGTCTTGCCGGCGATCGCACCGGTCGCCTTCGATGTCTGGACCTTTCTGCTCGGCATCATCCCGTTCGTCTCTCCGCCCGCACAGCCGTGGACGGGGGACCTGGGCGTGTTCAACGCGCTGAGCGCCGGGCTTGTCGTCGGCATCATGGTCATTCCGATGGTCGCCTCCCTCAGCGAAGACGCCATCCAGGCGGTGCCAAAAAGCCTCTGGAACGGCGCATACGCGCTCGGCGCCACCAAGCTTGAGGTCGTCACCCGGGTCGTTGTGCCGTCGGCCTTCAGCGGGATCGTCGCCAGCTTTATTCTCGCGCTCAGCCGCGCGATTGGCGAGACGATGATCGTGACGCTGGCCGCCGGTGCAACGCCGAAGCTGACGCTCGACCCCACGGAGTCGATTCAGACGATGACAGCGTTCATCGTTCAGATGGGGAAAGGCGACGTTGCGCAGTATACGATCGAGTACAAGGCGCTCTTCGCCGTCGGCTTCGTGCTCTTTCTCATCACTCTGGGGATGAACATCATCGCAAACCGCATCGTCGCGCGCTACCAGGAGAGATACTAACCCGACCCGACGGTTGAGACGGGGATGCTCCTCTCGACCGCCGACCACGACTCAGCACACCTTTTCTCGAACGAGACTTCCGCATGATGGGATCGTCTGGCACATTTGAACTGAGGCGCGGGCGACGCAAGAAGCTCGGGGCCGTGATGGCCGGGCTGTTCTTTGTCGCGACCGTCTTCGGCCTCCTGGTGCTCGTCGCGCTGCTGGTGGACGTTGCCATCCAGGCGGCTCCCTGGCTGGATGTGTCGTTTCTCTCACAAATGCCGTCGCGCATGCCGGAGCGCGCAGGCATCTGGCCGGCCATCGTGGGGTCCCTCTGGCTGATGGGGCTGACGGGCCTGATGGCCGTACCACTCGGCGTGGCCTCGGCGCTTTACCTCGAAGAGTATGCTCCAGAAGGCTGGCTCCTGCAGATCATCCAGATCAATATCGCCAACCTGGCCGGCGTTCCGTCCGTCATCTACGGCATCCTCGGCCTCGCCATCTTCGTCCGCTTCGTGGCCCTCGGGAGCAGCGTCATTGCCGGCGCCATGACGCTCAGCCTGCTCATCCTGCCGATTATCATTATCAGCACGCAGGAGGCTCTTCGCGGCATTCCGAGCGGCATCCGGGGGGCAGCGTTTGCTCTCGGAGCCACCCGGTCGCAGGTGATCTGGAGCCACGTACTGCCGGCTGCCGCCCCCGGCATCATGACGGGCGTCATTCTGTCGCTGAGTCGCGCGATCGGTGAGACGGCCCCGCTCATCATGGTCGGCGCCGCCGGCATGGTCGTCGCGCCGAACAGCGTGCTCGACCCCTTCACCGTACTCCCGATTCAGATTTTCAACTGGACGGCCCGCCCGCAAGATGAGTTTCAGGGCCTCGCAGCCGCCGCGATCGTCGTGCTGATGATCCTTCTCTTCACGATGAACCTCTCCGCCATTCTGCTCCGCAACTACTTCGAGGGGCGGCGTGCCGGCGGTGGATGACCACTCCGCTTCTCACCCGGTCCTCGGACGCAACCGTTTCTCCTGCCATGACCGACAATTCTCAGACGCCCGACTCGCGCGTGGACACCGACCAGAGCGTCCCCGACGCGACCAACGGCACGGCGGATCAGCCCCGGCGTGCAGCCAAGGTTTCGAACGATGCCGACGCGACCACCGGGGAGGAGGTCCGCCCCAAACTTCGCATCGGAGACCTTAACTTCTGGTACGGCGATACGCATGCCCTCAAGGGGATCACGATGGACATCGCGCCCAACGAGGTGACGGCGCTCATCGGCCCGTCCGGTTGCGGCAAGTCGACCCTTCTCCGCTGCATGAACCGGATGAACGAGCTCATCCAGGGGACGACCATGGACGGTCAGGTGATGCTCGACGGGCAGGACATTTACGAGAAAGAGGCCGACCCCGTCATGGTCCGCCGGCGCGTCGGGATGGTGTTTCAAAAGCCCAATCCGTTTCCCAAGACCATCTACAAGAACGTCGCCTGGGGCGCCAAGATTAACGGGTATACCGGAGACGTGGAGGCGCTTGTGGAGCGATCGTTGCGACAGGCCGCCCTGTGGGACGAGGTGAAAGACCGCCTCCACACGCCGGCGTACGACCTGAGCGGGGGACAGCAGCAGCGCCTATGCATCGCCCGGACGCTCGCCGTGGAACCGGATGTGGTCCTGATGGACGAGCCGGCGAGTGCGCTCGATCCGATTGCGACTTCGAAAGTAGAAGAAACGATCACGGAGCTCAAAAAGGACTACACGATCGTGATCGTCACCCACAATATGCAGCAGGCATCACGAATCAGTGATCGGACCGCGTTCCTCTACATGGGGCGCCTGATCGAGATGAATCGAACCGATCAACTGTTCACACGTCCTCAAAAAGACCGAACAGAAGCGTACGTCACCGGTCGATTTGGGTAATCCGTCCCGGTGCAGTGTTCGTCGTGGCGCGGTGCCCGTCGAAACGGCTCGTCGCCCGGACTTCTAGCCAGACCCGTTCCGTATTCATGTCGAACCGCACCCAGCTAGATCGCGAGCTCGCCTCCCTCCGCAGCCTCATCATCGAAATGGCCGGGCGGGTGGACGAACAGTTCGCCGACGCGATGAACGCGTTGCTGAACGTGGACACCGATCTTGCCGATACGGTGATCGAGCGGGACGATGCCATTGACGAGCTGGAAATGCAGATCGACGATCAGTGCGAGCGCATCCTCGCCCTGCACGCCCCGGTGGCCGTCGACCTGCGCATGTTGATCATGGCGGTGAAGATCAATACCGACTTCGAGCGCATCGGCGACCACTGCCGCAATCTGTCTCGCAACACGGAGTACCTCGTGGAGTGGCCCGGACTCATCGAAGAAACGCATATCCCGGAGATGGCCGACATGTCCCGATGCATGCTTCGGGAGGTCGAGGTCGCATTCCTCGATCAGGACCGCCTGAAGGCCCGGAAGGTGATCGCCCGCGACCTGCAGGTCAACCGGATGCACGCTGATAACTTCTCGATGCTCGTAAACATGTCGAAATCCGACGGGGAGCGGGCCGAGGTTGTAGCGCATCTCCTGACGGCGAGCAAAGGGCTGGAGCGTATCTCCGATCACGCGAAGAATGTGGCGAAGAGCATCGTCTTCATGATCGAGGGCAACGACATCCGCCACAGTGGGCTACGTTCGGAATCGTAACGGAGCGCACTGGATCGACTCGTGAAAATGTGTGACCGTTCGTTCACCCTGTCATTATTCTTGCTTCACGTTCGACAGGTATTTTAGCGAACGAGGATCGGTCGTCGTGGTACACCGGATGTATCCTCGGCAGAAGACCTTCTTCAGGTCGATTGCCTCTACGCCGCGCCACGACGCGGCCTCCTCCGCTCTTTGCGTCCAGATCTCCCGCTACGGCATGCTATCATTTCTCATTCTCGGCGACTGGGGACGGCGCGGTCACAGCGACCAGGCGGCCGTTGCCCGGGGGCTCGCGCGTGCCGCCCGGCGCTACGATGCGGACTTCGTCATCACGACCGGCGATAACTTTCGTCCGAAGGGGGTAAGCGGCGTACTCGACCCGCAGTGGCACGATAGCTTCGACGCCGTCTACGACGTGCCGGCCCTCGACCTTCCATGGTACGCTTCGCTCGGCGACCGATGCCATCGCGGCAGCACGCGCGCACAGGTCGAATACGCCAAGCACGATCTGCGCTGGCGCATGCCGGGGCCGTTCTACTCGATCAACAAACGCGTGGACGACCGCACGCACGCGCAGTTTGTCGTTCTCGATACGACGCCGCTTTCGAACGACCGCAACCTGGTCCAGAACCCGGAGCCCCAACTCCAGATGTACTGGCTCCGAAATATGCTGGCCCCGTCCCGGTCGGACTGGAAGATCGTCGTCGGGCATCATGCCCTGTCGACGCTGCGAGCGGAGCCGGAGGGGGATGACGTCTCGACTGTGCTCCGTCAGTTCGGGGCCCAGGCCTATCTGTGCGGGTACGACGAGACGTTGCAGCTCGCGAGTCAGGACGGCATCAGTGAGGTCTTGAGCGGAGCCGGGGCCGGCGCAAACGCCGCGACCGATCAAGCCGCCGATCCGATCTACCGAAGCGCGACGCCGGGCTTCGCCGTGGTGACGCTGGAGGGGCTTCAGATGACCACCCGGTTCTGCGACGCCGACGGTGACGAGCTCTTTACGCAAACGCGAGATACCAAGCCATACCGGCAGGCGGCCTGACGGGTGCTTCCCGTGACGGGAGAGATACTTACTCCGCGTCCGATGTGCGCGGGAGCGTCACGATGAACGTACTGCCTTCCCCGTGCACGCTTTCCACGTCGATACTTCCATCCATGGCCTCCACGAGGCGACGGGTGATCGTCAGGCCGAGTCCCGTGCCCTGGCGCGTTAACGACTCGTCGCGGTGAAACGGTTCGAACAGGCGCGACCGGAATTCCGGTCGAATGCCCGGGCCGGTGTCCTCAACGGCAATGGAGATCCGGTCGGGAGTCGCATCCAGCCGGACCGTCACCTCGTCACCGTCACCGCAGAACTTGACCGCGTTGCTGACAAGGTTCGATGTGATCCGGTTCAGCGAGGACGGGTCGAGGTATGCCTTCACGGGCTCGTCCGGGGCGTCAATGCGGATCTCGATGCCGTCCGATTCGGCGCGTCCGCGAAAAAGGCGGAGGGTGTCTTCCAGCAGCGACGTCACGTCGATCGTTTCCGGCCGAAACTCTGCTACGCCTCGCTTCAGCTTCGAGAGGTCAAGGACCGAGTTCACCGTTTCCATGAGCCGCTCGCTGCTCTGTCGGATCAGATCGGCGAAGCGTTCCGGTTCTGGCGGATCTTCCTCGCTGAGGACCTCGGCGAATCCGATGATGGAGGTGAGCGGCGTCCGAATTTCATGGCTCATGTCGGACAGGAAGGCCGCCTGCATCTCGTTGAGCTCTTCGGCTTCTTTGACGGCCGTACCCAGTGCCCGGTTGGACGCTTCCATCTGTCGGCGGGCCTTTGCTTCCGCATCCAGGGCGCGCGATAGGGCGGACTGAAGCCGCTCAGCGGAGAGGCGCCGGCGTTCGCTCTCCCGTGTGGCTCGCCGGAGCGCAACGTGGATGATGATGGACAGCAGCGCCGTGGTCAGGAGAGACGACGTGTAGTGGATGATCGACGGATACGGGCCGGTGGCCCAGACGATGAGGCCCCAGCCGACGAGCGACGCGATGATGACGCCGGCGAGCCAGCGGGAGGACAGAAGCAGGACGCTCGCCCCCAGGAGCATCAGCATGAGGTGCGTCGTGCCCTGCAGGTCGCTCGTCAATGCCAGGTGCGTGAGCACATTCGCGAGCACAACGGCCGCGATGATCGCTCCGACGACGTGGGGATACGGAGCCGTTCGGGGGAGGCGAGACCACGACAGCCAGATCCCAGAGCAGATGGCGGCCGACCCGGCGGAGAGGCCGCTCATGATCCATGACACCGGCGGGGACAGAACCAGCAGATGGATGCCGACAAACGCCGCGTACATCAGCGCCAGACCGATCGACACCGGACGGATGTACTGGTGCACGCGGTCGGTAATCGCTTCGTCGACCGCCCCGCGCGTGACGCGGTGCCGTTCGGCAAGCGTCAGGGATGGTCTGCGTTCGCCGCCGGATGGAGCATCGTCCGACGCAGCATCGTCCGACGCAGCATTGTCCAACGACGCGTCATCCGACGGGGGATCGGTATTACCCGCTCCCGGCGACGGCGTCGGAGGGGCGTGCAGGAGCACGTCACGGGGCGGGGACGGGATGGGCACGAATAGGTACGGACTGCCGAGGACGCAGAAACAG
>JAAAOT010000269.1 GCA_009908725.1 Bacteroidota bacterium | reverse complement strand
GGCCGAGGATCTGCGGCACCTTATCGAAACGATCGAGGAGGTCCACCCGGATCCGTACGCCTACACGTCCCGGCGTACGATTCGCCGCATGTACGAGGCCACCCTCACGCGACTGAACGAGCCCGCGCGTCCGCGTGATTTTTTCCGCGAGGCGGCTCGCCTGGCGGCCGCGTTCGGGGACGGCCACACGCTCGTTGCGCTGCCCCATCTCCGGATGCGTGCCGCCCTCAAAAATGGCGCGACGCTGCTTCCCCTTTCCGTAGAGCGGCGACCGACCGGGCTCCGCATCGACCGGGCCTGTAATGACGCGCTCGACCTCGAAGGGCGTCGCCTGTCGGTGGTGCAAGACCGCTCGGCCGAGCGGCTCCACGACGACATCCAGTCGCTCATCAGCGGACCGGAACGCTACCGATCCGTTCAGGCAGACGATCAGTTTCCGTACTACGCCTGGGCATTAGGAGTGACGGACCCGTACCATGTCGTCACGACGTCGCCCGAGGGCACCGCCCATCGCGACACCGTGGCCGGCCTGACGATGCTCGGGGTCGGCTCCTGCTTCTCGAACGCGCGCCGACCGGCGTTTCAGTTTGAGCGCGTGACGGATGACGCTGGTCGCACGGTGGGTGTCATGACGATCAACTCGCTGGCGCCAACGGAGCGGGTCCGCCGCGGCATTCAGAACGCGCTACGGTCCGTGCAGGGCGCACCGGTCGACGGGATCGTGATCGACCTGAGGTACAACCGCGGCGGCTCGACGGAGACGGTCATGCACGTCCTCGCGCCCTTCACCGACGGACCCATCCGCCTCACAGCGCGGAAGTCCTGGAAGATCAGCGACCCCTACAAGGCGTACCTGAAAGAGCGTGATCTCGGACCGGCGGCCTACCAGCGTGCCCGTTCCGGGAAGGTGATCGACATCGAATACGACCCGATGCCGCTCCCCGACACCCGGTTTCGGTTCAGCGGTCCGGTCGCTATTCTCGTGGGACCGCGCACGTTCTCTGCCGCGGCCAAGCTGGCCGATATTGCGCAGTACTACGGCATCGCCACGATCGTCGGCAGCGAGACCGGAGGCCGCCCGAGCGGCTTCGGAGAAGCCTACCCCTTCCGGCTGCCCAACAGCGGCTTCCGCGCCATGGCGTCCATCGCCGAGTACACCCGCTTGAACGAACGCCAGGACGGACGCGGCGTCATCCCGGACGTCCCGGTCCCGGACATGCACGTCGGCACAACGGATGTCGCCCTGGCAACAGCCGTGCGCCTCGTCGCTGAGAGATAAAAGGGGAGGGTTTTGAGAAAGGGGGAAAGGGAGAATGGGAGAAAGGGACCGAAAGGAGTCCGTCGTACGTGGAACGGAGCCAATCCACTACGAACAACGAGGGACCCACAACCTGATGCCTTTCAATGGACACGTCGTCTGGATCACGGGAGCTTCTTCGGGGATTGGACGGGCGCTGGCGCTTGAGTTTGCCCGTCGTGGTGGCGATCTCGCGCTCTCGGCTCGGCGGGAGGAGAAGCTACGTGACGTTGCAGGCGAAATCGAAGCGCTGGGGCAGGACGCCCTCGTTGTACCGTGCGACGTGACAGAAGAAGCGCAGGTCGAAGCGGCCGTTCAGCAGATCGTCAATCATTTCGGACACCTCGACGTGGCCGTGGCGAACGCCGGCTTTGGCGTAATGGGCACGATCGAAGACGTGGACGCGGATACCTGGCGCCGACAGCTCGACGTGAATGTGGTCGGGCTCACGCAGACGGCGCGGCACGCGATTCCCGAACTTCGCAAGACCGACGGTCGCGTCGTCTTGATCGGAAGCGTGGCGTCGATGGTGACGCTGCCCAACACGGGAGCATATTCCGCCTCGAAAGCAGCCGTTCGGTCGATTGGGGAAGCGCTGTCGATGGAGCTAAAAGGTGAGGCCGTGACGTGCACGACGATCCACCCGGGCCTCGTCGAAAGCGACATCGCCCGCGTCGACAACACCAATACCCCGGACCCGGACCGCCGGGACCCGCGGAACGCAGCGCTCATGTGGCCGACGGACAAAGCCGCCCGGGTCATGGCCGATGCCATCGAGAAGCGGAAGCGGGAGTACGTCTTCACCGGACACGGCAAGATCATGGGCTTTCTGTGCCGCCATTTCCCCCGCGTAATGCACCCGATCCTCGCCAACTTCAGCCGCTAAAGCTGGCATCGCGAAACGAACTACAATTCGCTGCCGTCGTTTGCTGCCGATGACCGGGCGCGTCGATTCCTCGTTGCTCCGGGACGCCAAACGAAGCGGACGGAGCGCGGACGACACCAACGGAAAGCGCCCGGCCTTACCCACCGCGCCTTCGCCTGCCTCGGCGTTCACGCCTTACCACCCTCAAACCCAATCGACCCGGACCCTATCACTCCCCAGACAGTCGGTCTCGCACGTGCTCGACGCGTGTGCGGCCGACCGGGAGCGTCTCTCCGGATCGAAGCGTGACGTCGTAACGGCTGCCTTCGTGGACTCCAAGCGCTTCCACCACGTCCATCCGGACGACGTGAGACCGGTGAATGCGCTCGAAAACCGGCGGCAGCACGTCCATCAGCCGCTTCAAGCTCTTAGTATGCAGTTCGGTCGAGCCGTCGCGGCGGACCAGCCTCGCGTACGACCCCGCGCCCTCAATCCGCACGATGTCCGCGACCGGGACGCGCTCGATCCGCCCGGACTTCTGGACGACCAGGTGCGTCGCCCCTGGATTGGCCCGGCGATCGGCATCGAAAAGGCGATCGAACGTCGTCTGCAGCCGGGCTGCGTCGAAGGGCTTGCTGATGAAGTCGAAGACGCCCACCTCGAAGGCATCGATCGCCCGGTCGGTGTGGGCAGACACGATCACCGTATGAAACGCGCGGGTGGCTGAGTCCTCTAGGGCCGCGAAGCCGTCGTGCCCGTTCAGGTTCAGATCCAGAAACAGAAGATCGATCTCCCGGCCTGCGAGATGGTCGCGCGCCGCCGCCAGATTATTCGCCACGTCCAGGCGTGCGATCGGCTGCGGGCAAACCTCACCGATCAGCCGGCGGAGCCGGCGCGCCACCATCGGTTCGTCTTCAACGATAAGAATGTACATGAGTCGATCGACACGGGGCGGTCAGTGGGCAGATGAAGTCGGGTTAACCGGCGCGGGCGACAGATCGGCCGGAACCTCGATCACGGTCGTCCAGCCGCCCCCCGCGTCCGGGGTTGAGCGGAGCGTCCACGCGCCGGGCGCCACCTCCTCGAGCCGGGTGCGCACGTACCGGAGACCAGTGCCTTCATTGCGGGCGGCTCCGTTCGTGGGGGATGTATTCGGTGGGGCGGACGTGCCCGGCGGAGTCGTCAGAGTGTATCGTCGCCGATCGGGGTTTTCGAGCCGCTCCTCCGCCAACACGAAAACCGCCGCGTGGCCGGCCGGGTAGCTGTTGTGCGTAAGGCCGTTTTCGAGCAGCGTGTGGAGGATGGCGGGCGGCATCCAGGCCTCCGGGTCGACGCCGCGGGTATCGAGGGTGAGCGCGGCGTCGACCCGGTAGCTCATCACCTCCAGATACGAGCGGCAGAGGTCCAGTTCCTGGCGTACTCGCACGAGCCGTTTGCCCGACATCTCGCCCAGACGGCGAAGGACGGCGGCCAGTGCACCGAGAAAGCGGGACCCCTCCGCCGGCTCGGCCTCGATCCACTCCATCGCGGCGGTGATCGTGTTCATCAGGAAGTGCGGCTGGATCTGCCGTTTCAGGAGCTCCAGTTCGAGACGTGTCTCCCGGAGTTGGGCGGTGCGTCGGCGCTCAGTGTCGCGGTGCGCCTGCACGGCGAGCGTTGCAAGCAACCCCACGACGAGGGCGGCGAAGGCGGGCGAGAAGTAGCTCGACGCGAACCCGAAACCCGTCCCAACGAGCACGAGAAAACCGATCGTGAGACCACCCACGGCCATCCATCCGCCGCGGCGCCCGCGCCAGGCCGCCCATCCGGCAATCGCGAGAGCCCCTCCCAGCGCGATGACGTACATCCCCATCACGGCGTAGTCTGCACCCGGGACGAACGCTGCGAGCGCGGCAAAGGCCAGCCCGCTCCCCGCGAGGACCGTGCCCTGGTGCGGTGCGTCGAACTGTTCGGCGACGAACGCGAGCAGCAGCAGGCCCACCGCGGCCGTGAGACCGGTGATGGCGTGGACGCGCACGGCGTGCCAGCCGTACGTGTAGTTGACCAGCGCGCGCAGGCTCTCGGCTCCGATCAGGAGGGAGACGACCAGGCAGAAGAGAGCAAGCATGCCCAGCGCCCGCCGCTTCGGATTGAGGATGAACAGGATGCCGCAGTAGACGACAATGAAGAGAAAGCCGCCCACGAAGAGGAGCGGGAGAAGAGTTCGCGCCTGTAGGGTGCACGTCTTGTAGGGGCCGACGTTTAGCGAGTAGAGGTAGTACGAAAAATCGCGCGGCATGGCGTGGTTGGAGAGCCGGAGCGCAATCGCGTGCTTTCCCGGCGTGTAGAGCGAATCCGGGATGTGAAAGGTGGCATGGATTGTCCCCTGCACTTCCTCGGCCGGCGTACGCCCGACGCGACCGTTGCTGCCGATGCGCACACCGTCCCAGTAGACCTCCGAGGCCGCGAGTACGGCGAGTTCGACCCGCGCCGGAAGCGCTTGCGCGGCGGTCTCCCCAAGCGCCACCGGCACACGGATCCAGTGTATCCCCGTGGTGTCTGGGGCCAGGTAGAGCCTCCGGGTCGGCCAGTCGTGGTCGTTGTAGTCGGGCGCCGCCCATGCCGGGTCGTCGCCGAACTGCACGCGACCTTCCCAGACCGGATGTGGCCCATCCTGCGCGCGGCCCTCCAGGGCCGGAGAGACGCCGACCCAGATGGCGAGAAGGAGAAGCACGAGACGAGGCATATCGGCAATGCAGGTGCGGAGGAATGTGCGTTTCGGGGACCTTGTACGCACGGGGCGCGCCGGAGATGAGACGTTGATCATCCCTTCGAGACGTTCACGGATTCCCGCGCATCTTCGTGTGATGACGCGCGTGACGACACCGGTTCAAATTCCTCACTCCAACCGATGTCGATATGTCTCTCACCGTTTCAATCCCCGCGGCAGCACTTCCAGACTCTTCAGGACGCGCGCGGCCGTGTCGCATGAAGGCCTGGACGATGCTCCTTGCCGTCGTCCTCTCCGTCTGGGTGCTGTCTTCGGATGCGCGGGCGCAGACCGTCGAACCGATCGAGTTTGATCTCGAACGCGATTCGACCGTCCAGGCAGAGGAATGGACGATCACCGTTCCCGAAAACCGCTCAAACCCGGACAGCCGCGATATTCCCATCCGTTTCGTGCGCTTCGAGAGCCGCGCAGAGTCTCCAGGCCCGCCGATCATCTATCTTGCAGGCGGGCCCGGAGGGGCGGGCACCGGGGCGGCCGCGGGCCGGCGATGGGACCTGTTCGACCGCCTCCGGGATGTCTCCGATGTGATCGCACTGGATCAGCGCGGCACCGGCCGATCGGACGAGGTCCCGGGGTGCGAGTCCGATCACGGGATGCCGCCCGACTCGGCGTCGACGCGCGCCAGGGTCGTGCGCGTACACCGTCAGGCGCTCGATCAGTGTCTCGCCTTCTGGGAAAGCCAGGGCGTTGACCTTCAGGGGTATACGACGTGGGAGAGTGCAGCCGATATCAATGCGGTGCGGGAGGCTCTCGGCGTCGACCGCGTGCACCTTCTGGGCATCAGCTTCGGCACACACCTCGCCCTCGCGACGCTGAAGCGTTATCCCGAAACGGTCGACCGGCTTGTGCTCGCCAGCGCCGAGGGCCTCGACCAGACCGTGAAGCGTCCCGCACGTCACGACCGCTTCCTTTCGCGTTTGCAGGCTGCCATCGACGCAGACTCAGCGGCCGCCGCACGTTACCCCGATGTAGACGGACGCATGCGCGAGGTGCTCGATGCGATTGAGGCCGATCCGCCCATCTTCACCGTCAACACGCGGGACGGGGCGTCTTTCGAGCGCACGCTCGGCCGCTTCGAGGCCCAACTCATGACGGGATTCATGATGGGCGACCCGAAAAACGCGACCCTCATGCTCCAAATCTACCATCGTGCATCAGAGGGCGATTTTAGCGGATTCGGTCGGCTGATACAGTGGTTCGCTACGCCGACGGTGCAGATGTCGGGCATGGCGGAGGCGATGGACCTCGCATCGGGGATTTCAGCGGAGCGGCTGGCACTCGTCCGTGACGAAGCCGAGACGGCCGTGGTCGGAGACGCGTTGAACTTCCCGATGCCGCACCTCCAGGGAGCCATTCCGGGAATCGACCTCGGGGAGGCGTTCCGCGCGCCCGTTATGAGCAACCGGCCTGCCCTCCTGATCTCCGGCACCCTCGACGGGCGCACCTTTCCCGAGGCTCACGCCGAAATCGCCGAAGGCTTTCCAAACGGGGCTATCCTCACGGTCGAGAATGCCGGGCACAACCTCTTCTTCAGCCACCGGGCGATCGGGACTCGCATCGCTGATTTCTTCGCCGGCACCCCGGCCCGGGCCGACACTCTGGTGGCGCCGGCTCCATCGTTCATGATGGAGTAGCGGCCGTGGGTTCTTGGTGAAGGCGACCAGGACGCCTCATAAACAAAAAACGCCCGGCCTCTCGACGAGAGACCGGGCGCTTGCTTCCGGGGTGATGCGACGGAACGCCTCCGCGTCTATTCCTACGGAGCGTCCGACGTGGTGGCACCGGTCGCGGTCAGCTCGACGGTTGCCGTCCCGCCACCCATCGCGGCGCCGAGGTTGACGTCGCCCTTCACGACGTGGTGCGGCGCGTCGGCCATCACGTGGAAGGTGCCGGTTCCGGCGTCGTTGCCGTCGAGGGCGGTGACTTCAACCGTCAGCGTTTCAAACGATCCCGCGCCAACGTCCATCGTGCCACTGCCTGTGACGGCCAGCTTCACGCGGCGGACGTTCTGCTGCTGGTAGTTGAAGGTACGGAGCGTCGTCTCGTAGCCTTCTTCCAGCGGCAGACCGGCCATCGCGAGCTCCATGCCGGAGCCGCTCGCCAGCACCGGGGCTTCGAGCGACTTGTCGATGTCCATCGACTGGCCCATCGCCTCCATCTGGCCGGTGATCGCGTCATCGCTGTACGATAGCTGGACCGTGCCCTGCCCCTTCACGTGCCGGGCGAGGGGACGCAGCGTCGCGCGGTCGACGAGCAGCGTGTCCGACGCGTTCATCATTGGCGACGAGATGTCGTCCACGACGCGCCAGGCCGCCTGATTGTCGTGCATCGCCTCTGCGATCGTGCGGGTCGTCGTCAGTTCGAGCGACCGTCCCTGGATCGAGAGCGACGTCGTGTACTCGACGGTTGTCGACTGAATTGCCGAGCCGTCCGCATCCGGCAGCGCCGACGTCTTCGAGGCCTCCGCCTCGTCAGACGTTTCCGGCATTTCCACCGTAGTCGGGTCGACCGTGATTTCCGCCAGGCGCTGCTCGATGTCGTCGGTCATCGACGCCTGGTGGCGTCCGCCCACGTGCTCGGCGAGGAACGCTTCCATCTTGGCGGCCAGCGCGAGGTTGTTGTCCTCATTGCGGAAGCCGTGGCCCTCATCCGGCGCGACGATGTACTCGACCGGGTGGCCCTGATCGCGAAGCGTGGCCACGATCTGGTCCGACTCCTGCTGCTTCACGCGCGGATCGTTCGCCCCGTGCACGACGAGGAGCGGCGCGGTGATCTGATCGGCGTAGAAGAGCGGCGAGCGCTCTTTCAGGTCTTCGCGCTCTTCCGGGACCTCCGGGTCGCCCACGCGCTTGTACCACGTTCCTTCGAGGAACGGGCGCCAGTACGCCGGGAACGACTCGATCAGCGTGATCAGGTTCGACGGAGCGACGTACGGAACGGCCGCAGCGTACAGGTCGGGGGTGAACGTGACGCCCGCGAGTGTCGCGTAGCCGCCGTACGAGCCGCCGAAGATGGCGACGCGGTCCGGATCGGCGATGCCCTCATCGATCAGGTACTGCACGCCGTCGGTGATGTCATGCTGCATCGCGCCGCGGCCCCAGGTCCGGTTTCCGGCGTTCAGGAAGTCCTGGCCGTAGCCGGTGGAGCTGCGGAAGTTCGGCTGCAACACCGCGTAGCCGCGGTTGGCGAGGAACTGAACGTACGGGCTGTAGCCCCACGTGTCACGCGCCCACGGGCCGCCGTGCACGTAGATAACCGTCGGCAGATTCTTCGCTTCCACGCCCTTCGGCACCGTCAGGTAAGCCGGAATCTCCAGGCCGTCCCGTGCCTCGTACGTGATCGGCTGCATCTCCGCCATGTGCTCGTTCGGAATCTCGGGACGCGTCTCGTAGAGCTTGTCGATGCTCTGCGCTTCCCGGTCGAAGAGATACACGATGCCCGGATTCACGTCGCTGCTGGAGACCACCTTCCACAGGCGCCCGTCCTCCGTGGAGCCCTGGAAGGAGATGTCGCCCTCGGGGAGTTCGCCCCGCAGAAACTCCAGGTCGCCGGCAAATTGCTCCGTCTTCGGGTAAATGCGCACCCGTTCGCCGACGTAGTAGGTCGCGATCAGCTCATCGGTCACGGGGGAGAATTCCGCGCCGCCGAAGTCAACGTTTCCTTCCGGGTCAGACTCTACAACCTCCGAGTCGCCGGTGTCCGGATTGAAGAGGATCAACTGCTGCAGGTCCACCTCCGGGCCCTTGTTCGTGGACATGTAGACGCGCTCGCCGTCCGGGTGGAACCGGATGACGCCGCAGGATTCCTCCACCGAGCACTCGTAGACGGAGGTGAGCGAGTCGCCGTCGACGCGAAGGATCTCCGTGCCGCCGGTCGAGGTCTGCTTCGACACCAGGCGCAGGTTCCCCTCCAGGTCAAACGCGTAGCTACCGATGCCCTCGTCGTTCTTGAAGACGAGCTCGCGGTCGCCGGAGTCGATCTCGATCTTGTAGAGGTCGAAGTTCTGTGGACTCCGGTCGTTGAGCCCGACGTAAATGACGTTCGGCTGCTCCTCCGGGACGTTGGCGATGGAAGCACGGGCTCCCTCGTACGGCGTCAGGTTGCGGGCCGGCGGGACGCCCATCTCGGTGCGCTCCGCGTCCAGGTCGACGGCGTAGACGTGGAAGTTCTCGTTGCCGCCCTTATCCTGGACGTACAGGATCCGTTCGCTGTCGTGCGTCCAGAAGTAGCCGCTGACCGGGCGGGTCGTGTCGGCTGTCACCGGCTCGGCCTCGCTGAACGGTTCGTCGATGCCTTTCACCCAGACGTTCATCACGTCCTTATAGGGCTGGCGGAAGGCGATCATCTCGCCGTTCGGGGAGAGCTGCGAGCCGCTGTACTGCGGGTCGCCGAAGAACATCTGCCGGTCAAACAGAGGCGGAAGCTCGCCGTCGTACTCAACGGAGGCGGCGCGAAGCTCGTCGTCCAGGACCTCCTGGGCAAGCGCGGGAGGCGCCCAGACGCCGGATAACAGGCACGCCGCCATCAATACGGCGCAGATTCGTAACGTCGTAGACATGGTTGACTGAAGTTAACGTAAGGGAAGAATCGAGATAGGCCGGAGCCGTCCAGGTCTCCTGCTCGCGCAGAAAGCTCTTCTCATGGTCTTGCGGGTGGATTCCGCAGATGTGTTGAGCACGGGGAGACGGGAAATCGTGGATGGCATTCCGGGAATGACACTGGCGGAATTTGGAAAATACGCGCCCGGGAACGGATCAGTGTTACATTGCGCAGAGCGCGTACGTTTAACCGTAGCTTCACGTCAGGTTTCTGACTACGCCAGAATATGACGGGAAGGAATCGGCGTCGGCTTCTCCGCGAAACGCCCGGCCCGTATGTCTTCGGAGCCGAGCATTTCGCGGTTTACAGCCCGAACCGGGCGGAGACTGAGTCCGCGAGCCTCCGTCCGGTCCTTCGTAACGGGTACTGCTCACCCACTACTTCGCGCCGTTGACGGCGGTCAGCTGAATCGTCGCGGTGCCGCCGCCCATCTGCGCGCCGAGCTTCTGTTCTGCTTTCACGACATGGTGCGGCGCTTCGGTCATGACGTGGTAGGTGCCCGTCCCCGCGTCGTTGCCGTCAAGGGAAGTAAGCTCTACGGTCATCGTGTCGAACGAACCCGCGCCGACCTCCACCGTCGAGGTGCCGGTCACCGCGACTTTCATCCGGCGAACGCTCTGCTGCTGGTAGTTGAAGACGCGCACGGTCGTCGTGTAGCCTTCGGCGAGCGGGAGCGTCGCGAGCGTCATCTCAAGGCCTGAGCCCCCGGCGAGCACCGGCGCCTCCAGGTCCTTGTCAATGTCCATCGACTGCGACCCCATTTCCATCGTGCCGGTCACCGCGTCATCGGCGTAGGACAGCTTGATGGTACCTCGTCCGGTTGCTGTTCGCGCGATGGGGCGCAGCGTCTCACGGTTCAGCATGAGCGAGTCCGTCGCGTTGATCATCGGCGAATTGACCTCGTCCACGACCTGCCAGACTTCCTTGCCGTCATGCATCGCTGTGGCGATCGAGCGGTTGGTGGTCAGGTTGATCGTCCGGCCCTGCACGGAGAGCGACGTTTCGTACGTCACGTTCGCGGGCTGAAGCACGGAGCCGTCCGTAGCCGGAAGCGCCGACGTCTTAGAGGCTTCCGCCTCTTCCGAGACCTCTGGCATCTCGACGGTGGCGGGGTCGATCGTGATCTCCTCCAGGCGCTCGGCGATGGCATCGGGCATGGACGTCTGGTATCGACCGCCGACATGCTCGCCAAGGAACGCTTCCATCTTCACCGCGAAGGCGAGACGGTTGTTTTCGTTTGCAAATCCGTGGCCCTCATCCGGCGCGACGATGTAGCCGACGGGCGCCTCGTTCTCACGGGCGGCGACCACGATCTGGTCGGATTCGCGCTTCGGAACCCGAGGATCGTTGGCGCCCTGCACCACGAGAAGTGCGTCGTCGATCTGATCGGCGCTAAAGAGGGGCGACTGACGCTTCAGGCGCTCTACGTCTTCGGGGTCCTCCAGGTCGCCCATCCGCGTGTTGAAGACGCGGCGCGCGGACTCCCAGTACGGCGGAATCGACTCCAGCAGCGTAATGAGGTTAGAGGGGCCGACGAACGAGATCCCGGCGCTGTACACGTCCGGCGTAAAGGCCAGGCCAGCCAGCGTTGCATATCCGCCGTACGACCCGCCAAAGATCGCCACGCGATCCGGGTTGGCGATGCCCTGGTCAATCAGGTGCTGTACGCCATCGGTGATGTCATCCTGCATCTTGTCGCCCCATTCGCCGTTTCCGGCGTTCAGGAATGCCTTGCCGTAACCTGTGGAGGCGCGGAAGTTGGGCTGGAGAACGGCATAGCCGCGGTTGGCCAGAAACTGCGCGTAGGAATCGTAGCCCCAGCGGTCGCGCGACCAGGGCCCGCCGTGCACGACCACGACGAGCGGCAGATTGTTGGCTTCAACGCCCTTCGGTGTGGTGAGGTACGCGGGAATCTCCAGACCGTCGCGGGCCTCGTAACGGATCGGCTCCATGGACGCGAGGTGCTCGCTCGGAAGCTCCGGACGCGAGCGGTACAGCTGCTCCACATCGCCGGTCTCGCTGTTGAACAGGAAGACGACGCCGGGGTCCACATCCCGCGTGACGGACACGACGTGACGGGTGAAGTCCTCTGTGGACGTGTTCAGGTAAATCTCGCCGTCCGGTAGCTTGCGCTTCAGTGTCTCCAGGATGCTGGCAAACGCGTCATCTTTCGGGTAAATGCGGAGGCGGTCCCCGACGTAGTAGGTCGCAATCAGCTCATCGGTGGTTTCGTGGAACTCCGCGCCGCCGAAATCGACCTCGCCTTCCGGATCGCCCTCAATAACGGTTTCTTCCTGCGTCTCCGGGTCGAACAGAATCAGTTCGGTGAGGTCGCGGTCGCCTTTGTTGGTGGTCATGTAGACCTGCTCCCCGTTCTTGTGGAAACGAACGGCGCCGCACGACTCTTCCACGGTGCAGGTGTACACCACCTCGCCTTCTGCGCCCTCGCTGACATTCAGAATCTCGGTCGATCCGTCCTGCGCAACGCGCTGACCGAGGCGCAGGTTGCCGTCGAGGTCGAACGTCCAGCCCGCGATCTGCTGCGTGTTCTCGCGGATGAGCTCGCGCTCGCCGGTTTCAATGTCGACGCGGTAGACGTCGTGCCACTGCCTGTCGCGATCATTCATGCCGACGTACACGACGCCCGGCTGGCTTTCCGGGACGCTGTAGATGCGTGCCTGGATGCCGTCAACGGGGGTCAGGTCGCTGGCCGGGGGAACGCCCATGTCGGTACGCTCAGCGTCAAGGTCCACTGCGTAGACGTGAAAGTTCTCGTCCCCTCCCTTGTCCTGGATGTAGAGGATGTTCTGGCTGTCATTCGACCAGAAGTAGCCGCGGACGGGGCGCGTGGTATCGGCCGTGACGGGCTCGGCAGCGTCGAACGGCTCGTCAATGCCCTTCATCCAGACGTTCATAACGCCCTTGTACTCCTGCCGAAACGCGAGAAATTCGCCGTTCGGGGAGATCTGAGCGCCGGACAGCTGTGGGTCACCGAAAAAG
>JAAAOT010000199.1 GCA_009908725.1 Bacteroidota bacterium | reverse complement strand
GGCCCTGATGCCTATGTGGAGGGCGTTCTGAGCGGCGACCGGATGGTGCTCAGCCGGGCGATCACGCTGATTGAAAGCACGCGTGACCGGGATCGGCGCCTGGCGCGCGAGGTTCTGAATCGCCTGCTGCCCGAGGCCGGCGGCTCCGTCCGCGTCGGGATCACCGGCGTGCCGGGTGCGGGGAAATCCACGTTCATCGAGACGCTCGGAATGCGCCTCGTCGACAACGACGGTCGTCTGGCCGTACTCGCCATTGATCCCAGTAGCGAGCGGACACACGGCAGCATTCTCGGGGATAAAACACGGATGGCGAGGCTCGCCCAGGATGAGCACGTCTACATCCGCCCCTCCCCGACCAGCGGCTCGCTCGGGGGCGTCGCCCGGAAGACGCGCGAAACGATCATGCTCTGCGAAGCAGCCGGCTACGACACGATTTTCGTCGAAACGGTCGGCGTCGGCCAGTCCGAAATTACGGTGCACTCGATGGTAGATGTGTTTCTGCTTCTCGGGATTGCCGGCGCCGGCGACGAACTGCAGGGCATCAAGCGTGGCATCGTCGAAATGGCTGATGTGATTGCTATCAATAAGGCCGACGGCGAGAACGTCCGACCGGCCGAGCGGGCCCGGCGCCAGTACGAGAACGCGCTGGATCTATTTCCGCCGACGGAATCTGGTTGGGTGCCGCCGGTCCTCACCTGCTCCGCAGAAACCGGCGCGGGCATCGATGAGGTCTGGCAGGCCGTTCAACAGTACGTTCTTGAGGCACGGTCAAGCGGATACTTCGAGACGCAGCGGCGTCGCCAGGCCCGATACTGGATGCGGCAGACAATCGAATACCGGCTGATGGAAGACTTCTTCGCCCACGACCGCGTACGGAGCCAGATCGATGACATCGAGCAGCGCGTCCTGGAGGGACGGCTCAGTTCGTTTGCCGCCGCCGACCAGCTTCTCGACGCCTACCTGGATGCGAGACGACCAGACGAAAACGACTGACGGCCCCCAGCAAACGAGACGATCCGGCCCGATCCGCGGCCACCGACCCTGGCTTATGGAACGCGGTGTTAACATTAGCATAATATAAAGAAATGGAGGATGGGTCGAATCGATCGATTCTCGTGACACGATGCGCGACGTATGCTGAGGTGCCGCCATGCTGAGACCTACCACGTTTACGATTCTATTTCTTGCTTGCTTCCTTCTACTCGGCGGGTGCACGTCCACGCAGAAGAGCGCCGACCGGGGCAACTCGAACGAAGTCCTCGGCACCTGGAAGTATCGCGCCATGGCGGGATCCGACGTCCTGGATGAAGGCGTCATTCGCATTTCCATGGTGCAGGGACGGCTGCAGGGAACGCTGCGTGACCGGCGCATCGGAACCGTTCCGGTTGACGTCAGCTACCGAGGCCAACGACTTGAGCTGGACCTGGACGAGATTCGGATCTACGGGCGCGTCCAGAACGACGAGTACACCGCGTACTACGAACGGCCGATCTGGGACGTCACCACGTCACAGAGCTTCCGCCATCGCGGCTCCGATCGAATCAACGGCTCGCTCTCCGCACGGCGTGTCCATAGCACAGGCTATTACGAACCGAACGTTGATCTTGGCTGCGACCCGCTGACGATCGAGTCCGACAAACGCTGCCGATAACGAGATCTCGGACACCGCCCGAGTCGACGGGCCGTCCTGCACCTCCCCGATCCGCCGGGCCTCTCCCCCGGCGGATCATTTTTTTGCGCGTTCGTACAACACGCTCACCACTGGCGGCGTACGTCCACGTCGTCAGAGAATTGCCCATCGATCGCTTCTTTCACCGAAGGTGCCGCCCGCAGTGACCGACTCGAACGCTCCCACCTCGGAGCCCAGCAACTACATTCGCGACATCATTGATGAAGACCTGAAGCAGGGCCGTCACGGCGACCGGGTCGTGACGCGCTTCCCCCCGGAGCCGAACGGGTACCTCCACATCGGTCACGCCAAATCGATCGTTCTCAATTTCGGCATTAAGCGCGACTATGCGGACCGGGCCGACACGCGTTGCCATCTCCGGTTCGACGACACAAACCCGGAGACGGAGTCGGTGGAGTATGTCGAGTCGATCAAGGAGGCCGTACGGTGGCTCGGTTACGACTGGGAAGAGCACCTCTATCACGCGTCGGACTACTTCGAGCAGTTCTACGACTTCGCCGTCGTGCTCATTGAGAAAGGTCTGGCGTACGTCGACAGCCTCGACGAGGCCGAGATCCGCGAATATCGCGGTACGGTCAACGAACCCGGCACCGCGTCACCGTATCGCGACCGGTCTGTCGAAGAGAACCTCGACCTTTTCCGCCGCATGCGAGAGGGGGAATTTGAGGACGGCGAGCACGTCCTACGGGCGAAAATCGACATGGCGTCGCCGCACATGATCCTGCGCGACCCGCTCCTCTTTCGCATCAAGCACGCGCATCATTACCGGCGGGGCGATTCGTGGTGCATTTATCCGATGTACGACTTCGCCCATCCCCTTGAGGACGCCATTGAAGACGTCACGCACTCGCTCTGCACCCTCGAATTCGACAACAACCGTCGGGTGTACGACTGGGTGCTCGAGAACTGCCTCGACCCCGACGACGTCGACGACCGGCCGCACCAGTACGAGTTCGCGCGGCTGAATCTCACCTACACGGTGATGAGCAAGCGCAAGCTGCTCCAGCTCGTGGAAGAAGGCGAGGTCGATGGATGGGACGACCCGCGACTGCCAACCATCTTCGGGATGCGCCGTCGCGGCATCACGCCGGACGCCATCAAGTCGTTCTGCCGGGATGTCGGCGTCACCCGGACGGAGAGCCGCGTCGAGATCGCCCAGTTCGAGCACGCCATTCGCGACGACCTGAATGAAAAGGCTCCGCGCGTGATGGCGGTGCTCGACCCGCTGAAGGTCGTCGTCACGAACATGGACGAAGAAACCGCTCCTCTCGAGGCAAACCACTGGCCGCGCGATATCGACCGCGAGCAGATGCGACCGGTCCCCTTCTCGAAGGAGTTCTACATCGAGCGAGACGACTTCCGGGAAGATCCGCCCGAGGACTTCATCCGCCTCGCGCCAGGCCGGGAGGTACGCCTCCGGTACGGCTACTTCTTCACCTGCGAAGAGGTGGTACACGGTGCCGATGGGTCGGTCGCTGAAATCCGAGGGACGATCGATCCGGAGACACGAGACGGGACGGCTCCCGACGGCCGTTCGCCTCGCGGCACGATACACTGGGTCTCGGCCGATCACGGCATTCCGTTCGAGGCGCGCCTGTACGACCGGCTGTTCGATATTCCCGCACCCGACGCCGGGGAGACCGACTTTCGCGAGCACCTCAACGACGGGTCGCTCGTCGTCCAGAACGGGTACGTCGAACCCAGCATCCGCGACCTTCCGAAAGACCAGCGCGTTCAGTTCGAGCGCAACGGTTACTTCTGGCAGGACCCGTCGGACTCCACCGACGACCACCTCGTATTCAACCAGATCGTGCCGCTGCGAGACGCGTGGACCGAGGACGATGACACGATCGACCTGGAGGAGAAACGGCGCGAGAAAGAACGGCAGAAGCGTCTCAATCGCGAGAAATCGATCGCCAACAAGAAGGATCACGCAGAGACGCTGGATGCGGATGAACGGGATCGATTCGTCCGCTACCGCGACGAGCTGGGCCTGAGCCCGGATGATGCCGCGATCATTGCCGGCCGCGACGATCTCTCCGATCTTTTTGAAGCCGTCGTAGACCGCGGCACCGATGCCCAGCTGGCGGCAAACTGGATCGTCAACGAGCTTCTGGCTCTGGCGAAGGCGACCCCGGTCGACGAGCTGCCGTTCGACGCGGACGATTTTGCCCGCCTGTTGAATCTGATTGCGGAGGACGAGGTGTCGAGCTCCGGCGGGCGCACGGTTCTGGAGGTGATCGCCGAACAGGGCGGGGATCCCGAGGCCATCGTCGATAGCAAGAACCTCCGGCAGATCGACGACACCGACAAGCTGCGTGCTGTCGTCCAAACGGTCGTGAAGGACCATCCCGAGGAAACGGAGCGCTACCGGGGCGGCAAGAAAGGCCTCGTTGGCTTCTTCATGGGCCAGATCATGCAACGAACACAGGGAAGCGCCAACCCTGAAACAGCGCGGGAGCTTCTGCAGGAAGAGCTCGCCGGATGAGCCAGATCCACCGGCCTCAGCCCCGTTATTCCACGAACAAAGGGATGCGCCTCCGACAACCGGAAGCGCATCCCTTTTCCTATGGTCCTATTGCACCGCTAAACGGTCTGTCGCAAGACACCGGCGGGTGTTATCCGGCCGGTCAACCCGTCGCCTCAGCCGGGGACATCCGCCGATCAGCAGACCGGTGGATCACCCGAGCACATCGATGGCTTTCCGCATCCGGCGTACGCACGCCTCCTGCCCCACGGCATGGAGCAGCCCGAATACGCCGGGGCCGTAGGTGCGGCCGCTCACGGCCAGGCGCGCTGGGTGGATGATCCGTCCGGCACCGGCATCATGGTGGTCTGCGATCTCGCGAAGGCTGGAGTTGAGATTGTCCGTCGTGAAGTCGTCCATCTCCTCAATAGCATCCGCATACGCTCCGAGCAGGATAGCCGAATCGTCTTTCCAGCGCTTCTTGACGCCTTTCTCTTCATAGGAATCCGGGTCTTCGAAGAAGTACCGGGCCTCCGTTGCCAGATCGCGAACCTTTGTGATGCGATCCTGCATGAGGGAGACGACCTCCGCAATTCGTTCGTCCGACGCCTCGATGCCCGCGTCTCGCAGCAGCGGTCGGGCTTCCTCCACCAGTTGCTCCACGCTGCGCTGGCGGATGTACTGTTCGTTGTACCAGTTCAGCTTGTCGATGTCAAACTGCGTGCCGCTTGAGCCTACGCGCTCGAGGGAGAAGGCGTCGCAGAGTTCGTCGAGCGAGAACACCTCCTGCTCCGTGCCGGGATTCCATCCGAGGAAAGCGAGAAAGTTAACGAGCGCGTCCGGCTCGTACCCGGCGTCCTCGTACTCATTCACGAATACCGGAATGCCGAGGTCGTCAGCGTCTCGCTTGGACAGCTTGCCGCCTTTCGGGCTCATGATAAGCGGCAGATGCGCCATGCGTGGCGGCTCCCAGCCGAAGGCGTCATACATGAGGATGTGCTTCGGCGTCGACGAGAGCCACTCTTCGCCGCGGATGACGTGACTGATCTCCATGAGGTGGTCGTCGACGACGTTGGCCAGGTGATACGTCGGGAGGCCGTCCGACTTGATCAGCACCTGATCGTCCACTCCGGCGGCCTCAAACGAGACCGTGCCCCGGATCTCGTCGTCGAACCGGATCGACCGCTCGGATGGGACCTTCAGACGGATGACGTATTCCGCTCCGTCGTCCAGCAGCTGCTGAACTTCATCGTCCGATAGCGAGATGCTGTTGCGCATCTTGTGCCGCGTGGAGGCATCGTACTTCGCCGCGGCGTGCTCCGTCCCGTACTCCTCCCGCATCGCCTCCAGTTCTTCCTCGGTATCGAAGGCGTAGTAAGCATCACCCTGCTCGACGAGCTGGTCGGCATATTTGCGGTATGTGTCCGCCCGCTCCGACTGCCGGTACGGGCCGAACGCGCCCCCGACGTCCGGGCCCTCATCGACCTCAAGATCCGTCCACGCAAGAGCGTCGCGGATGTCATCCTCCGCCCCTTCCACGTAGCGCGCCTGATCGGTGTCCTCAATGCGGAGGACGAAGGTTCCCTCGTGCTTACGGGCAAACAGGTAATTATAGAGGGCCGTGCGCAATCCGCCGATGTGAAGAAGCCCGGTCGGGCTCGGTGCGAAACGGACGCGGACGGGCTGGTCGTCGTGGGTCGATGCCATGGGTGATGTAGCGTTCGTGGAAAGGGCGATCGGGAGAGCGGTGTATTTCCTCAGGTCGACATCGGAAGTATAGACGGGCATCGGTTCACGGTTTCGCGGGACGCAGGCCACCCGAACGGATCTCGAATGAATCCGCTCATGCCTCCCCCTGTTCGCTTGCAATCCCCTGCCGGGTGTGCCTATGATAGACTTTGTTCCTTCGGGTCGGCTCACCGCCCGGTCTCCTGCTTACCGCACTCACACCTTCGACGCGTCCATGGATGTCCACACCGTTTCACCGATGTTCGGCGGGTCGACATCACCCGCTCCCTCCTCCCGCTTCGCACAAGCGCTGCTTGTTTTCGGCACCCTTCTCGCGATGAGCGCCTGGACCACCGGGGCCGCCATCGCGCAGGAGTCATCCCGCGATGAAGCGTCCGACCCCGTGGTGGCCGTCATCGCCGGGGACACGCTCACGCAGTCGGAGTTCACCGCGTGGTATGAGCGCAGTGCTACCTCCGTCTCCTCGGCCAACCAGCCGGACGCCGGCACTGCGGACGCTGCTCCGGAATCGCCGTCCGACTTCCTGAAGCGGTACGTCGACTTTCGCCTGAAGGTACAGGCAGCGCGTGACGCCGGCCTCGACACGCTTGCGTCTCTCCAGCAGGAGATCGACAGTTACCGTCGTCAGATCGCCCGACCGACGCTCATGCGGAAGGAGATCCTCGGACCCATCGTGCGAACAATGTATGATCGGCGAGCTGAGGAGATTGATGTGAGTCACATCCTCATCGCTGTCGAATCCGATGCATCGCCCTCCGATACGCTGACAGCATACCGGGAACTGGAATCGATCGTCGATTCGCTGGCCGGTGGTGCTTCCTTTGCGGAGATGGCCCGCCGGAATTCGGACGACCCGTCCGCAAAACGTGAGAACGGGCCGGGCGCGGGCGGTCGGCTCGGCTACATGACGGCCGGTCGCCTCGTCGAGCCGTTTGAGGATGCGATGTACGCAATATCCGTCGGGGAGCGGTCGGACATCTTCCGCACCCAGTACGGCTTCCACGTCCTGCGCGTCCACGACCGCCGTGAGCGAACCCAGCCGGTTCGGATTGCCCACATCCTGATCCGACCGGACAGCACCACCGACTCTACGGCCGCACGAGCCAAGGCCGATTCGCTGCGCACGCTTCTCACCTCCGGTGAAGCGCGGTTCGACAGTCTCGCGACCCGGCACTCCGACGACACCCGCACCGCCCGACGCGGTGGCGAGCTTGGCGTGCTGCAACCGGGACAGAACGTGCCCGCCGCCTTCCGTGAGGCGGCCTTCGACCTCGAGGAGGCGGGCGATGTGTCGCCCGTGGTCTCCACCCGCTTTGGCGCGCACCTGATACAGCTGCTGGAGCGAAAAGAGCGTCCGTCCTTCGAGGAGGCGTACGACGAGTTGTCGAGCACGGTCAGCCGGATGCCGCGCGTCGAGAACCGCGAACAGGAGGTCGCCCGGCGCTTTATGAAACAACAGGGGGCATCCATCGACACCTCCGCTCTCGCCGCGGCCGCCTACGGATCGCCGGAAGCACTGGACTCACTGGCAGCTCCTCTCGCGCGGATGGGTGCCGGAGAGGCAGACACCGATGCGCAGGTTGGCGTTCTCGGAGATTCGACGATTACGCTCGGGCGCGTGGCGCAATATGTCCGGTCCACGCGGGGTGCCCGTCAGCAAACGATCCGCGATCTTGCGTCCGACTTCATGGACGATTACGCAATCCAGCTGGCGGCCCTGTCTCTGGAAGAACGCGACCCCGATGTGCGGCGCAAAATGGACGAGTATCGCGACGGTTTGCTCCTGTTCGAGTTTATGCAGGAGAGAGTGTGGACGCCAGCATCCCAAGACACCGCTGCGCTGCGCCGCACCTACCGGGAGCATGCGGATCGGTACCGCTACCCGGAGCGCGTCCGGGTGCTTCGCCTCACGGCTTCTGCTGATTCGAATCTGACCCCGTACGCCGAGCAGCTGGAATCAGGTGGCACCTCCGTCGATCTCGCCGCATCCGTGTCCGCGGATAGCCTCGTCCAGGCCGACACCCTGTTTCTTGCTGACAGCGTCCCCGAGCGGCAACAGGCGGTGATGGACGCGGCAGATGACACCGCCGTCGGCCCGGTCGACGTAAATGGGCGCCGCGTGCTCTACGTACGAACCGGAACGGTACCCCCGCGCGAAATGACTTTCGATGAAGCCCGCAGTCGCGTCATTCGGGACTACCAGGACGCATACGAACAGGAGGTGCTGTCCCGTTTACGGAACCAATATGAGGTCCGCACCTTCCCGGAGAACCTTCCGGATGTCGATGCCACCGCGTCGACGTCTACGCCGTAACGACCCGGCCGCCCCCGCATTATCCCGCCTTCGTCCTCACGCATCTGCTCCATGGACCGTTTTCCGGCCGTCCGAACCCCATATCGAACCGGCGTTGCGTCGTCCCTCCGCTCAATCGTTGTTGCCTCCCTTCTCCTCATCCTGATGATTCCGTACCTGACCGCGTGCGGCGGCAGCGAGGAGCCGGAAGCATACGTGGCGCGTGTCGGAGATGCCTATCTGACGGAAGCAGAATTAAACCAATCCCTCGGCGCGCTCCCCGCCGACGTGGACACCGCAGAGGCGCGCCAGCAGATCGTGGAGCAATGGGTTACGCGGACGCTCCTCCTCCGCGAGGCCGAGCGCCTCAACCTGCGCGAAGAACCGGATGTGCAGCGTCAGATCCGTCAGCAGGAAAGATCTATCCTCGTCACCGCGCTAACGGACCGGATGTACGAACAGGCCGACGTCGGTCCCTCGGAGACGGAGATTCGAAACTTCTTTCAGAGCAACCGGGACCAGTTAACGCTGCGGGAACCGTTCGTCCGAGTTCGGCACCTGGCGGTCCCCTCCCGTTCTACGGCAGAACAGGCCCGGTCGGCGCTTCAGGAAGCCGCGACCGGCGGAGCGCCGCTCGACAGTACATTTGAGGCGTTGCTGTCGCAGTACGTTGACCAGCCCGCCGAATCGCGCCGGCTTGCGACAACCTTCGTTCCGGAATCTCGACTGTTTGGACATCATCCGTACGTGCGGGACGAACTCGCGGAGCTTGGGCCGGCCCAGATTTCGCCGGTAGTCGAGGACGACAGCCTGTTTCATGTCATCCAGCTCGTGGAACGGATTCCGGCCGGTTCGGAACCCGAGCTCCGCTGGGTCGAGGACCAGATCCGCCGTCGGCTCACGATTCGCTCGCGGAAACAGATGTATGCACGCGAGGTTCAACAACTTCGCAATCAAGCCGCCGCGCGGAACGAGCTGGATGTGCCCGATTACAGTTCGCCCGGCGGTGAGCAGGCCGAGGAGCCGCCTGGCTCCCCTGATACGCTCGGCGCCGAACCTGGCGATGTAGATGCCACGGCCACACCAGAGCCGTCGCCACCGGCCGATTCGCCGGATCCGTCGCCCGATGATCGACCGGATGAATCGGGCGAGGCCTCGCCCGAAACGACCGACGTGCCCGCCGAGCCGTCCACGGATGCATTACCGGATACGGGCACCGAGCAACCGCCGGAGGTGTCACCCGAGCCGTCGCCCGATACGACCAACGCGTCGCCGGACGATGTGTCGCCTGAACAGCCGGAGGCGTCCCCTCAGCCGGCGTCTGATACAACCGACACAACCGACGCGCCAACCGGTTAGCGCCACCGGGTTAGCGCCAACGGGCGTGACACCCCGAACCCCGGACAACCGATTCGTCCGCGCTGATTTCGCCTTAGTTGATCTCCTTTTTGCTGATCTCGATTTTCGACTGCATGCTTTCCTCCCCCGTCCGTTCGCACTTCACGCATTGCATCGGCGTCGGTCTCCTCGCGCTGGTTCTCCTGCTCTCGAGTCCCGTCGCTTCGCCGGTGCAGGCGCAGGACACCTCGCAGGCCCGGAGCAAGCAGGTCGTTGATCGCATCGTTGCCGTCGTCGGTGACGAGATCGTGCTCAAGAGCGATGTCGACCAGATGGTCGCCCAGATGCTCCAGCAGCAGCGAGGCGCATCCTACAGCAACGAACTCTGGATGCAGGCTCTGGATCGGATGGTCGATGAGAACATTCTGATCGAGCAGGCCCGGCGCGACACCAACATCACGGCGACGGATGAGATGGTGGAGCAGCAGCTGGACTCGTGGATCGAACAGAATGGCGGACCGGAGCAGCTAGAGCAGGCGTTCGGGATGGACATCCTCGAGGTCCGCGAGGAGATGACGCCCCAGATTCGCAACCAGATCCTCGCGCAGCAGCTTCAGCGTCAGAAGCTGAATAAAATCGAGGTCACCCCGAGCGAGGTTCAGCAGTGGTTTCAAGCGCAACCGCAGGATTCGCTGCCCCGGCAGCCGGAATCGGTGCGCATCTCCCACATCGTGCGCTACCCGGAAATGAGCAAAGCCGCACGAAAAGAGGCCCGAAGCATTCTGAAAACAATTCGCGACTCCATCGTGAACGCCGGGGCCAACTTTGAGGAGATGGCTAAGCAGTTCTCCGACGACACCGGGTCGGCGCGGGAAGGCGGCGCCATCGAGGGCCTCCCGCTCGACGCTTTCGTGGCGGACTTCGCTGCCGTGGCCGCTCGCACACCCATCGGTGAGGTCTCCCGCATTTTCTACAACCCGCAGCACAAGGGCTATCACATCATCCGCGTCAACGACCGTCGCGGCGACATCGTCGACCTGAACCACATCTTGATCCGGGTCGACCAGAGTCGCGCTGAGGCCTCGCCGGCCATCGAGTACCTCGAAGCCGTGCGGGATACGCTCGTGAACAACCCCGACGTGCCGTTCGAGCTGATGGCGAAGCGGCACTCCGAAGAGGAGCGTTCGAAACGCAACGGTGGCCGCGTGACGGACCCGCAGACGGGGATCCGTGACCTTGCCCTGCAGCGCCTCGGACCCAGCTGGCAGCGGACGATCAACTCGATTGAGGTTGGTGAAATCAGTGAGCCGAGCGAGGTCAATCTCCTGAATGGGGAGCGGGCGTACCACATCGTCCTTCTCCAGCGCCGCCTTCCGCCGCACCGAATTAATCTTGAGCAGGACTACGAACTGGTCCGGCAGGCCGCCCTCCGCGAGAAGCAGCAGCGCGTGATGGATGAATGGCTGTCCGAGCTTCGAGACGATATCTTTGTGGACATCCGCGTCGACGAGGACGACCTCACTGCGACGCGGTAACGCTTCGCCGGCCGGTGCACTCATCCGGGGCACCGGCTTCTCTACATCTCTGAATGCTGCCCTCCCTTCTCCCCTCTTCCTCCTGCCGTGTCTATGGCCGACCAGACGCCCGAAACGCTCCATGAGCTGAGCCAGACGTATGATGAGTTACGGCGGGAAATTGGAAAGGTCATCGTCGGTCAGGAGGATATCGTCGAGATGGTCGTCGTATGCCTGCTGGCGCGCGGACACACGCTCCTGATTGGTGTGCCGGGACTGGCCAAGACGCTGCTCGTTCGGACGCTCGCTCGGGCGCTCGAGCTCGATTTCAGCCGGATTCAGTTCACACCGGACCTGATGCCGTCCGACATCACAGGTACGGAGATCATCCAGGAATCAGACACCGGCGCCCGGAGCTTCGAGTTCGCCCGCGGGCCCGTGTTCGCGAACGTGGTCCTGGCCGACGAAATCAACCGGACGCCGCCCAAGACGCAGGCCGCTCTGCTCGAGGCGATGCAGGAGAATCACGTCACGGCGGCCGGCGAAACGTTTGAGCTGGAACGCCCCTTCTTCGTTCTCGCCACGCAAAACCCGATCGAACAGGAAGGTACGTATCCGCTTCCGGAGGCACAGCTGGACCGGTTCATGCTGAATCTGTGGCTCGACTACCCCTCGTTTGACCAGGAGGTGGAGGTCGTCCGGTCCACAACGACCGGGAAGGATGCAGACGTTCGCCCCGTCATGGACGCCGCCACCTTGCTCCGTTTCCAGCAGTTCGTCCGCGAGATCCCCGTCGCGGACAACGTGATTGAGTTTGCCGTCCGCCTCGTGACGCAGACGCGCCCGCAGACCGACGCAGCGCCGGATTTCGTGAATGAGTACCTCAGCTACGGCGCCGGCCCGCGCGCCTCGCAGTACCTCGTCCTCGGTGCGAAAACACTGGCAGCACTCGACGGGCGCATGACGCCCCTTGAAGCTGACATCAAGCGCATGGCCGTTCCCGTCCTCCGCCACCGGATCGTGACCAACTTCAATGCTGAGGCGGACGGAATCACGCCGGTCACGGTCATCGAACGACTCGTCGGGTAATCGACCCGTTGCCGGACTCCATTACAGAACTTGGACGAAACGAAGCCATGGTACGTGTCGTCCTCGTCGGCGGTGGACACGCCATGCTTCCCGCAATCGTTCGCTCCGCCCGATGGGTCCGTGACGGGCTAGCATCCGTCCGGCTCTTCGACGCCCACCCGCGACTCTACTACTCGGGCATGGTCCCCGAATACCTGGGCGGCGTGTATCAGCGACGGGATGTGTCGATCGAGCTGGACGCCCTCTGCGAACGGGCGGGCATCCCGTTTCGCGCACAGGCCATCACCAACGTCAACGTGGATGAACAGGCGGTCGTGGACGCCTCCGGGGCCTCGTATCCGTATGATCTCCTCGTCCTGAACGTCGGAGGACGAAACCCTGCACTTCCCGCCGCAGCGACGCCAACGAAACCGCTGCACCGATTGCCAGATGTGAACAGGCGCATTCGGGATGTCCTTCACTCGCCGGCGGATCAGCTACACCTCTGTATTGCCGGGGGTGGTGCCGCCGGCGTCGAGATTGCCCTCAACGTGTCCGCTCGCTTCCAGGCCGCCGGCCGGCAGCACGATCTGTCTTGCACCGTGGTTGAAGGAGAAAACGCGCTCCTGCCGGGCTTTCCTACCGGTCTGCAGGCGCACGTGACAGAGCGCCTCGTTGGACGCGGCGTGAATGTGTGCACGGGGGTCCGTGTC
>JAAAOT010000295.1 GCA_009908725.1 Bacteroidota bacterium | reverse complement strand
TGTCTCGTTAACCACGATGTGATACATTGGCTGAGACATGCACCCTCTTCCCCCTCACCTCTCTGCAACATGGCATCCCGGTATCGTCGCAGCCTGTTTCTCTTCCGTCGGGATCTACGGGTGCATGACAACCGCGCCTTGAAGGCGGCTTGTGCGGCTTCTCGGAGCATTGTGCCCGCATTCATCTTCGATCCCCGTCAGGCGAACGCGGACGAGAATGAGTACTTCTCGCGGAACGCGTTCGAGGTGCTCACGTCGGCCCTGGCGGATCTTGCAAGCGACCTTGAGCAGCGGGGCGGGCGGCTCTACGTGTTTGAGGGCCACGCGTCCGACGTGCTGGACGCGCTACTGCAGGGCGGAACGGTGGATGCGGTGTACGTGAGCCGTGACTACACGCCGTTCGCGCAGCGACGGGACCATGCGCTGGCGGAAACCGCGGAGCGTCACGGAGCTGACTTTCACGCGGAACCGAACGTGCTCCTGACCGAGCCGGAAGAGGTCGTCACGCAAAGCGGCGACCCGTTTTTCGTCTACAGCCATTTTCGCAAGGCCGCGCGGGAGGTCGAGATTCCGGCTCCGGTCTCCGTCGAGGCACCGCACTGGGAGACGCGCGACGGTTCCGTCGATACGGTGGCGCTCGAAGACTATCGGCCCGATCCCAATGCCGACCTGAAAGTAAGCGGTCGCCGCGAGGATGCCCTGCAGGTGCTTGATCGTATGGATGAGTACCGCTACTACTCGAAGAAGCGGCATCGCATGGATGCGTACGGTCAGGCAACCCGGTGCTCAGCGGCGTTGAAGTTCGGGACGGTCTCGCCGCGGGAGGTGTATCACGCCGTCCGTCGCGAATGGGGACCGCGTCATAAGCTCAACAGTCAGCTTCTCTGGCGCGATTTCTACATACACTTCGCCCACCACTTCCCGTCGGTGTTTGGTCAGGCCATCCGGCCGAAGGACCGGTTCATCGACTGGCGAGGCGCTCCGGAGGACTGGCAGCGCTGGTGCGAGGGGAGAACGGGCGTCCCGATCGTCGACGCGGGGATGCGGGAGCTCGTTGCGACCGGGTACATGCATAACCGGGCGCGAATGTCGGTAGCCTCTTTTCTCACGAAGCATCTGCGGATAGACTGGCGCCGCGGAGAGCGGTTTTTCGCGCGCCACCTGCTGGACTACGACCCCAGCGTCAACAATGGTAACTGGCAGTGGTCCGCGTCCGTCGGGCTCGATTCCATCCCGATCCGCATGTTCAACCCGTATACGCAGGTGGAGAAGTACGACAAGGGGGCGGAATACGTCCGCCACTGGGTGCCCGAACTCCGCGCCGTCTCGGCGGACCTGCTGACGAGCGGGGATGCAATTGACTTTTCAACGCAGGCCTCCGACTACCCGGCGCCCATCGTGGACCACGGGGCTGCCTATCAGCGAGCGAAGGAGACCTATTCGACGGCGATGGAGGAGGCCAAGGCGAACGGCTATGGAAGATACGACGTGACGGGTAGATAAATAGCTAACCGCGGGCGTCCGGGTGGGTAACACGCGGGGAGGGGATGCCCGTGCTTTTGTCGAATTCTCGCATCGAAGCGGCGGTTGACGACGGACGTGGTCTACCGAGCCTCCTGATCGAGGCCCACGCCCGCCAAGGATCGGATCGTTCGCCTATCAGACATTCACCCCATCCCCGATACATGTCGTCCCCGACCGTCGAGTCGAATGTAGCCACCCGTACGCCATCGCATCTCGTGAACGAGGTATCCGAAGTGATCAGGGCGTTCTTCGACGCCATGAACCGACCGGATCTCGAACAGATGGAGCGCATCACAGCCCACGACCCGGACTCTGTCCATATCGGGACGGACACAGGCGAAATCTGGCGTGGGTGGAGTCACCTTCACGCCGATACTATCGAGCAGTTCGACCGTCTAGACGTCTACACAGCAACGATACGCGATCTGGCCGTCCACGCCAGCGCGGCCGGCGATGTCGCCTGGTACTCCCACCTGCTGGATGCGGAGATTCGGTCGAGTCACGGCGCCCAGTCCTGGTCCGGGGCGCGATTTACGGGGGTGTTGAAGAAAATCGACGGGCACTGGCAGCTAACGCAGACGCACGTGTCTCTTCCTGAATCCCACGCCTCCGGCGGCTCATGAGCGGCGTCACAGCACATCGGGAGTTGCGATCGACGCGTTCAGGGGCGACCTTGCCCCGCAACATGCCCCTTTTACTTGACTGGATGAACTGATGAATGAACGGACACGCGGTTTTGGATCCCGTCCGCACGCTATTACCCGGCTGTTGATGATCGCCCTTGCTGTGGTCGTTGCGACCGGCTGCATGAACCTGGAGAGTACACTTACACTTCGCCCGGACGGATCCGGAGAAATTCGCGAGCGCGTCGTGCTCAGTGCGCAGATGGCCGCGATGATGGAGTCGATGCAGGAGCAGGACACCTCCGGCACGGGCGACCTGTCGGTGTTTTCGGAGGAATCGGTTCGCAACTCCGGCGCCTATTCCGGCGCCGAACTGGCGTCCGTTACGATGATCGACGACATGAGCGGGAAAGGGTATGAGAGCGTCTACACGTTTTCCGATATTCGCGATGTCACGTTTACGCCCAATCCCGGCGACGTCATGCCGGACAACGTCGAGCAGCCGGACGTGGACGACGGGCCGGGAGGCGGGGATCTGTCCGGAATGCTGGAAGACCTCGATCTTGAGTTTACCTCCGGGTCACCTTCGACGCTCACGATTCGCATGCCGCATGATAAGGAGCAGGGCGACGACGCCGGCATGAATGCCGACATGGACGTGACATCGGACACTTCCGAGATGGACCCGCAGGAAATGCGGATGGTCAAGATGATGCTCCGCGACGCGCGCTTCCGCGTGGCCATTCAGATCGATGGCGATATTGTGGAGACGAACGCGTCTCATGTGGCGGACGGCGAGGTGACGCTGTTCGACCTTAACTTTGAGGAGATGGTGCGCGATACATCCGCGCTCAAGTCCTTTATGAAATTCGGCGATCAAGAGAATGCGGATCCGGAGGCGATTTCCGGGCTTCCCGGTGTAAAGATCGAGACGCAGGAAAAGATCTCGATCTCCTTTCAGTAGGGCGCCACTTCGACCGCGGACCAGCAGGATCATCGTGCAGGCAGGCCTCCGGGAAACGCGGGGCCTGCCTGTGTCGTACGTCGCCATCCCCTGTCGGCACGGACACGGCTCCGTGGCGCATCGCATGCCCCCCTCTGTACCCCTGCCTCAACGCACAATATGCCCACCTCCGTTCAATCGTGGAATCCGTCGTCCTGGCGGTCCCACGAGGCCCGGCAGCAACCGACGTACGAAAACGAAGACGAACTTCAGGACGTTCTCGATCACCTGCAGACGCTTCCTCCTCTGATTACGTCGTGGGAGGTCGAGAACCTGAAAACGGAGCTGGCCCGCGCGGCGCAGGGCGAACGCTTCGTGCTCCAGGGCGGCGACTGTGCCGAGTCGTTCGCAGACTGCACGGCCGACGTCATCACGAGCCGGCTCAAGATCATGCTGCAGACGAGCCTGATTCTGACGTACGGCCTCAACAAACGGGTCGTCCGCGTCGGGCGCTTCGCCGGTCAGTACGCCAAGCCGAGGTCGTCGGACACGGAAACCCGCGGCGGCACGACGCTGCCGAGCTACCGTGGAGACATCATCAACGGCCCGGCTTTTACCGAAGAGGCGCGCGTGCCGGATCCCAGACGGTTGAAGCGAGCCTATATGAAGTCCGGCCTGACGCTGAACCTGGTCCGGTCGCTCGTGGAAGGCGGATTTGCAGACCTTCGCCATCCGGAGTACTGGGATCTGGACTTCATGCAGCACTCGCCCCTTGCCGACGAGTACCACGCGATCGTTGAGTCGATCGAGGACACCCTCGGCTTCCTTGACGTGGTCGCCGGTCGACGGGCGGACTCGATGGATCGGGTCACCTTCTACACCAGCCACGAGGCCCTGCTGCTTCCGTATGAGGAGGCGCTGACGCGGACGGTGCCGCACAACCAGGGTGCCTACAACCTCGGCACGCACTTCCCGTGGATCGGCAAGCGGACCAATCAGCTGGACGGGGCGCACGTTGAATACATGCGCGGTCTCGCGAACCCGATCGGCTTAAAGGTGGGACCGAACATGTCGCGCGAGAAGCTGACGTCGCTGGTGGCGCATCTGGACCCGGAGAAGGAGCCCGGTCGCCTCGCTCTGATCACACGATTCGGTGCCGACCAGATCGGGGATCGTCTCCCACCCCTGCTCGAGGCCGTGCAGGCGACGGGCCATCCGGTCCTGTGGATCTGCGATCCGATGCACGGCAACACGGAGAAAACGAACGGCGGGATTAAGACGCGCCGCTTTGCCAATATCCTCGGCGAGTTGGAGCAGGCGTTCGACATCCACAAAGCCGAAGGCTCGATTCTCGGCGGCGTGCACTTCGAGCTGACCGGCGAGAACGTCACGGAATGCATCGGCGGGGCACGCGGCCTGCAGGAGACAGACCTCGAGCGGGCCTACAAATCCCACGTCGACCCGCGACTGAACTACGAGCAAACGCTGGAGATGGCCTTCAGCGTCGTCCGCAAAGCCCGGAACGGCGGACTGAAGCGCGAGCGGACGCGGCGGATGGGGAGAGGGTGAGAGGGAGAATGGGGGAAAGGGAGAAAGGGGGTAAGGGGGAATAGGCGGGTGTGCGGATGTATGGTCGTGCGTTGGCGCGTTTGTGCGTTTTCATGCGTGTTATCGCAAACGTACACACTTTCACACCTACACACCTAAATACCTAAATACCTAAACACCTAAATACCTACACGCCTACATACCTACACACCTAACCCCCCTCGGGTTAAATCGAGACTTGGAATGACTCGTCTGCCTGCAGGGAACGGGTGACCTCGACGTAAAGCTGGATGCAGTGCTCCACATCCTCCGTGTCGATGATCTCGACGGTTGAGTGCATGTAGCGGAGCGGTACGGACAGGAGGACGCTCGGGACGCCTTGCCGTGTCTTGAAGATGGAGTCGGTGTCTGTACCGGTGCGCCGGGAGCTCGGCTCGTGCTGGAGTGGAATGTCGTTCGCGTCGGCGACCTCGATGACGCGGTCGACAAGGTCCGGATGGTTCGACGTGCCGTGGGTGACCGTCGGCCCCTTTCCAATCTTGATGTCGCTGTGCTGTGTAGCGTCGATCCCGGGGGAATCGGTCGAGTGCGTGACGTCGAAGACAATCGCTGCGTCGGGGTTGAGGCGGTGCGTGATCATCTGTGCCCCGTGCCCGCCGATTTCTTCCTGAACCGAGTTCGCGGCATGGACCGTCCAGTCCGGACGGTCGCCCGCAAGCCGTTCGAGCGCCTGCGCAATGATGAAGCCGCCCAGGCGGTTGTCGATCGCGCGGCCGGTGATCCGCGTGTCCGTCAGGTCTGCCGGCGCGACGTCCATCACCATCGGATGTCCGACTCGTAAGCCGCGCTCCCTGACATCTTCTGCGCTCGAGGCTCCGATGTCGACGAAGAGCTCATGGACCTCCGGGATCGAAGTGTCTTCCTTGTCGCGGAGGTGAATGGCCGTGTTGCCTACCACGCCGAGTACGGCGCCGTCGTTGCCCAGGATGCGCACCCGCTGGCCGCGTGCGATGGCGCGATCGGAGCCGCCGATTCGATTCACGTAGATGAACCCCTCGTCGGTGATGTGGCTGATCATATAGCCGATCTCATCGACGTGGGCGTCGAACATGACCGACGCGGCGTCGCCAGCACTTCCGGAAACCGATGCCCAGGCCGTCCCATACGCATCGCTGTTCACCTCGTCGGCGAAGCCTCGCACATAGTCGGCCCAGACTCGTTGTCCGCTGGCTTCAAATCCCGTGGGGCTCGGGGTGTCGAGAAGGTCGAAGAGAAAGTTTTTCGCGTCGTTCGTCATGCGCACCAGCGATCAATGGAAAGAATGAGAGACACGGATTTCGTCGGTAGTATGTATGCCGACACGCGGCGCGTTGATTCTCGACGAACGAGGTATTCTCGCAAGATCACCAGTGCAATGTGGACCATCCAAGAAGCGGTCGTAACCAATCCGTGAGCGGTCCCTATGCGGGTGGGGATCCATTTGGTTACTGTGCGAAGTTTGTTATATTGGTCGCCGTCACGCCGTGCGGTCAACCAGGGCGGTCCACCGCGCGCCGATGTCGTCCGTACCTCCCGTATTTTTACACACGCCCGCTTTTATGCCGAAGACGACGGATCGCAATTACCAGATGCTCATTGTCGAGGATGATCCCGACATCCTCATGGGTCTGGAGGAGTATTTTGAGCTCGAAGGATACGATGTCGATACCGCAGAAGACGGCGTCGACGCCCTGACGAAGATGGAGGAGATGGACGCGTGCGACGTGGTTCTCCTGGACGTCATGCTCCCGAAGAAGGATGGATTCGAAGTGCTTCGCGAATCGCAGGAAATGGGCTTCAGCGCCCCGGTTTTGATGATCACCGCTCGGGGCGAGCAGGAGTCCAAACTGAAAGGCTTCGGTCTCGGCGCGGATGATTACATCACCAAGCCGTTTAACGTCGAAGAGCTGGCGGCACGCGTCAAAGCCATCCTTCAACGTACAATGCCTCCATCGGAGGCCCCGATGGACGTGTACGAGATCGGTGATGTGGAGGTCAACTTTACCACGCACGAGGCCTATCGCGGCGACGAGGAAATCAACTTCACCGCGCTGGAATTCGACATCCTCCGCTACCTGATTCAGCATGAGGGGCGAACGGTCACGCGGAAGCAGCTTCTTCGCGACGTCTGGGGCATCGACGAAAACATCATTACCCGAACGATCGACCGTCACATGGCGTCGGTCCGGAAGAAGATCGAACCCGACCCGTCGGCCCCGACCTACATCGAAACCGTTTACGGAATCGGGTATCGCTTTGAAGACAAAAGCTGACCGCGCCCCATCGACGGCACGTCGATGACAGGTCGAACCACGCACCCAGACGGTGACCATACAGAACGGGCGAGCATCCTTTCATGGATCGCTCGCCCGTTTTCTGCTTATTCGCTATCGCTTAGCCGACCATGATCACGCCGTCGCGGCGGGGCTGGTGTTCGAGCGGCGGGCACCGACCAGCTTGTAGCCGATCCCGTAGACGCTCTGGATGGCCCACGACTTCTCGTCCGTCCCGTCCATGACGTCGCGGAGGGCGTTCACGTGGCGGTCGATGGTGCGGGTTTCGACTTCGGCGGGAAGGTCCCACACGTCTCGCAGGATCTGCTCCCGTGTCGCGGTGCGTCCGCGACGCCGGAGGAGGTACTCCAGGAGCGCGTGCTCAAGATCCGTGAGGTTGACGGGTGAACCGTCGCGCTTTACGGTGTGCTCGTCAAGGTCGATCTCAAGCCCGCCCACGTAGAAGATGCCGCCTTCGTCGTGCGCCTGCGCCTCGCGGCGAAGCAGCGCTTCGATCCGCGCGAGAAGCTCCTCCGTAGCGAACGGTTTCGTCAGGTAATCGTCTGCGCCGAGGTGGAAGCCACGCATCTTATGTTCGTGATCGCCCAGCCCGGTCAGCATCAGCACGGGTGTCTGCACACCTTCCGTGCGAGCCTGACGCAGTACCTGGAAGCCGCTGCGATCAGGCAGTTTCGCATCCAGGACGATGAGGTCGTATCCGGGAAGGCGGGTGGCCTCCTCGCGCCCGGTCTCACCGTCCTCGGCGAGCGTTACCCGGTAATCCTCAGACTCGAGGAACAGCATCAGAGAGGTACTGAGTTCGCTGTCGTCTTCAACAACGAGAATGCGGGGCGCGTTCTTTTCTTGATTCATGTTCATGATTCAGGCTCACGTCTCAAGGACAGAGATGAGGCAGCAGGATAAAAACAGAAGGATCGTGGCAGGCGGTGACCCGGGCGAGCGGGCTGGCACGCATGCGCCGGCATCGTTAATAACCGACGCTAGAACCGTATAATGCTACCTGCAGCGGACGAATACTGTAAAGGTCTCGAAAACGAAAATGCCGGTCGTGCCACCGTCTGTCAATATGTAAATCAAACAAAGCACCGGGCAGGTCGGATTCCCCGATCCGTTACGCATCGAATATGTCGACGTGAAAATGATTCGACGGCCAGTTCCCTGCGGTCACAGGCGATCCCGGTAGGAGCGATGGCGTCGCTCTGATCTACTGATCTACACGTGCGCCGCCAGTACACCGCGCGACGGTCAGGTCCACACATCCGCTTGAAACGTCAAAACCGCCCCGCCTCATCCCGGTAAGGATGAAGGGCAAGGCGGCTCCATGCAGGTGAGAACGATCCTCACCTGGAATCGCAGGCTACCGAAAAGAATCAGCCGTGTACGACGGCGAGAGGTTTCAGGCGGGCCACCTTGCCGGCGAGTCCGGCACCGGACACCGTATCGACGACGGCATCGATGTTTTCCTTCAGTTGAACGCCACCGGATGTGGATGCGTCGCTGGAGCGGACGCGAACGCCGCGGTTTTCGAGCTGATCGTCCAGGATCGGGTCGCCGTGGTAACTTGCTTCGTGACGGCTCATCGTCCGGCCGGCACCGTGGCATGCACTTCCGAAGCTCTTCGACATGGCGTCGCGCGTCGCCAGCATGACCCAGGATGTCTCGCCCATGCTGCCCGGCACGATCACCGGCTGCCCGAGCGCACGGTAGGGAAGGGAGATGCCGGGCGTTCCCGGTCCGAAGGCGCGTGCGGCCCCCTTGCGATGCACGTAGCACCGCATGTGCTTGCCGTCAACCTCGTGCATTTCGACCTGGCCGAGGTTGTGCGCGACGTCGTAAACGGTTTTCAGACTGTCGCCCCGTCCTTCGAGAACCTCGTCGAAGGCCTCACGAACGCGATGCGCGAGCACCTGTCGGTTGGCGTACGCATAATTGGCTGCCGCGCGCATGGCCCCCATGTAATCCTCCGCCTCGGACGCGTCGAGCGGGACGTACGCAAGGTTGGGATTCGGCGGACGCGCGTCGTACTTGTCCGCCACATGCTGGAAGCGCTCGATGTAGTCGGCGCAGACCTGTCGGCCGTACCCGCGCGAGCCGCAGTGGATCTGGGCCGTGAGGCGTCCTTCCTTCAGGCCCATGGTGATGGCCGCGGCACGGTTGAAGACCTCGTCGACGTAACTGATCTCGATGAAGTGCTCCCCGCCGCCCAGCGTGCCGAGCTGCTGAGCACCCAGGGCGCGAGCGGTTTCACTTACCTTCGACGGGTTCGCTTCATTCAGGCGACCGCCTTCTTCGGCCCGCACCAGATCGTCCTGATGGGCCATGTCCTTCCGGAGCGCCCACTGAGCGCCAGACTGGGCGACGTGGTCGATTTCGCTCTTACTGAGCTGCAGCGGACCCTCTGCATCCACGCCGCACGGGATGTGCCCGTGCAGTGCATCAGCGAGGTCATCCAGCATGTCGTCTGCGTCCTCGCGCTTGATGCTCGAGCCGAGCAGCCGGACTCCCGTGTTGATGTCGTGCCCGATCGCGCCCGGCGCGATCGCCCCCGCAGGGTATTTCGATGCTGCCACGATTCCCACCGGCGCGCCCTGCCCGGAGTACACATCCGGCATCACAACGAGGTGGCCGACCAGGCCCGGGAGGTGGGCGGTCTGGACGGCCTGCTCGATCGCCTCGCCTGTGATGATATCGTCGACCAGTTCCTCGTTGGCGAGGATCCGGATTGGAACGCGCATGCCCTCACGAAAAGACTCGGGGATTTCCCACGTGTAGTCGTCGATCCGCGTCAAGTCTTTCCGATCCATGGAGGTATGTTCTGGTGTGCGACACGGGGACGGGAACGACGAATCGTCCGGAGGACGCGTCCCGTGGCATCGCTACACTCGGCTTTCAATGTGTAATTGCGTGACAGGAATTTAATCCCTGTGGGAAATTCAGTGTTCCTACGCATCCGTCCTTCACGATACGCATACGTACGGTCTGTGTTGTCTTCACATCGGATCGGACGACCCGTCACGAGCGGCCTCGGTTCGATTTAACCCCCGGATTATCTGCCCCTGTTGCCGATGCTCTCCCTTCCGGATCGTTTTTCCGACGCTACCTTCGATTCGTATCGAACGCCGTCGGCGACTCAGGAAAAGGCGCTGCGATCCGTGCGGCAGTTTGTGGAAAATGCACGAACGGTCCCAACGCTGGGAGAGCGGATGCGCCATCTCTTCTCGCGATCAAGCCAGCAAACGAAGGGGCTCTACCTCGTCGGTCCGGTGGGAACCGGCAAGACCCACCTGCTCGCGTCGGCGTACCACGCGCTGAACCCCGACGTGCCGTGTGGTTTTCTGCACTCCAATGCGCTGTTTCGGCTGAACGAACACCCGGGACGGTTTGCTGAACGCGTGGCGGACCGGTGCGACGTCCTCTGTCTGGATGAAATCGAAATCGACGACGCTGCCAACGAAGCCCGTCTCGTGCTGGTCCTCCAGACGCTCGAGCAGCGAGGGGTGCGGCTGCTTGCAACCAGCAACGTGGAGCCGGAGCAGTTTCTGTCGAACAAAGTCGGCCCGGGGCGTTTTCGTCGGTTTCTACGGGAGACCTTTCGCGAGCAGTATGAGGTGCTATTCGTGGGCGGGGAAGACTACCGCCGGGGCCGTGACCGAGCCCGACCGGGGAGAGGATGGATCGGCCCGGAAACCGACGTCCGAACGATCATCCGGAGCGCGTACGAGGAGGATGCCCGCCGACGCCGGTGGCTCCCCTTCCCCGAGCTGCGGGACGCCACCACGACGACGCCGCACCCCACCCTGATGCGATCGCTCAAGGAGCCGCAGGCCCTCTACGTGCCAGACATCAAGATCCGAGACACCGACGACGCCCTCCGGCTACTCCGTGTGGTGGACGACCTGTACCTCGCCCCGGACGCGCCGGCTTTCTACTTCTCTTCCGCCGTACCGGCCGAGGCATGGTTTAGCGCCGCCGCCCATGCGGGCATTGCGAAGGCAATCGCCGAAAAGTTCGAGCGGACCGTGTCCCGTCTCTACGATATGTGCGACGTGAGCAAACACACCGCGGAGACGTAATCAATCGACCCAGCGCTGCCGGCGACACGTTACTCGTCTTCGATGCGCTCAATCTCCTCCACGTCGACGGGCGTTCCCCACATCCGCGTTGTCATCACCCCTTCTTTGGGGCGAAGCGTATATCGGACGCGGAGCCCGTCCTTCTGAAAATCCTCTTCGAGGCTGCCGGTCGGGTCGTACTTCGCTCCATCATCCGACTGGATGGCGAAAAACCCTCCTTCGATGTCTACAAACGAAATCGTTCCTGTACCCGTCACGGTTTGATCGGTCTGTTGTGCGGAGTCTGACGAGTCGTTTGCGGTCTCTGGCGCCTGATCGCTCGCGGAGCATCCGGCGAGTCCGGCGACGAGTGCGAGACCGAGGATGAGGGTCAGGATGGATCGCATGGGAGGGGAGGGCAGTCAAGAGGCAGGCGAACGAGCAAGCAGGTCAGCCCAGGATGCCGACCTCCGATTCCAGCACGTCGACCTGGGGGACGCGCTCCGTCGCCTGCGGATCGGATCCGACCTCATGGATCCAGCCCCCACCGAGAACATCGTCGCCCTCGTAGAGCACGACGGATTGCCCGGCCGTGATTGCACGTCGCGGTTCGGCAAACGCGACTTTCAGCGTGTCCTCGTCCGGCTGCCATGCAAGGCACCCGGCACCGTCATCGTTATAGCGGATGGTGCCCCAGGCGGGCTGCTCCTCGTCGAGCGACGGCTTTTTGATCAGGTTGATCTCCCGCGCCGTCAGTGTCTGCTGCATCAGGTCTTCCTTTGGCCCGACCGTGATCGTGTTGGTGTCCGGGTCGATGTGCGTGACGTACACGCGATGCCCGAGCGCGAGGTCGAGGCCGCGCCGCTGGCCGATCGTGTAGAACGGGTATCCTTCATGCTGACCGACGACGGTCCCGTCTTTCAACACGAAATCGCCGCCGCTTACTTCCTCCTCCAGTCCATCAACGCGATCTTTGAGGAAGCGGCCGTAGTCGTTGTCCGGGATGAAGCAGATCTCATAGGAGTCCGGCTTGTCGGCCACGCGGTCGAGACCGAAGTCCGACGCCATCTGGCGAATCTCCGGCTTCGTGTACTCGCCGAGCGGAAAGATCGAGCGGGCAAGGTGCTCCTGAGGCAGGCCCCAGAGGGCGTAGCTCTGGTCTTTGTTTCGGTCCTTGCCGCGGCGCAACAGGTAGCGACCCGTTTCGTCATCCTGGCGGACGCGGGCGTAATGTCCGGTCGCGATGTAGTCGCAATCCAGGTCGTCGGCGCGGCGCAGAAGGGCCGCCCACTTGATGTGCGTATTGCAGAGTACACACGGGTTCGGGGTTCGTCCGGCGAGATAGTCGTTCGTAAACCGGTTGATGACCCAGTCGCCGAACTCCTCGCGGATATCCACGATGAAGTGGGTGAATCCATGCTTCAGCGCGATCGCCCGGGCGTCATTCATCGACTCCAGCGTGCAGCAGCCAACCTCCTTATCGCTCCGGCCGCCGCTGGTCGAGTAGTCCCACGTTTTCATGGTGATCCCGACCACATCATACCCCTGTTCGGCGAGGAGAACCGCCGTCACCGACGAATCTACCCCACCGCTCATGGCGACCAATACGCGCCCCTTGCTGCTCATGACTCCCTGATAATCGTTCGCGAATACGTGCTTACTGCTCGTCGAATAGGGAAAAACGACGAGGTGTGAGCAGACGTTCCGTCGTCCGCCCCCATGTGCATGTCCCGGCCCGTGTGCAGGGTCAACGACGCAACATGTAAAGTGCGCGTACCGTCAGGTGCGCCTGCGGTCACACGTCGTAAATCGTCTTTCCCCAATATTCGCTTGTACTGT
>JAAAOT010000237.1 GCA_009908725.1 Bacteroidota bacterium | reverse complement strand
AAGCGGTTCTTCGATGTAGGCGATCGGGGTGTCGTTCAGCGCCGCGACAAAGTCGTCTGCATCGGCAGAGCTCCAGGCGCGGTTTGCGTCGAGACGGATTTCCACGTCCTCGTCCCAGACACCGTGCAGGTGGCGAACGGCCGCCGCCTCCTCCGCCGGGTCGTGTCGCCCGACCTTGATCTTGACCGCACGGTAGCCGTGCTCCCCCACGTCCAGCTCGACGCCGGCGGCAACAATCTCATCCGGTGTCCCCGTCAGCAGGGCATTCAGAGGCACGCTGTCGCGGGCCGTTTCGCTTAGGTACGCGGACAGCGGGACCCCGGTATGCCGCGCCATGGCCGTCGTGATGGCCTGTTCGAGCCCGAACCGTGCGGACGGGTACTCGCCCGCGATGACGCGCTGAAGATCGCGATGCGATGACGAGACGGGAATCTCGCGGCCCGCCAGATTCGGGATCTGCGCGTCGACGGCGCCCTGTGCCTCGGACACAGATTCACGGCTGAAGTGCAGCAGAGGGGCGATGTCGCCCAGACCCGAGGTGAGGCCTGAGCGGTGCCGTATCTCGACCCTTACGAGGCATCCATTCCGAACGCTCACGCTGGAGCCGCCGAGGTCGACAGCGGGTTTGAGCGGGAGGGCGTACGGGTGCAGCGTAACGGTTTCGATGACAGCCATAGGATGAATCGATCCACTCATAGGCGAGGGAGACAGCAAGCGAGCGCATAGTCGCTCCTGTCTACACGTTCCAGCCGACGGAGAAAAGGATGGCCCACAGAACGAGCAGGCGGCCCGTGGCACCCAGAAGCGGGTTCAGCGCCTCCGCTTGCGTCGTCGAACGGAGCGTTCGAATGGGACCGAGCCCCGGAGCCAGAATGAGCAGGGTCATCATTGCCCACGGATGGCTCCCGTTCAACAGGTAGAGGATGACCGGCACGACGGCGGCCGTTGTCAGACACACGGCGTAGAATGCAACGCCAGCAGACCGGCCCAGGCGGACGACAAGCGTTCGTTTCCGAGCCGAGCGATCCCCTTCTACATCCCGGATATTATTTACGAGGAGGATCGCAACCGCCAGGAGACCGGGCCCCGCTCCCGCGAGGATGACGTCATGGCTGATCGTCAGCGTTTGCACATAATAGGTGCCGCCGACGGCCACAGGACCGAAGAAGAGAAAAACGAAGACGTCCGCCATGCCCATGTACGCCAGGGAATACCGCCCACCCGTGTACCAGATGGCAGACACGAGGGACGCGATGCCGATTGCCAGAATCGGCCATCCCCCCCGCCAGATGAGATAGCCCCCGGCCAGAACCGCGCCGGCGAACACGGCGATGGTCGCAGCACGCATCGTCTCGGGTTCGACCAGGCCTGCCTGCGTCACACGCTGCGGACCGACACGGTCGTCGGTGTCCGTGCCCTTCAGGAAGTCATTATAGTCGTTATGGTAATTGACGCCGACCTGGATCAGGATTGCACTCAGCAGGGCTAAAACGGCCGAAATCGGGTGCAATCCGCCGGCTTCCATTGCCATGGCCGTTCCGACGACTACTGGAGCGACGGCCGCTCCGAGGGTTTTGGGACGAGCAGCCTGTATCCACGTGGACGGTCCGGCAGTGAGGGTCGACATCAACGACGCAGGTCTTAAGAGTAGCGTTCAGTTCTCGGCGTGAAACCGGACGAGCTGCGACAGGAAGGCCTGCGGCCGCTCCGCATGCACGTTGTGCCCGGCATCCGGAAAAATCACCGTCTCCATCCGTCGCGACCCGATCGCCATAAAGCGAGAGATCTCGACGTACTTTTCGTCCAGTTCGCCTGTACACGCGAGCGTTGGTATATCCAGATCTTTCAGCCGTTCCCAAAGAGACGGTTGCGCGCCGACGCTCAACCCGACCAGAGCACGAGCCAGTTCGTCCGGGTCGTTTGAGGCCCGCTTTTCAATCATGGCCTGCACGAGGTCATGCCGATCAAGCGACTCGAACAGGGGAATTCGGTACCAGTCTTCGAGAAATGCAGGAAAGTCGTCACGGATGCGGCGGGCGCGTTCTTCGTCGACGTCCCGACGTGACGCCCGGTCTGCGGAGGAGGTGAGCCCGGGCGACGACGACTCGAGAACGAGCGATCGGACCCGGTCGGGGTGATGGACGGCAAAGTACAGCGCCGCACGCCCCCCCATGGAATATCCGACGAGATGGCACCGCTGCACACCGACGTCGTCGAGAACATCGGCGAGCGCCTGCGTCGCCCCTTCCATCGTATACTCATACCCCGGTCGTTGCACAGACCGGCCGTGCCCCGGAAGGTCGACAGCAATGCAGTAGGCGTTCGACGAGAGCGCGTCCGTAATCTGGGTCCAGTCGGACGTGCTACCCATGAAGCCGTGCAGGAAGCAGGTGGGAGGCTGGTTTGCAGTACCTGTCGTCGTGTAGTACAGCATGTACAAGGGTCTATTCGGGAACGGGTGATACAGAGCCAAAAAGAGACTCTGGGACCACGACGGCACATCGTCGAATCCGCATGGGGCCGCTTCTACGGTGCGGGTGTCCAGCAATCTGGCATCGTCCCCTTCCAACCGAATTCAACATCCCCGACGGTCCGGCGCGGGGGACACCACGACGGGGAACTTCGTAACATAACCGTTTCTGCCGAGCTTGGTTATCAATAACGGAGGATCATACGTTAACCCCTGTCATCCCTGTTCTGCTCCCAACCTGCTCAAAAGATGCTTTCTCGCCGAAGATTTCTCCGAATTGCCGGGGGTATACTGGCTGCATCCACCGTCAAATACCCATCTTTTGCCACAGATCGGACACTTTCTGGAACCATCACGGAACTGCGTCGCGGCGTGGGGACCTACGTGGATCGTGGCGGAACGATCGGGTGGATGCTCCGCGACGGCGCACTGGTCGTTGTCGACACCCAGTACCCGCAAACGGCAGATGCGACCATGTCCGCCTTCGAATCGCATGCGGAGAAATCGTCGACGCCCCTAATCGACCTCCTCATCAATACGCACCATCACGGAGACCATACCGGCGGGAATGCAAAACTACTTGACCGATCGGATCGCTCGGTCGCACATGCCGGATGTGTCCGGCTTCAGCGAGCCACCGCAGAGGATGGGGCAACGCCGGCCACGGCAGCAATGACCTTCGACGAGGCCTGGTCAACCGATCTCGCCGATGAGACGATCTCCCTGAACCACGACGGTCCAGCCCACACCGGAGGTGACGCCACGATCTTTTTCGAGGAGGCAAATATCGTTCACACGGGCGACCTCGTATTCAACCGCGTCGTCCCGTTTATCGATGTCGACGGGGGCGCGTTGGTGGAAAACTGGATTAAGACGCTGGAGACGCTCCACGACCGCTACGACGACGACACACTCTTTATCTTCGGACACGGGCATCCGGACCACGGCATTACCGGATCCCGGGCGGGACTCCTGCAGATGCGCGACTATCTCTCGGCGGTCGATGAGTTCGTTCGGGCGAAGCGCGCGGACGGCGTGACACTGGAGGACATGAAAAAGGAGACCGATCTCCCCGGATTCGAAGAGTACTCGTCGGAGGAATGGCCGCTACCGCTGGCACAGAACCTGGAAGCGGTCTATCGGGAGCAAACCGGTGACACGCCGGCCACCACGTCCTGATCACGAGGCCAGAGGCCTTCCCCTCCTGGATGATCTTATGCACGTCGCAGACTGGACACCGCCTCGGCGCACGCCGCGTCGAGGCGGTCGTGAATGTTCCGGTTTTCGGCGCGATCAGTCACCACCTCCAAGACGGTCGACTCTCCATATTCTTCTGCCCGCCCGCAGGCACGCCGGTAGACCCGCACGAATTCGCACGATGTTTGACTACGGACGCACTTAATGTCAAATCCGGCAGCCAAACGATCGAAATGGACCGGTTGAGGCGTCGCGAAATACGGCTCGAACACGTCTTCATGCTCCGCGATGGGCAGGAAGTGAAAGATTCCGCCGCCGTTGTTGTTGATAATGACGGCTACGACAGGGTCGCTCTGCAGCAAAGCGAGCGACGAGAGGTCGTGGAGCGACGCAAGGTCGCCGATCAGCAAGGTGGTCGGCGCCTCGCGACCGATCGAACATCCGGCTGCCGTCGCGAATGTGCCGTCGATGCCGCTCGCCCCTCGGTTGGCAAATACATGGACCGGTGATCCTATGACATCGGCGTACCGGTTGGCATCCCGCACGGGCATGCTGCTCGCCAGCACCAGCGCATGGGATGCCGGTATCTCCTGCGACAGAAGCCGAGCCACGGCAGGCTCAGAAAGACCGGACGTGCCGTTCCCGGTCAAATGACGTGTCAACATGTCCGCAACGGCGCCATCTGCCTGCGTCCATCGCGTCGTCCAGGACGAGCGGCGTGATGCAGAACTCACGGCATCGATCAGGTGCCGGCAAAACGAGATTGGAGCCGCCTCGACGTGATGGGTGACGTGGTGATCCGGATCGATTCTGGACGGGTCGGGGCGAATCACCGCGTAAACATCGGGCACAGCGTCCCGCAGTAGATGCCGGAGCCGCTTTGAGAGGAATCGCCCTCCGATGTGGAGCACCACGTCCGGATGCCAGTCGCTACCTATCCCCTCCCCTGCCAGCACGGCATCGAAATGAGCAACGCGTGGGATCTCCGGGGCGGACCCCAGCCGAAGTTGCGACGTGATGTCGGGAAGCACGGGCCACTCGAGATGTCCCGCGAGGTGTCGAACGGCATCTGCCTCCTCCGGCGTATCCAGGCGGCCTGCCACGACCAATCCCCGCTCTGCCGCACCCACACGCTCTGCCAGTTCGCGCGCAGCGGCAGGTGGAACAGACACTTCAGACGGGGACCGCTGGGTGAACGCTTCGCCGGATGCCGCCCACCGACGGATTCGTTCGGAGACGTCCAGCGCGGTTCCCTCCGTACTTGGCTCAAGCGGCTTTCGAAAGGCGGCGTTAACGTGAACAGGACCGCGTGGAAGGCGGTGTGCACGATGGACCGCTTCGTCCAGCTTTGCGAGAATAGCAGCGAGCGGAATCTCAGAGGTCGGCGGTGGGAGGTCGACGAAATGACGTGGATAGGATCCGAAAATCCGCACCTGATCGATGGTCTGGTTTGCACCGGATCCACGGAGTTCGGGCGGACGGTCGGCCGTCAGGCAGATCATGGGTACGCCATCTACGGACGCCTCGACGACCGCAGGAAGTCCATTGGCGACGGCGGTCCCGCTCGTCGTAATCCAAGCAGCCGCTCGAGCCGTCGAGCGACCGTACCCGAGCGCGGCGAAGGCGGTGCCCCGTTCGTCCACATGGACGATCACCCGCGCATTCGGGTGCTGCGCTGCTGACACGGTAAGCGGGGTGGAACGCGAGCCCGGCGCGACAAAAAACGTATCCACGCCCGTTCGGACGAGCTCTTCGATCAGGCTTCGAGCCCACAGATACGTCGTGTTGGCGGCATCAAGCGGGGATTCGGGCAACGTACGGGCGGGCGGAAACAGTGATCGTAGTGTGAGATGTCTGCAGCGAGAACGCCCCGTAATCGCGCAAGATCAGTGCGCGTGGGGATGAGCGATCAATCGACCAGGCTCAGAAAGTTGCCGATTTTCTGTTCGATCTCATCCCATTCGGCTTCCGGCTTGGATCCCTTTACGATCCCGGCCCCTGAGTACAGATCCATCGTGCCGTTCCGGATTCTAGCGGATCGGATCGCAACGGCAAACTCAGCACGGTCGCGCCCCATCCATCCAACGGGCCCGGCGTACCATCCCCGATCGAAGCCCTCGCGATGTCGAATTTCTTTGAGCGCCGCATTCGTCGGTACTCCGCCCACGGCCGGCGTCGGATGGAGCGCCAGAAGGAGTTCCGGACTTGAGACGCGCTCGCGCAGTGTGCCCTGCACACGCGTCCAGATGTGGCGCCCTCCCGTGAGCCTCATCTCCGTGCGCCGGTCGGGCGTGTCCAGTCCCGTGCAAAAGTGGGCCAGCGTATTGCGAATAGCATCTTCGACGTACGCGTGCTCGCGCCGGTCTTTTTCGCTGGCGAGGAGCTCATCACGAAGTGCGCGATCGGCAGATGTCGTTCGGGCACGCGATCGCGTCCCGGCAACAGCCTCGCTGTACACGTCGTTGTTCGACCGGAAGAACAGCCGCTCAGGGGACGCGCCGACGAAGGCGGCGTCGCCATCGAATGCGAAGGAAAAGTGGAAACAGTTCGGCGTCGCACCGACAAGGTGCCGAAGAACCGAATACGGGTCGAGCGACGCGGCGTGCTCAAGCGATGCCCGGCGGGCCATCACGACTTTTTCGACCGTTCCTGCATCGATGTCGTGCAGCACGCGACGAATGGTGGGCATCCAGTTGTCGCGCGTGGGAACGTCGTGGCGGGCTATAGGCGTGGGAAGGTCCACTTGGGATGCGCCGGCGACCGGAAGCACGAGGCCCGCGAGGTCGTCAAGAACCTGATCGACCTGACGCACATCGGCGGGTCCCACCAGATTGCAGGCGAACCGGGTATCTGAACCGGAGCGGACCACCTCGAAGCGCGGAAGGACAAACCGGTACGTTCCGAACGACGACCACGCCTCGTCCGGGTCCGATGCTGCGGGCGGCTGGTGCGCGTCGAACCGCATGCCGCCGTAGTATCGACTGGCCTCCGGAATGTCCGCCGTGCGTGACGATAGGACCTCGGCGAACCGGTCAGCGTCAACCGGGACCGTGCTGCTGGTAATCTCTTCTGCAATACCGACGGCCGCGAACGACCGCATCGATCCCCGTCCCGACCAGAAGACGCTCGCGCCCAGCTCGTTCGATCGAAGGAACGCCGCCACGTCAATAGACGCGCGCACCGGAACCTCCACACGGTTCACGGACCGATGTCCGTTGACGCCCTGAATGGCGGCACGGATGCGACGCGCCAGTGCGGAACGAACCGCATCCGCGCCGTCGATTTCCGTCGTCGAAAAAGCCCGCAAGTCGGATTTCTGCATGATGGGAGGTCGAACGATAAGAAAAATGCGCCCGCGTTCGGTGTCGCTCAGGTGACGGGTTCCAGGTGAGCCGTGCAGTTGAGAATCTCCGCCGTAAAGAGGTCACCGTTGAACACGACCCGGTTTACGCAGGTGTTGTCATGCCCCAGCGAGGCCATCTGCGATAGATCGTAGCCGTCGCAAATCGACGACAGCAGCACGCGAAGAAAGCGTCCGTGCGTGATGGCCAGCACGGTCTGACCGGGGGCTGTCCCCACGATCTGTTGCGCGGCGCGAACGGCGCGGGACTGAACGTCGAGGATGGACTCGCCGCCCGGGACAGCGTGGCCGTACTGACCGTCCCTCCACTTCGCCTTAATTTGCTCCAGTTTCTGGTTCCGCTCAGCCGAGGGGGGCGCCCCTTCCATTCGACCCCAGAACATCTCTTTTAGATCATCCAATTCGCGGCGAGCGACACCCGAAAGATGCGAGGCCACAATCTCCGCGGTCTGCCGAGCCCGAGCGAGCGTGCTGGAATACACCGCATCGATGGACTCGGCTGCGAACCGTCGCCCTAAGAGATCAGCCTGACGGCGTCCGGTGTCATTCAGGATGCTATCGATACCGCTCCCCTGAACGATCCCCTTCCGGTTGTACTCCGTCTCGCCGTGCCGGGCGAAGTAAAGAACGGTGGTATCCGCATCTGTCGAGATTGTGAACCGCTGCATCCGGAAGAGAAGCCAGTGGAAAAAAACCGATGATGACATGCCTGATTGTCACGACGACGCACCGCCCGAGTCCCCCCAGCGTGACATCATCTCCGATGCCATATCGTCGAGCTGTGGAATCGGAAGGCGTCGATTAAGTGCCGCACGGATGAGAAACGCTCGTAGAACCTGATCCGGCAGCGGCAGCGCGTAGAGGGCGCGTCGGGCCGGGCGGGTCACGAACCGCACGGTTTTGTCAACAAGTCGAAAGCGCAGCAGCACAAACCCCGTCAGCGCGACCACCGTCGCGCCATGCGCACCTCCGGCCGCCAGTGCGCTCAGAACCAGCACATAGTACAGGCCCTGCACGAACACATTTTCCAGCCACCCGAATACCCGGGCCCCGACTTCGCTAACGAGGGACGGACCGGCAAGCGTCCACGCAACATGCGCCAATACCGTCGCCGCCACCGCCCATGTGGGCGACAGCATCCAGAGCAGGGCGGGCAGAAGCCAGAGAGCGAGCGTTCGCGGGGAACGAAGCCAGGTTGACGCCCACTCGATCAGCGTTTCGATCGGAACGGCACCGATCACGTCCCCCGCATAGGCCTTCAGGTCGGCTTCCGTCACATGAAACCAGATCCCGTGCTCTGTGAACAAGCCTCGTGGCGTGTCCACGTATGACGTGGGTTCCGGCTCAGCCGGGCGCTCTGCTTCCGACGACGTTGGGGACTCGGTCATGAGAACGGGTAATCCCCGGATCGATGGGTTCGTGGGCGCTCGCATTCAGTCGTTGTCACGTACCCAGAACGACACGGGCAGTTTCAGTATTTTTTGAAAGATCGATTCCGGACGACGTTGCTGCCGTCCAGCCCGGGTCGGTAACGGAATCAATGATGACGAAACGGGCACGGTCACCCGCCAATAGCACATTCTCGTAATCGAACAGGCCCCTCGCAGTCGACGGGAAACGCCATACGGGGCCGCCGGTCCGAGTGCCTAGACCAGTTTGCAGATTAATGTCGCCAACGCCATGGCACTTGAACGACCCATATCAGACTTTCTCGACCGGGCCGGCGTGCTCGTCTACACCGCACCGGAGACGCCGGTGCAACAGGCAGCGGAGACGATGTCCCAGCACAACATCGGATCTCTCCTCATCATGGAGGACCATGAGAACCTGGTTGGTATATTTTCCGAGCGCGACCTCCTCAATCGTGTAGTCAGTGAGGGACTCGACCCGACGGTGACGCCGGTGCGCGATGTCATGACGGGTGATGTCATCGTCGTATCCGATGAGACGTCTCGCGGGGAGGCCCTGCGCATTATGCAGGAGAACCACATCCGGCACCTTCCGGTCGCCGACGACGACACGCTCTACGGCATCATCTCGTTGCGGGACATCCTGCAGTTCGAGAAGGAGATGCAGGAGCAGGAGATCAAGCAACTTCGGCAGATGGTATACGACAAGCCGTATCCTGCCTATCCCGGATGAGGCGCTCTTACAGCGTGTCCCGCACCGCGGGGATCGTCTCAGGCGGCCCCGAGGGCGACAGCACGAGGTCGCCACCGATGCGAAAACGAAACTCCGGATCGTCAATACCGGCGGATTGCAGGGCCGGTGTCAACATCGCCTGAAGCGCTCGTGCTGTGTTGATCCGAGGCTGGGTGGAGGAGGCGATCCGAGCCTCGGCCTGCCGTCGCAGCGTCGCTTCCACCCGTGACAGGGCGTCGCGGCGCACTTGATCCTGCATATCGCCCGTAAACATCTTCATCCAGCCGCGCGATGAGGTTTCCACCTCCAGTTGTGACAGGTCGGGCTCGACGCTCTGCACAGCGAGGTCTGGGATGGACACGTTGACGACGCCGTCTTCGATCGTGATCATCTCCGGTGTCAGCGTCTGCACATCGAAGCCGTAAGACACCGTCCCCGGGATGCGCAACCGGACCGACGCCGTCCCCATCGTAAAGGGCAGGAGCTCTGGCTGCGTCACCTGCAACATGGTGGTGACCCACGACGGCGTCACGGCAGAGGTGGAGTCGATATCGATCGTCGTTCGGAGCCCGAGCGTCCCCGTCACCAGAATGGACCGGGGCGATTCCTCCTGGATCGTCGTCACGACCGTCCGCTTCACCGTCGCCTCCGACGGCCCTCCCAGCCACCACACGAACGCGGCACTGATGAGAATGCCGGCGAGGATGCCTCCGATAACGGCACGTCGCTGTTGAGAGGTCACGGATCCGTTCGAGAGTCGATGTCAGGTCAGAGAAGAAGGGATGCGCATTCCGTGGTCATCACGCGGCCGTGGCAAACGAAAGCACGGTTTGCAAGCCGGCGATGAGATCGACATCGGAAAGCAGAATCAGCCCGAGAATCGCCAGGCCAAGCCCCCACAGGTTGGTCCGAGAGAGACGCTCCTGCCAGAAGGCCACGCCGAGGAGGGCGGCGAGGACAACGATCGAGATGTTGTTGATGGGGAAAACGACGGTCCCGGGAAGCTGCTCCAGCGCCCGAAGCAGAAATTCCAGCGATCCGTAATTGATGATGCCCAGTCCGATGCCCCACATCCACGTACCACGTCCCGGCCACTGGCCAGTTCGAAACCCTTTCTGCAGAACGTAGACAAGGCCGATCAGGAAGGAGATACCGAAGGCCAGAAGGAGAAACAGGAACCGGCTGTTGTCGGCGCCGAAGCTCTCCTGAAACGTCTTCATCGTGATATCGACAGCCCCCCCGGAAAGGAAAAGGATAAACAGAGTCCCGAGGACGCGGGCGTTCGGTTCGGGGACATCGAGCCCGGCGTCGTCCTCTACCGCCGTCACTGCTTCCCCGTGGCGCGCCGGCGCCGTCTGCACGCGGCTCGACGAAGTTTCTTCGGCCCCGGCCGAGACGGGCTCCCGCGTCGCCTGTGTTCGCGATACTTCCGTATGCGTATGCTTCTGGCTTGCGATCAGGAAGAACGACACACCCGCACAGGTCATGCCGGCCATCTGGAGGATGGAAGGCTCCTCTGCCCAGATGAGCCACGACGCGAGAAACGGGATCACGACCGATACGCGCATAACGCCGATGGATAGTCCCATCCCCGCTATGTCCGTTGCGACGGACAGCATGAAGAAGCCGAAGATCAGAAGCGCCCCCGTTCCGACGCCCAGCAAGAGCAGAGGTATCGAGAGCGTCAGCCCGTTCGCCGCGCCCCTTCCTCCGATCGCAATCAGCACGCCGGCTACCCCGACTGCGGCCGCATAATTGATGGTCAAAAGCGCCGTTCGGTCCAGTTGACGCTGGCCCGCCACCTTGAAGATCATTCCGATCGAAACGCTGCACAGAACGGCGAGACACAGAAAAAGCATGCAGAAACAGAAGGTCGCAGGGTAAAAGGGACATGTTCGGGGCGACCGTCCGATCGCCCCCGGAGACGCGGTCTCATGCAACGGGTCAGATCGTCACTCTCCCGTCACGAAGGTATAGTAGCGGAGCCGCTGCGGGGATGGCTTCGGATCACGGATCTGAAGGTCGGAGGGAACTGTGATTTCCGGTTCTACGAAGCCCGACGTGTCGGACCGAATTTCTTCGTACGAGACGGTCGCGAAGAAACCGGGGGCGGTTTTAGCCTTGAACGTATGCTCGAACAGGACGCGGTACTTCACGGTCACCACGGACGGTTCGAGGGCAACCAGGTTCTGGTCGGACGGGACGCCGCTCACCTCGACATCTACGCGGAGCGAGTCCTCGGTAAAGCGACCGGCCCGTGCCTCTGCAGTAACGGTGGAAATGCTTTTCTCAAGCAACTGATCGAGGGTGTCAGATAACGGTACCTGCACCCGAATAGAATCTCGAACGTCCTGCAGCGTTTGCGACTCCGTCGACCACACGGAGAAAGACTCGACGATGGACTCGGCGCCAGAGATCGTCACAGAATCCGGTCGCAGACGTACGGGGCCGAGCATTTCGTAGGACGGTGGAAGGTCCACGGTCAGCCGCGATCGAACCGGGAGGCGTCGTTCGACGCGCGGCTCGGTGGGAACGCGAATCTCACGCGGGGACACGCTCACCACCTCCACGTTCTGGGGTTCGGGGAGCGTCAGGGCACCGCGCACATCGATGGCTTCTTCGGAGACATCGAGAGGGACGGCCGGCGGATCGACGTGCATCTTGATCAGGGAGAACGCCTGGCCTTTCAGCTCGACGCGAACGGTTTTGGGCGGCAGGTCCGTCATTGCCCGGGTCGACGACAGGTTTACCACCGACGTCGGCACGTCCAGTACAACCGTTCGCTGCTCGTCCAGCGTGAGCGTAAGCCACAGCGTCGCTGAAATGAGCAGACAGATCGCAATCACAACGCTTCGCTGCGGGTCGTCCGGCGACGCCTGGCCGTCTGTCGATGTCTGAAATACTTTCCGCAGGCGTTCCCAGAAAATCGGTCCTTGTGAGCCGGTGTCGGTGGAGGGCACGTTGGGGACGACAGGTGAACAAAACGGGCAAAAACGAATTCGGCTCAGCCGTCAGCCGGAATCATGCCTTGCACGCGGGCTTCTACGTCTGGTTCGCTCGCCTGCGCGTGTTCGCTCGCCACGGTGCCGAACACGCGGTGAAGCCGAAGCCGTCCGCCTTCGCCTCGTTGATCTTACCCCGCATGCCTTCGTACCATGGGCGGTAGCACAGATCCAAGTGCGGTATTCTCGGCTGTTTCCTCCCCCCAATCTTCGCCTGGTGTGGACCTCGAAAAACTTACGCGCCGTGTTGCCAGGGGAAGCGGAATCGTCTTTGCCGGTCAAGTCGCCGGGAAAATCATCGGTGTCTGCCTGCAGGTGGTGCTGAGCCGCGGTCTCGGGCCGCTCCTGTACGGCACCTACACGCTCGCCGTGAGCGTGATGAAAATCCTTCGGGAAGTCGGCACCCTCGGCCTTCACGGCGGGGTTGTGCGCTTCAGTGCAGAAGCCCAGGCCAAGGGAAACCAGGCCCGGGTCAAGGGAACGCTTACAGCCAGTCTCGGCATCGGCATCGTCGCCTCTGCGGCCCTGGCGCTCTTTCTGTACGCCGCCAGCGATTGGCTGGCTACGACGGCTTTCTCAGATGCCGGCTTAGAGCCGGTGCTTCGGGCGTTTGCCGCCGCCCTCCCCTTCTACACGCTCACGTTTCTGGCCTCCCGCGCCGCCCGGGGCCTCCAGGTCATGACCGCAGACGTAGCGGTTGGGACCGTCGCGCAGCCGCTGGTCAATCTCGTCGCGGTCAGCATCGCGTTTCTCCTTGGATGGGCGCTCGACGGAGCCGTTGCGGCCTTCGTGCTATCAACCGTGGTCAGCGCCGGCCTCGGGCTCTACGTAGTATTCCGGATCGCACCGGTCCTCCTCGACCGCGACGTCATCGCCTCCTATGATCTCGGCGGGCTGATCGGCTATTCTCTCCCGGTCATGGGCGTGACGCTCACGGCGCTCTTCGTCGATCAGGCCGACCGCATCATGATCGGACTGCTGGCCTCCTCGGCGGACGTCGGTATCTACAACGTCGCGGCCCTTCTCGCCACGCAGGTGCGATTCATGCTAACGAGCGTAAGCGCCGCCTTTACGCCGCTGATCTCGGACCTGTACCATACCGGCCGGCGGGACGACCTGCGCACGCTGTTTCAGACGACGACCCGCTGGATTGTCACGCTCTCGATGCCACTCGGGCTTGTCCTGATTCTGTTTCCGGAGCCGCTTCTCTGGCTTTTCGGCGCCGACTTTCTCGCCGGCGCACCGGTCGTGATGGTGCTAGCGATCAGCTCCCTCCTGAACGCAGCCGTCGGGACCATCGGCCTGATGCTTCAGATGAGCGATCACGAGCGACTCGTGCTGATCGACAACATCGTCCTCGCGGTCATCAACGTGGGCCTGAATCTGTGGCTGATCCCGATTTATGGAACCGTCGGAGCCGCCGTCGCCACTGCGGTTTCCATAACGGCGATCAACGTGGTCCAGTACGCCCAGCTCCGCCACCTGCTCGGCATCACGCCCTTCAGCCTCTCCTACCTTCGACCGCTCGCTGCCGGCCTCGGGGCCGGTCTACTGGGCTGGGCCGTCGGCGCTGCTCTCGAGCCGTGGTTCCTGCACGGGGTGGCGGGCATGCTGGTCACCGGCATGACCTACATCGGCCTGCTGCTGTGGATCGGGCTTCCAGAAAAGGACTGGGAGATCATGGCTCCCTACCTGAAACGAACGGGGCTTCTCCGTCTGATTCCGGGGGCGAACGCGAAAGGCGACCGCGATCGGTCGGCCTGACGCATCATGCCTCGGAGTCCGAGATCCAGCCCTGCTTGCGCGCCCGGCGACGCATAACGATGCCAACCGACCGCATCGCCGTGGCAAGAGCGTCCGACCAGAACCGGGTATCGAACGCCACTGGCGGGGTCGGATAGCCGAAGGCATGCATGGCGTCACGGCAGATCGCCTGCAGGACCCATCGCTGCGCCGGGGCGAGCGTCCCGCGCCACTTCTCGGTGTTCGACGGATCGACCGGGCGACGCGCCTTCTGTTTCCACGGCTCTGCGCTCAGGGCCGCATCGGCCCGCTCGTGAAACGAGAGCATCGCCGGGTTGAATTCGACCGAAAGGAGACTGCAGATACGTCGCAGCTCGCGCTCCGGGTGTCGAAGCAGATCCTCGTACCGTAGATCGTGAAACCGGTCGCCGTAGCTCGACCGGTAGCTCTGCACACGGCCGGCATACCTGCGCCACGTCCAGGCGGTCTCGACAATCGTGTCCCGGTTCCAGGGCATCGGCTGCTGCGAAAGGTAGACGTCGCGGGGATCGCGGGTGATGGCGAGAACCCTGGCGTCGGGAAAGGCGCCCATCAGGTCGGGCACGTGGATCAGGTGATCCGGCGTCTTTTCCCCCCAGATGTCCGCCCCCGAACGCGCAGCATACGCTTTCAACAGTGCACGCAGGACGTCCACAGGTGCGCCCCCCGCCGACCGGATTGTGTGCCACTCGTCCTCCGTGATCGCCATGTCCCGGACGCCGGCCTCCTCCTGCAAAAAGCGAAGCGCCTGCTCCCGGGCCTCGGGGGATGCGTCCTCCATCGCCACCGCGCATTTCGTGAAGAAGTGCGTTTCCGGAGCAATACAGATCGCCGGGTGCGCGTCGAGCATCGTGCTCAACAGCGTGGTGCCCGACCGGGGCATTCCGACGATGAAAACGGGATGGGACAGCATGGGCGATGTAGCTAACGGGACGCGCGTAGATCGATGCAGGATTGCCCGGCGGCGGGGTCACTCGTCGGACAGGACCTCGCGGTAGAGGTCGAGTGTCTCGCGCGCCAGGACGGGCCACTCCAGCTGGTCCAGCGGGGCGTGCTCGGCCCGATCGGTGTGCACGGCCCAGTCGATAGCCTCCTGCAACCGTTTCGGCGTCAACGTCTCTTCGTACGTTCGCACCCAGTGTGCACCCACGTGGCGACGGAGTTCGCTCATCGCGCCTCGGTCCGGCACCAGCACCGGCCGGTCGAAGCTGAGAGCCAGAAGCGCGCTGCCGGAGTGGAGGATGTGGTCGTACGGAAGCACGACAAGGTCGGATGCGGCGAGGTACCGTGGCATCAGGTCGTCCGGGATGAACCGGAGGTCCAACCGAATCCGGGAATCGCGCTGCGCAGCCATCTTGATGGACTCTCGCAGCGTCCGCGTACTGGGCTCTCCGACAACGAGCAGGCGAGCGTCGCTCTCCCCCCACTGGCGAAAGATGCCGACGAGATGAGGCACATTCTTGTACGGGCGGATCCGCCCCGCGAACAGTAAGACCGGTGCATCGCGGTGGAGGCCGAGGTTGGCCCGCGCGTCGTCACGCTCATGCGGCGGCGGGTAAGCGTCACGATAATGCCCGTGCCGCACGACCGCTCCCGGGACGTCGCGGAGTCGGTCGATCGTGCGGCGTGCGGTGGCCAGTCCGTCGCGACTCAGGGAAATGAATCCGTCCACCAGCTTCGGAAACGTCGACCAGAAGGCACGCTCCAGGCGCGGGTGATGTGACTCGTGCGGCCCGAGATCGTGCCCCGTCCAGACCACCCGCGATCCGCGGCGGCGTGCTGCGAACAGAGCGGCCAGCTCCCCGGCCACGTACGCGCTTGCCCGCCACCAGGGCTCAAAGCTGAGAAAGTCGTCGGGCCAGTGGACATGAATAATGTCGTACGTCCCCTGAATCGCCCGACGCGGGGTGAACTCATCTACGACGACGCCTTCCTCCTGCTCCATCGCGGAATACAGCAGGCGGTTGTAGGGATTTCCGGTTTTGTTGTCGAACGCGGGCCACGCGAGGACACGGAGAGAAGGCACGTTGAGTCGTAAGTGTCAATGAAAGGGCCGGCGAGTGCGCGTCACGAGGCCGATGCCTCGGCGGGTCGATGGACGTCGCACGCCGTGTCCAGGCACTCCGCCATCTGATACGCCTGCTGCTGTCGATTGTGCTCCTGGATGTCTTCCCATGCAGCCCCGCTCCGGGGGGCGCCCGTCGTCCACGCGGTATAGTGCTCGAGAATCATGTCTCGTGCCGACCTCGCGTCGTTCCAGTCCACCACCTGCCCTGCGTTGTGTCGAGAGAGAAGCGCCGACGCATCTCCGTCCGGCGGTCCCACCCCGAGCACGGGGCGACCGCTCGCGAGATACTCGTACAGCTTGCTCGTGATCATCCCACGGGCCTGGGCGAACGGTTCGATGACGAGGAGCAACAGCGACGAGGAGACCATCGCCTGGATCGCTTCCGCATGCGGAATGAACGGCACGCGTTCAATTCGGTCGGTGAGGTCGCGATCCTCGATCGCCTCCAGGACCGCCGGATCCACCGTTCCGATCAGCCGCACGGTCAGATCCGGTATTTTCCCGTCGTCCCGAAGATCGGCGAGAGCGTCCCAGACGGCGGTCGGATTCCTGCTGGCGTAGAGTTTCCCTACGTGCGAGAGGGTGAACGGCGCGGGTTCGGACGGCGGCGGGTCGGTCGACTCGGCAAGCGACGAACCAGAGGAGCGGGTTGGTCCTTCGGGATGGACAAGGGCAAAGTCGCGAGCGTCGAAGCCGTTCTCGACCACCTCGTAGATGCCGTCCTCCTTGGACCGGAAGAGTTCGGCCCAGGACGGGCTCACGGTTGTTATGACCGCTGCATCGGCAAGGACGCTGCGTTCGAGCCTTGCGTCCAGGCGCCGTGCCCAGCCCGTGTGCGGGAAATCGTCGTAGTAGCTAATGTCCGTCCACGGATCGTGTAGGTCCGCCACCCACGGAAGACCCGTCGCTCGAGCCAGGCTTCGCCCGGCAAGGTGGACCGAGTGCGGGGCCCCGCTCGACAGGATCGCGTCGAACCGACCCCGGTCAAGGAGTTCTTTCCCTCGAACGTGCGCAAACGGCCACCACCCGACCCGCGCGTCCGGGATAAAGACGTTCGCCCGTACCCATCGGGCCGCCCGCTCAAGAAGCGACGGATCGTCCCCGAGGGAGCCTGCAGGTAGCCCGCTGCCCTTCATCCGCTGATACAGCGCAAGCGGATCGAATGCGGCCGTGCGATGCACGCGAACCGAGTCCGGGATGGCGTGCAGGAGTGACGGGTCGCGGTTGGGATACGCGCCCTCCTCGACGGTAACCACCTCCGGCTGCCATCCGGCATCCGCCAGATACTCGATAAACTGCAGAATGCGCTGCACCGCCGGTCCTCCGGCCGGGGGAACGTAGTAGGCAACGATGAGAACGCGTCGGGCAGGCACGGCGGCGGGGCTTCAAGGGCACAGATCGAACGGCAACGGGACGAACGGTTTACCCGCCGTTGCCGGAACCGTCCGCCGGCTCCTCCTCCCGGTCGCGGGGTGATTCCGATTCATCCTCCCGGCGACGGAGATACGGCATTCCGAGGAGGACGGCCACCCCGCCGTACACCACCGCGGTCGTGATTCCGGAGATCAGCGTGCCGTACCGGTCAGATGCGGGATCGAAACGCATCGTCAGCGTATGCTCTCCAGCAGGCACATGCACGGCGCGAAGGAGGTAATTGACGCGATGAATCGGGACCGTGCTGCCGTTCAGCGAGGCCGACCATCCGGCCGGATAATACACCTCACTTGCGACAAACAGCCGTGGCGCGTCGGTCTCGACCGTCCACGTAATTTCCCTTGGCGAGTACGCGGTCAGCTCGACGGATGTCATAGACATCGAGTCGATCGGCTTTACCTCGGCGTCGAGCGGCTCGGGCAAGACCGCGAGGCCTGAAGGGTCGAACGATCGGCTCTGCAAGAACGACCAGGTTTCCTGCGGCGACTCAATGACGCGTGTTTGCCCCACGAAGTACCCCCTCGGCACAGCATCGGGATTCTCTAGGACCAGCACCCCGCTCTGCTCATCCCGGTAGGCGACCTCCGTCCCCGGAAGCTGGCGCCCGGCCAAGATGTAGCGCGCGTTCATCATGTCGACAGCGTTATCGCTGATGCCGCCCTGCGGGGTGCGAAGGATGTGGTCGAGGTAGTCCTGATACCGTTGCAGCTTGGCACCGTGATAGCCGCTCAGCGACTGATGGCGGTACGGGGTGAAGCCATCCGCGCTGAGGCCGGAGCCGCCCGGTCGCTGGATCGGGAGCACGCGGAAGCGTCCGGGGCCGCCGAGTTCCTGCTCGCGCTCATCCAGCCACCGGTCGAAGGCGTATGTCTGGATCTGCTGCTCCGCATCGGGCGTGGGCGAAAAGCTCTGCTCGTTGAGGTATCGCGCGTCCACCGTCCACAGGTCGATTACTACGACGAGGACAACGCCGCCCGCTGCGACGGCGACCGGAACCGTTTTCCTCCGGTACAGGACGAGCACGCCGCCAGCGACCAGAAGCGCAAACATGGACCGGAGCGCATCATCGGAGAACGACTCTGCCCGGCTTGTTTTCCGTTTTCGGATCTCTTGCTGAGCCGCCTGCTGAACGCGCTGCTGCGCCACGTCCGGGTACTGCTGTCGAATCATCTGGACGAGTCGGGCTTCCTCCTGAGGCTTCTCGAAGTCCATCAGGGCGTCGCCTCCGATGTAGAGAAAGCCGACGATAGCGAGCATCGCGCCGAAGGCATAGAGCGTCGCCTGCGACTTCTTTTCCTCCTCCCCCTTCGTGTCGGTACGACGCAGCACATCATTCAGCCCGATGCCCGCCAGCACGGCGATGGCGAGGACGGCGATGCTAAGCCACGTTTCCGGTGCACGAAACGCATCGAAGTACGGAAAGAACTCGAACATAGGGCGATTAACGATCGCGAGATGCCGTCCGAAGGAGAACAGAATCGTCGCGAGTGCCCCGGCGGCCAGTCCTTTTACCACACGGGTCCGAACCCGGTAGACAGCCAGTCCCGCGAGGGACAGGGCAACGGCCCCGACGTAGTGCGGTCCGGCCGTGAACGGCTTCGGTCCCCAGTACGTCCCGCCCGACCCGCCGAACGCATCAGCAATGGCCAGCGTGATGATCTCGCCAATGCCCTGGCTCCAACGCATGGCGTTTTCCCATCCCATATTGCCGCCTTCCCCCGTCCCGGAGGCAGCGCCGCGAACGCTAAACTGCTTGTATTCCCACGTGGGCCAGTACGGTTGAAGCACCATCAGCAACGCCAGTATGGTGCCCAGCGCCAGCCAGCCGGTGGATCGGGCAATCGGTTTCCACGTACCGTCGCGCACGGCACCGATCACCTCAACGAGCCACCAAACGAAGGCCAGCATGAGCACGTAATACGTGATCTGCGGGTGCTGTGCACGTAACTCAACGGACAGGACGATGGCAAAACAGAGCCCTCCCAGCGGGCCGGGGTTCCGAAGCGTATAGGCAAACGCAAGAAGGATGAAGGGGGCAAATGCCAGTGCGACGAACTTGGTCTGGTGCCCCGCCGCCAGAATAATCGGCATATAGCTGGTAAACCCGTACGCTACCCCGGCTAGAAGTCCGGAGAAGTAGTTGCCCGTCAGGTAGAAGGCGAGCAGGTACGCGCCCGCGAGCATCAGGAACAGGTGCGTGCTGGGCCAGGCGTACGGCCGCAGCGAGTTGATCACCGTGTCGGCCTGAGGGATCTCCGAGCCGTAGTTGATCAGGTAGCCCGGCATACCGCCGAACGCATTCGGAGCCCACAGGGCGGCTTCGCCGGTCTCCTCCTCATACTCGATCATGGCCTCGGCCATGCCGCGCCACTTCACGATGTCGGTTCCATGCAGGCCCTTTCCATCGAAGTGCACCGGAGCAAAGAAGCTCACCGACAGCACCACAAAAAACAGCATGCAGACGGCGTGGCGGGCCAAAGGCGAGAGGCGGTCCAGAAACCCATTCTGCGCGTGGGGGGGACGACCACGACGCGACGCAGAGCGGGCGGAAGACGATGACATACGGATCGGCGAGTGACTTCGGAAGGAGGGCAGACCGCCCGAAGGGGGCGGATCTCACGATTCGGAGGCGGCAGGGACGGTCGACGTACCCAGGTGAGCAGCGCATGCACGCGCCACGTCCACGAGTTCACGGCGGGGCGCGGAGTCGGAGGCTGCATATTCCTGCTGCCACGCCCCGTCGAACAAGGCGGCGCGATCGATGTCGTGCCGTCCTTTTAGATAGTGGAAAAGAGCGGGAAGATCACGTCCGTCGGGGGATGACGGCAATTCCCAGTTGTAGATGTGATCGAGAACCTGGTAGTCGACGCGGTTGGAGAGAAGCGCGAAGGCAACAGCGAGCTGCTCGGCGACCCAGTAGGCGTATGTGGTTTGCTGTCTCGACGCGAAGAAGCGGGCGAAGAGACGATGTGCGGTCTCCCGAAAAAGGCCCGGAAGGGATTCAACCGCCGATGACGCTCGGCGCGATACCAGTTCGTGGGCAATGCGCGGGGCATCGTAGCGAACAATCTCGACGGCCGGGCGCGTCATCACCATTACGCCGCAATTGAACAGCGGCAGCTCGCGGGGGAACCGGCTATCTTTCACATCCGCGGGAGTCCCACCCGGGGGGACGGCGAACTCCCGAATCAGCGCATCCAGGGGTCCGGCCTGTCGCGAGCCGATTTCGCCCATCATGCGACCCCGAAACTGCGGGATGGATGGGTCCAACCCGGCAACCATGGGCTCCAGGTCGTCGAACGCGCACGTGTCGGCGTCCAGGTAGAGAAGCACGTCGTACGACGTGTCCTCTGGAAACAGTGCATTGAATTTGTTCGCGAAAAGCCAGCCGTAATGGCGCGGCATCACGCGGACGTTCACGTCGCCCATGGATTCGAGGTGACGACGATCGACAGCGGGCATGTCTCGACCGTTTACCGAGACCGTTATGGCTGCATCCGCAAGCCCGCCGGCGCGAGACCGAAGGCTGTACACCAACAGCTTCATCATGTTGATGAAAGCCGGCTCGGGTTCACCCACGATGGAGATGCGTACGCGCATACGGGAGATGGGAAACGTCGACGCTCGAGGACCGACCGGTTCAGGTTAATCGATCACCTTCGGAACGCGAAAGTGCTCCCCGTCGGTATCGGGGGCGTTGCTCAACGCGTCGTCCCGAGAGATACGGGACTCGGACACGTCATCCCGCGTTCGATTCGACAGGTCGAGCACATGGGTCATCGGTTCTACGCCGGACGTGTCCACGGACTCCAGATCCTCCACGTACCCGAGGATCTGATTCAGATCTTCCGTGAGCTCCTGCTCTTCTTCGTCAGTAAACGCAAGTCGGGCGAGCGCGGCGATGGATCGGACGTCGTCTCGGGAGACAGACATGGAGGCGGTCAGAGGGGCGGGAAATGGCGGGATTCTGCGGAAATGACACCACGGCTCCTGCGTCCGGGCTCAGAGCAGAGCAACGAGGACACCGGTCCGGGGTTTCTTTTCCTATGACGCGCTAGCAGGCGCGCCCCCGGGCTTTCTCCGACGAGTTCGACGCCCATTGCGCCGTGAGGCTGCCTGACGCAAACCGGGCCGTGCAACACGAACGACTCCCACGTCGCTAAACGGCCTCCCGCTGGACGTCACGAATCATGTGAATCAGTGTCGTCGCGCTTCGCAGTCCGTGCTTTGGACGCGGCTCCACATATACCTCAAGACTGAGCGGCCCGACGTAGTCGAGCGCGTAGAGGCGGCGCAGTTGATCCTGCCAGTCGATATCGCCTTCCCCGAAGGACGTGTCTTCCCAGAAGCCGTCGACGATGCGACCGTCCGCGCAGCGCACGTGTGCGATCCGGTGGCCCAACGCATCGAGGCCGTCCGCCGGATCTTCTCCGGCCCGCAGAGACGCCACCGGGTCCCATGTCGCCTGTACGTTAGGATGGTCTACGAGCGCCAGGAGACTCGCGAGATCCACGCCGGTCGGGCATCCGGTCTCCGGTCCGTGATGGACGCAGACAAGTACATCGTGCTCTTTCGCGCGATCACCGGCCCGGCGCAGTGCATCGGCCATTCGGTCGACGGACGCGCCTTCTTCCGCTGCAAAAGGAGGAATCACGACCCGGGGGCAACGGACCCGGTCGCAGAAGTTCAGCGTCTCGTCGAAGGTGACCAGATCATTCATCCACGCCGCCGTGTCACTGACCGGTCCCTCAAACATATTGGGGACGATGGCGGAGAGGAATTTCCCGGACCGATCCAGCGCCTGGCTGATCTTGGTTTCGTTTACGCGGGGTACCCGGTCTTCCGCCCCGCCGACGGTCCGAAGCTCCACGCCCTCGAGGCCCCACAGCTCCGTATAGTGCAAGGCGCGACCGAGGTCGCTCGTGACGGTGTCGGTGAGCCAGACGGGAAGCATGTCAGGGTCGGTTTCCGGCGATAGAGTGAACAGTCATCCATACGACAATTACCCGACGGAGGTGCATCCCCTCCCTCCCCATCGCCCGATTTCGCCGGATCTAATGACGCAACGCCTCTTTTTAATCGCCGCACACGGGTGCCCGGACGTCACGAGACGTCGCCCAACTCGGGCGGTGGCGGGTCTGGCCCGTGGGGAGCGGAGGCACGCGGCGGATGCAGTCTCACCCCGCCAGGACGGTCCGGTCGAGGCAGCGCTGCCGTCCATGGGGCTACGATGCCCGTGAATGAATCCGACGCCAATCCACCCGGCCCCGCAATCACGACACGAGGGACGGCGTGTATACAGCCGAGAAAACCGACGATGACGGCGAGCCGGACTGTGGGCTGATGGCCTACATGCAGCGACGGACCACGGCCCGGACATCAGCGCCTGGCAGTAAAGCCTGGCAGTAAACAGGTGGCACCGCCGGCATTTGAACACCCGGAGAATGAACACCCGACGAAGCCTTCACGGGCAGGCACTCTCCTCCCCCCGGCCCGTACCCGACACAGAACCTCGAATTATGGATGACGACCTGATGGTTTCAGACGCGACTTCTTCTCTACCCGTGACGTATGCGGATGTACGTAGCGCCGCGGAGCGAGTCAGCGGTGTTGCTCACCGAACGCCCGTTGCCACGTCGCGAACGGTCGACCGGCAAACGGACGCGCAGGTGTTTTTCAAGTGCGAGAATCTGCAGCGGATCGGCGCATTCAAATTTCGTGGGGCTTACAACGCGATGTCGCGCCTGCAGCCCGACCAGAAAGAGCGCGGTGTAATCACGTACTCGTCGGGCAACCACGCGCAGGCGATTGCGCTCTCAGGCCAGCTTCTCGGCATTGAAACGGTCATCGTTATGCCGGAGAATGCGCCACGCGTGAAACTGGACGCGACCCGGGGATACGGCGCGGAGATCGTCACATACGATCCCGACGAGACCGTGCGGGAGGACCTCGGACAGCGGCTCGCGGATGACCGAGGCTTGACTCTTATCCCGCCCTACGACCACGAACACGTCGTGGCCGGTCAGGGCACTGTCGCGGACGAGCTCTTCGAGCAGGTCGGCCTACTGGACGTGCTGCTCGTCTGCGTCGGAGGCGGGGGTCTGCTCTCCGGGTGCGCGATCGCCGCCAAGCACCACGCGCCGGACTGTCAGGTGATCGGCGTGGAGCCGGACGCAGCAGACGATGCGGCACGCTCCTTTCACTCGGGCACGCTTCACTCCGTGCACAACCCGGACACCGTCGCCGACGGCGCACGAACACCGCACCTTGGAGAGGTCACCTTCCCGCTGGTCCGAGCGCACGCAGACGACATCGTAACGGTCTCCGATGAGGACATCATCCGCGCTATGCACCTCGTCTGGCAGCGCATGAAGCTGATCATCGAACCAACCGGTGCACTTGCGGCATCTGCGCTGTTAAATGGCACCGTTGCCGGAAACGGACGCCGCATTGGCGTCATTCTCAGCGGCGGGAATGTCGACCTGCAGCGAGCGGCGGAGCTGTTTCGCCGCATTGGCAAGGGGACGGAGACCACATAAATCGCCCGCCGCGCTCCGATCAACTGCCATTTCCGACCCCGTTTTCGTTCCCCACCATATGCCCGAAGTGCCCGCCCGGCTTGCCGAGTTGAAATCGTATCTCGACGCCCTCGTACAACGGTTCGAGAAACCGGGCTTTATTCCCGACGACCCGATCTCCGTCCCGCACGCGTTCGACGACCCGAGGGATCAAGAGGTCATCGGCCTGTATGCCGCCCTCCTTGCCTGGGGACGCCGGCAGACGGTGCTGAACAAGATGGAGGACCTGTGCGAGCGAATGGACTACCGGCCGTTTGCGTTCGTTCGTGACTTCGACGAACGGCGCGACGCAAGCGCGCTCGAGGGATTCGTCCATCGTACGTTTCAGCCGGTGGACGCCCTCTGGTTTACCAGAAATCTGAGCGCGGCGCTGGAGCGGCATGGAACGGTAGAAAACATCTTTGCCGACCATCTTCCGTCTGAGTCTGCGCACGCCGGGCCTGCAATTCAGGGGTTCAGCACGACGATCATGGGGATGGACGCGCGGACGCCCGATCGTCTACAAAAACATCTGGCGCGTCCGGGGGCCGGAAGCGCCTGCAAACGACTGAACATGTATTTGCGCTGGATGGTGCGACCCGGGCCGGTGGACTTCGGAATATGGAGTCGGATCCGACCCGACCAGCTGTTGCTTCCACTGGACGTACATGCCGGGCGGCAGGCGCGAGCCCTCGGATTTGTCGAACGCAAGTCTAACGACTGGAAGGCCGTCCGGCGACTGACAGCCGCCTGCAAACTGCTGGCGCCCGACGATCCGGCCCGGTACGACTTCGCCTTCTTCGGGGTCGGCGCTCACGACGAACCGCTCGCGGACGAGTTCACGGGCGGTAACAGGCTGGACCGGAGTTCGCTTCCGACCGACCGGTAACTGGACTGGTAGTACAGCACCGCGCCATCATCTACACGGTCGTCGAGGTCAACCACGCGCCCGAGAAACAGGCTGTGGTCCTCCGCGGGGAGAACATCATGGCACACGCAGTGCAGAATGCTCGTTACGTCATCGATGATTGGCGTTCCGTGCGCGTTAATCTGGTGCGGGACGTTCTCGAACTGTTCTTCACCGGTGAGATGCGGCTTGGCGAAGTGGTTTGCCAGATGCACCTGGCTCTCCCCGATCACGTGCACGGCAAACCGGTCGGCCTCCTGAAGCAACTGATGAGATTGCGCGGATCGCGTCACGTTGAATGAAATGAGCGGGGGATCCAGCGATACGCTCGTAAACGAGCCAATCGTGATGCCTCGCATCTCCGACTCGTTGCCCATCGTAATGACAACGACAGGAGACGGCACGCGTCGCATCGTCAGACGAAACTCGGTTGCATCGACCGGATCAGGCATACGGAATCGGGGAAACGGAAAAGGACGACCGCCGGTCGCGATCATGCGTCCGGCGAACACAGTCGGAAGGAACGACGTGAAGCCGACGCGAAAGGACGGACGACAGATCCGACGGCGTCGGCTTCGTTACGCTCGTAGCACCTCCCGTCCACGACGTCATCACGAAAAGACGTCACGCACACGGCTGAAGAACGACTTCTTGGGCGGTCCGGGCTCGGGATCCGGTAGGAAGTTCTCGTGATCCGCAAGCTCTTCCAGCATCTCAAGTTCATCGTCGTTGAGCTGCTGGGGCGTCCAGACGTGGACGCGGATCATCTGATCGCCGCGCTTGCTGCTGTTCAGGTCAGGAATGCCCCGTTCGCGCATCCGGAGGATCCGTCCAGCCTGCGTACCCGGGTCGATCTGAAGGCGCGCCTTCCCCTTCAGCGTCGGCACCTCCACCTCCGTGCCAAGCGCTACCTCCGAAAATGAGAGGTATACATCCGTGTAGATATCGAGGCCGTCGCGCACAAAGTCCTGGTGCTCCTTCTCCTTGATCTCGATGCGCAGATCCCCGGTCAGGCCGCCGCGCAGCCCTGCATTTCCCGCGTCGGAGAGCGTCAGGAAATTCCCCTCCATGACCCCGGGCGGTACGTTGATCGAAATCGTTTCCTCCCCTTCAGTCCGGCCTTCGCCTCCGCAGTCATCACACGGATTTTCGATGATGCGGCCTTCCCCGTTACACTCGGGGCACGACTGGACGTTGACGAATTGGCCGAACACGGACTGCGAAACCTGACGAATTTCGCCGGTGCCGTCGCACTTCGGGCACATGATGTAGTTCTCGCCGTCCATGCCGCCTTCCGCACCGGTCCCGTCACACGTTTCGCAGGCGACGAACTTCCGAACCTTGATGTTCTTCTCGACGCCCTCGGCGATTTCTTCAAGGGTCAGCGGAAGCGTAATCCGGAGGTCGCTGCCCGGCCGGCCGCGCGTCCGGCGCGAACGCTGACCGAAGCCGCCACGCCCGCCGAAGATATCGTTGAACGCGCTGAAGATGTCGCTGATATCCTGGAAACCGCCGGCTCCACCGTTCTGGCCGAGTCCCGCGTGGCCGTACCGGTCGTACCGCTGCCGCTTCTGCTGGTCGGACAGCACGTCGTACGCCTCGGCCGCCTGCTTGAACTTCTGCTCGGCCTCGGGATCATCCGGATTCCGGTCCGGATGATACTGCATGGCTTTCTTGCGGTACGCCTTTTTGATCTCCTTTTCGGAGGCATCCTGATTGACTCCGAGAATGTCGTAATAATCTTCCGGCATGAGGACGTGTAAAATTCGGAAAACAGGCCGCAGCTCACAACGTAGCCGACGGCGTCAGCGAAAGGAGTAATTCAGAGGGGGACATCGAAAACGGGACCACTGCGCATGGCAACAGGCCAAAGATCCTGCCAGAGGAAGCTGGCACCATCGTCCCGGCCGCTCTCTGCCATGCCGTCCCAAACCGGCGCTACGCAGCGACGATCACCCGGCTGTGGCGGATAACGCGTTCGCCCATCCGGTATCCGGCCTGGACTTCGTTCAATACGGTGCCGGGCTCGACGCCTTCCGGAGCCGGTTGCTGCATCATGGCTTCGTGAAGCGACTCATCGAACGGCTCGCCCTCCGCATCGATGCGCTCAACACCGAGGTTCTCGAGCTCGTCGATAAACTTGCGATAGACCATGTCCACGCCGCCGCGGAGCGACTCGTACGCCGTTTCAGCGTCCTGCTTCTCGCGCAGCTCTTCGGCAGCATCCATCGAACGGCCCATGTCGTCGAGCACGCCCAGCATGGCCTTCACGACATCCACCTGTCCGGCCGTATACCGACGCGTGTTCTCGCGCTCCATACGCCGGCGGAAGTTTTCAAGCTCGGCCGCCTTGCGTAGATACTTTTCGTTGATCTCGTCCAGCTCATTCTGGACAGACGCGAGCTCGTCCTGAAGCTCTTCGATCCGCCCGGCGGCGTCGGCGCTCAGATCGTCGTCGACGTCAGCTCCCTTGTGATCCGGAGGAGCGGACGTATCCGTCTGCGTTGTCGCGTCGGCATTCGGACCGGTCGCGCCGGGGGCCGAGGCCTCAGGCGATTCCTGGCCTGATTCGGCCGAGGCATCCGTTTGCTGTTGTCGTGTTTCGGTCGATTCGGATGTACTCACAGGTGCCTACGACGAACTGGTTCAGAAAAAAATACGAGCGTGATGGGCGGCCACGCACTCGGAAACGGCCCTGTAGACGGGCGAATACTGTTGCGGCGGCACTCGTTCTCGGACGGATCACCCGCCCAAAGGTTCGCCCGAGAAGGCTGCAACCATCATTCCGGCGACACACGGGCGCGGTTCATCGAATCCTCCTTTTGTCGAACAAACTACGCGTCGGATGGATCGCCGTCCGCATCCGCCGCGTCCGCGGTTCCTCGCCGCCCACTAGTGTCCGCGTCTGCGACCATCGGCCCGTCGTCCGGGTTTTCCTCACCGGAGGGTCGGTTCACCACGGACGCCATGCTTTCGACGAGAGCCACGGCCCGGCCGTAATCCATGCGCGTCGGTCCGATCACACCGAGCACGCCGACCGTGCCACCGAAGCTGTACGGGGAGGTGACGATGGAGTAGGAATTCATATCCTCCAGTCCCTCGCTGCCGATCTGAATCGCGGCCTGACCGATCGCTTCGGGATCGACGTCGAATACCGTCTCAAGCCACTCAACGACGCGATCCTCGTCCTCAATGACCTCAATGAAGCGACGCACATCGTCGGGTTCCTGAAACTCGGGCTGCGTCAGAATATTCTGCGTCCCGCCGAGGCGCAACCGGGCCTCCTTGGGCTCGCTGAAGATGGGAGCCGACCGATCCATGATAAGCTGCACGACGCCGGTCGGATCGTTAATGTCCCGTACTCGCTCTTCGTGCGTTTCGCGAATCTCTTTCAGCGTTAGCCCCGCGAGCCGTTCGTTGAGATGGGACACGACGCGGCTCAACTCCGAACGGCGCAGATCGGACTCGAAGCCCAGCACGATCGTTTTGACCAGTCCACCGCTCACGCTCAGTACGAACATCAGACGCTGGCCCGTGAGCGGTACGATGTCGAGCTGCTCGAGGGTACCGCTGGACAGGTTTGGCGTCAGCGCAACGCCCAACAGGTTGGTCAGCTGGCTCAAAAGTCGGGTGCTCTCCCGGAGAAGCTCATCGGTGTCGGTGACTAGCGACGCCAGCTGTAGCGTCAGCGCCCGACGCTCCGATGGCGTCAGTTCGGGCGTGTCCATCAGGTTGTCCACGAAGGTCCGGTACCCCAGCCTGGTCGGGACCCGGCCGGCGGATGTGTACGGATGCCCCAAGTAGCCCAAGTCCTCGAGGTCCGCCATTGTGTTGCGGATGGACGCGGGGCTGAGACCGATGTCGAAATGCTTGGACAGGGAGCGAGAGCCAACCGGGCCGGCCGTATCAACGAATTGCTTCACGACTAGACCGAGGATGTCGCGCTCCCGTTCAGTCAACTCGGGACGGTCGTCGAAGGATGTTGAAGCTGTATCGCGAGAGGCGTTCGGTTTGCTCACGATCGCTCACAGGTTGTGACTGGCTCTGCGAACTACGATCGAGGGCCGACCGCGGACGTTACCGTCTCACACTCGACCCTCGTCGTGATATGTACTTGAACATTTTTCCGTAGTTTCGGCCACACCCGGTCCGGGGAGCCTTCCCACACACCTTTCAAACCGTCACCGGTGCGTAGGGCGAGCCTTCCTCTCCTATCCTCCGGATACGTCTCTACCTTCTACTGGGGCGTCCGTCGTCTGCCGATCCGTCGCGGTCCCGGGCACGGGCAGGATCTGCCGACGCACGCCCGTTCTCCAGCCGCCGGACGCCGGCACGGCGCTCGACACTTGGCGCCTTATCCGTGCTCCGAAGGCGGCCGGACCGGGACTCGTCGCCATCCCGCTCGCTGCTGCGCTCACCCGATCGTCCGCGTTCTGCGCTCGTCGACCGATCGCGCCGCAACCGCGGCATCTCGTCGCGTTCAGTCGACCGACGCGCCCTTCGCTGCTTGCCGTGCGGATCAGACCACGTTCGACGGCGATCAGACCGATCGTAGCCGACGGCACCGCCACGTCCTTCGTACCGCCGTAGGTCGTAATCACCACGCGACCCGTACAGGCCGCTAAACCCGATGACACCGGGCGAGGACCACCGGTCGTAGCGGCGCTCTTGCCCCAGGTGAGCCGGAAGAAGCGGTACGCGAGCAAGGCTGGTGTACCGTCTCCCGCGGAGAAGACGGCTACGGCGAACCGACCGAACCCGTCCCTCGCGTAATCGAACGACCCCCACTGCCCGTACGCGCGGCCCTGGGGTCCGGCGGCGTGGATCCAGAGCCAGCACCTCGAACCCCTGCCCGGGTCTGCCAACCAGCACGAGACGACGGTCCAGATCAGGCGACCGGCCGCGCCGGACCCGGGCCCGTACGCGTTGAAGAGAGCGAGGCAGGCGGTCGACGGTGCCGATGTAGCGCCCTCGCCGATAGACATCGATTCCCTCAACCACGACGTCGAATCGTGCCCGAAACCGCGATGCTGACCGTGTGATGTACCGATAGCGCGTGCGGATCTCGAAGGAAGGGGACCGGGAGCGCCGGTGCGCATGCGCCCCGATCAACTGGCGGTACTCGAACCGGGGCGTTACGCGTGCACGGTGCCATTGACGCCATGGCCAGTAGTGCGCGGTCGACGCAGCGTCCACCGCAGTGAGTGCGCCGGGCCGAGCCGCTGTCGCCGCGTCAGCCGAAGCGGCGTGGACGGGAGCGGGGGCAATCATCAGTACCGACACGACCAATCCCAGCAGGAGGCCCGCCGTACCCGGAGCGGTCACATCCGGGGTGGACGAAGGACGTGAAGAAAGGCGATAAACGCTAGACAGGATGCGCATGGCCGGTCGGTGTTTGGGAGCGAGATTTCGGATAATCGGGCACAGGCCGGGAAACCGTTATGCCCCGAATCACTCGGTACCGGTTCTGGAATCATGCCATGCGGCGGATCGCTGCGGGACGACGAAGAAAACGCGGCCTGTCGCCTTCAAGCCGGCCTCGGATGAATCGGGGCCGCGGTGTCGCCACCGAACCGTCTTCCAGGTGACACAATCGACCGTCCTATCAAATAGACACTACCTCGCGTGACATCGACGCCGTCGCAGCGCCGGAGCAGCAATATTCCCTCATTCAGATGCGACGATATTGTCTAGCGCTGCCGGGAGAGACGTCTGCGGGGGCGCATTGGAAACGAGTTGCGGCGCATCGTGTGTAACGATCTCGCTGTGGCAAACGTGTACAGCAAGTGACTGCCCGGTCGTGCACGACGCGGCGACTCGGACTTCCGTCCCCCTGATCACCCACCGGTCCGTACACCATGCGGTTTTTATCTACTCTTGCGGCGAGCGTCCTCGGCACGCTCATCGCCGTCGGAGCGCTGATTCTGTTCCTCTTCCTCTTCATCTTCGCCATCAGCCTGTCGGTGGATTCAACGCCCCAGGTCCAGCCGGGTACGATCCTGACGCTCGACGTCCAGGGTCCTATCCCGGAGCGCGTCTCGGACGACCCACTGACGCGCCAGCTGTCTGACCAGCCGGACTATGATGCCTCCGACGTCATCTCGGCACTCTCGAAGGCGGAAAACGATAGCCGAATCTCCGGCGTCTGGATCCGTCTGAAGGGAAGTCAGGCATCCTGGGCGACCCTTGAAGAGATCCGGGCTGCCATCACCGACTTTCGGGAGAGCGGAAAACCGGTCGTCGCCTCAAGCGGCGATTTCGGCATGCTCGAAAAGGATTATTTCCTCGCGTCAGCCGCGGATAGCATTTTCGCCGGCCCCGTGACCGCGTTCGAATTCAACGGCTTCTACCTCCCGCAGACGTTCTTCAAAGGGACGCTCGACAAACTGGGAGTGGAGCCGAAGGTCGTTCGCGCGGGCCAGTACAAGAGCGCCGTCGAGACCTTTACGCGAAACGATCTCTCCGACAATAACGAAGAGCAGCTTCAGGCACTCGTCGAGACGCAGTATGACGTCTTCCTGAATGCTATTGCCGAGTCCCGATCGATCGACGTCAGCCAGCTTCGAGACATCGCCGCCTCTGATGCACCGATGGACGCCGGCCCGGCCCGCGACCTGGCGATGATCGACGACATCCGCTATACGGATCAGGTCGTGGATGTCCTCCGCGGGATCCTCGGACTGGAAGATGGCGGTGACGTGCCAATCATCGACGTGGCCGACTATTCCCGTGTCCCCGCCTCCGAGGTTGGAATCGAGACGACGGGTGACGGGCCGGTTGCCGTCATTTACGGAAGCGGTCAGATCGTCCCCGGCGACGCCGAGGGCGGCCCCTTCGGCTCGAGTGGCATGATGGCATCCGACCCGTTGATCGAGGCCTTCGAAGATGCCCGGGAGAATGAATCCATCAAGGCCGTCGTCTTCCGCATCGACTCACCCGGAGGGTCCGCTGCGGCCAGCGAGGCCATCTGGCGGGCGGTCGAACGGACGAAAGCCGTCAAGCCGGTCATCGTGTCGATGGGAAGCCTCGCGGCATCGGGCGGCTACTACGTCGCTGCACCCGCCGATTCCATCGTCGCCACCCCGAGCACCATCACCGGGTCGATCGGCGTATTCGGCCTTCTGTTCAACGTCGAAGGCCTTCTCACGGAGAAGCTCGGTGTGGGCATTGACGATGTTCGAACGAGTGACCTTGCCGACATCTACTCCCCGTTCTCCGACTTCTCCGAGCAGGAGCGCACGCTTCTCGCCAGTTCAATCGACCGGACGTACGATACCTTCCTTCAGCGCGTAGCGGAAGGCCGCAACATGTCCGTCGATGAGGTGGACGCGATCGCGCAGGGCCGCGTCTGGTCCGGGCGTGATGCGAAAGAGGTCGGCCTCGTCGACGTTCTCGGCGGCCTCTCCGACGCCGTCCGGATCGCGGGTGAGAAAGCCGGTCTCGGCGACGGGCCGTACGCGGTGCAGACGCTGCCCCGCCAGAAGACCTTCTTTGAGCGACTCAACGAGGATCTCTCGGGGCAGGCTGCCCGCCTCTACTTCAACCGCACCGCGACGGATCTGGAGCGGAAGATGCAGGAGAAGCGAGCCCTGATTCAGTACTACTTGAGCCAATCCGGCAAGGTGCAGGCCCGCCTGCCTGTCGATCTCAGCGTCCAATAGTTGCCTCCGGCCATCTTGAGCGCCATCAGCGGGTCGTCCTTTCGGGGCGACCCGCTTTTTTTAGCACGGTCCATCCGTTAGGCCCCGGGGTGCAGGAGGGAATGGAGAAAACGGTCCCCTATCTCCCCGCTCATTCTTCGGACTCTGCAGACGCGGGCGCGCCATCTGTGTCGGACGTTCCCGGCAGGACACCCGGGAGAAGGTATCCGACAGTAAGAAGCGCGACGCCGAACCCGAGGAAAATCATGATGCGCCAGACCGGCGATAGAGCCGAGAGGTCAACCAGAAACAGCTTTCCGACAACGAGGAGGAGCGTCGCAAACCCGGCGTAGCTCACCTTACTCCGGGCCCAGATGCTTCCCACCACGATGCCCGCGAGCGCCGTCGCGCACCAGATGGCGGATACGATCCCGGCACCTCCGTTCAGCGGACCGAATGTGTCACCCGTCCAGGCAAGCCAGAGTGCGAGGACGGCGATCCTGTACACGTCGAATCGAAGGCCTTCGCCGGGCCGGACGGCACCCAGCGCAAGCCCGCCGACCACCAGTCCCTCGAGCGCCGTCGACGACGACAGGATCGGCTCTGCCGGCCCCAGCCACAGGTCCGAAGCCAGCGACGCGCCCGTCAGAAGGACGAGACTGTGGAGGACCCAGTCCGCCCTACGCAGGGGCCCGGGCGACCAACACGTGGCCCGGCGGAAGAGCTGCATCAGCGCGTAGAAGATGAATGCTTGCATCAACCACGCCGCACGTGTGAGATCAAGGTCGTGCACGGGCTCATCGAAGCCGTGCCACGATCCGGCAACGAGTATCAGGTTGGCGGTGCCGAGATACACGGCGCGAATACGGCGCGAACCGACGAGCCAGGCACTCCCGAAGATAAGCGCGGCCACCCCAAGGCGCCCTCCGTGCGTTGAAACGTCGCTCGCGGATCGGCCGAGATCGGCGTGGACAGCTTCTGCCGCGACCAGTAGAAGGAGCCCGTGTGCGACGTATCGAAGGGCCGGTGCAGCGCCACGATTTGTGAGGAGGAGCAGCCCGGCTCCCTGTACGGCAACAACAACCGTCAGGTACGGACCGTCGAGCCCCGTCCCGATGGCTGCCGTCACCAGCAGAGCGGAAAGGACCGAATAAAGTGCTCGGTCCACGCGGAGGTTGGCCTGATTCGATCGGCGAGCGGCCGGAACGTACAGGATGGCAAGTCCGGCCATCATTGCGGCCGTCCCGCCGTCGGTCAAGTTCCACGTGGCCGCCGTGATTCCGACCAGGAGGAGCGGCGCACTAAACGCAGAGAGCACGATCCCGGCCCGGCTCCACAGGCTTCGCCCTTCAGACGAATCCTGCCTCGCGGCCCATGTCCTGTCCGTCGCGTCGGCCTTTCTTGCCCATCGCGGTAGCCACGATGTTCGGGATAGCGGAATGGCGCCGCTTCGAACCATGCGGTAGGCAAATGGAAGCGCCGCGGCTGCCAGCCACGCTATTGTCGCGCTGATTTGAACCGCGATCCGATCCAGCCGGGCGACTTCTTCCCCGCCGAACAGGGAGACCGTCGACACCCAGGCGGTAATCGTCACGATCCACATTCCAGTAATCGAGGTGTGGAGCATCACGACCCACTCGCGCAGCCAGAACAGAGAGACCGTGAGCGCAAGGACGATGATCGCGTAGCCCACAAGCCCGGGAATGGATCCGGGGTCCGTATACAACAGGAAAGGCGTCGCATACGCACCGACGGCCCCGATGACGGCCATGACGGCTTCGTTCTGGCGGACGGCCAGTACGAAGGTGAGTCCCGTGACGGCAACCATTGCCGCGAAGGCCGTCAGGTAATCCAGCAGGCCGTAAAGCTGGTACGCACTGAAGATTGTCACGTAGAACGTCGCAGCACTTCCGCCGAGCAGGACCTGCCCGAACCGCGGGCGCTCGTCGTACAACCGCAATCCGCCCGCGAACAGGGCGCTGCCCATCCCCGCACCGAACGCGACGCGCACAACCGGACCAAGCCAGTTCTGCTCAACGGCGTACCGAAAGAGGAACGCCAGTCCGAATAGAAGCAGGGCGATGCCGAGACGACTGAGCCAGTCCTCCGTCGTCGTACCGAGGACCGACTTCAACCAGCCCCCGGCCTTTCCGGGCAGGTCGCTCCCCTCGGATGCCTTCGACGTGCCGGCCGGAGGTGCCGGCTGATCCCGATCGACGGATTCGCGACGCGACGACTTTCGCCGTTCTGCCGGATTCGGTTGCCTCGTACGATCCTCCGTATCGGCCACGTCGTCCGGCGGGCCGGCCGCATCGCTCCTCTCGCCGGGCCGTACATTCGTCGCAGAATCGCGTTCTTCCAACCGTTGAACGGCCTCATTCAGACGATCCAGCCGCTGCTCCAGACGCGCAATCCGTTCTTCTAACCGATCCGCCTCTCCTTGCCTCACGCTGATGTAGTTTCGATCCGAAAGAACTGAGGAAGGAACGGGTCTGCTTACAGATCGACCAGAACGTCGCCATCCATCGCCTCCGGGGCGTCCACACCGAGCATTGCCAGGATCGTCGGGGCGACATCCCCGAGCTTTCCGTCCCGAACCGGGCCGTCGACGTCGTCATGGATCACGACGTGCGGCACCAGGGCCGTCGTATGCGCGGTATGTGGGGATCCGTCCGGGTTGCGAAGCTTGTCTGCGTTGCCATGGTCCGCGATGATGCTCACGGAGTATCCCTCCGAGCGTGCCGTGTCGACCACACGTCGGGCGGCTTCATCTACCGCCTCGCAGGCGAGAACAGTGGCTTCAAAATCACCGGTGTGGCCGACCATGTCCGGGTTGGCGAAGTTGAGAACGACGAGGTTATACGCGTCGTCCCCGATCGCGGCATTCGCTCGCGAGGCCACCTCCGCCGCGCTCATTTCCGGCTGCAGGTCATACGTAGCGACCTGTGGCGAGGGGATCAGAAGGCGATTTTCACCGGGAAACGGTTCTTCGCGTCCCCCGCTGAAGAAGTACGTCACATGGGCGTATTTCTCCGTCTCCGCTACGCGAAGCTGGCGCCCCCCGACGCGGCTGATCACTTCCCCGATCGTGTCCTTCAGATTCAGCTTCTCGAACGCCACCGGCAGATCGAAGTCGGCGTCGTAGGGCGTCATCGTGGCATAGTAGAGGTCATCAATGCGTTCGCGGTCGAATCCGGCAAACGCCTCTTCGGTGAATGCACGGGTTAACTGTCGGGCACGATCGGCGCGGAAGTTAAAGAAAATGACGGCGTCCCCGTCCGAGACCCGCGCGTCGCCGTCAACTTCGATCTGTGCTGGTTCGACGAACTCGTCGGTGACGTCCTCGTCGTAGCTTGCCTGCAGCGCCTCCACCGGGTCGTCGAACGACGCTCCCTCTCCATCCACGAGCAACCGGTATGCCTTCTCGATGCGGTCCCACCGGTTGTCCCGATCCATCGCGAAGTAGCGACCGACGATCGATGCGATCCTTCCCACTCCGATCTCTGCTGCCTTCTCCTGGAACTCGCGCACATAGTCTACTCCACCGGTGGGACTGGTGTCTCGACCATCCGTAAAGGCGTGTACATTCACCTGATCGGCGTCGACGTCCTCGCGGCGAGCCATTTCCAGCAGGCCGTAAACATGCTCAAGCGTTGCATGCACACCGCCGTCGGAAAAGCAGCCCATCAGATGCAACGAACCGCCGGTGTCCCGGACATGTGCTGCCGCGTCGGTGAGCGCGCCATTCTCAAAAAAGGACCCGTCCTCGATCGCTTTTGAAATCCGCAGGATCTCCTGATAGACCACCCGGCCGGCCCCGAGGTTCGTGTGGCCGACCTCGGAGTTTCCCATTTGCCCCTCCGGCAGGCCGACGGCTTCCCCGGATGCGCGAAGCGTACCGTTCGGGTAGCGCTGCATGGCGTCATCCATAAACGGCGTGTCCGCCGCGTGAATTGCGCTGACAGACGGGTCTTCGGCAATTCCCCAGCCGTCCAGGATGATGAGAATGTGTTTCCGGGAATCGTCCATAGAATGATGTCGGCTACGTCGAGAGTCAGAAGAGATGCGGGTGAAGCAGTTCGAGACGGGCGACGCGGAAGCACGACGCAGCGGCCGTCGGGCCACCGGCGACGCGCTATCCGTTCACACGGTAGTCCTTTACGGTTTTGGTCGTTTCCCCGGTGTCCGTTTTGAACACGTTCATCGACCCGCATCGCGGGCAAGCGACCTGCTCGATGTTGTTTCGGTCGATGTGAACGGACGGATCGTCAAAATAGTGGTCCCGGGTTTTGCAGTAATAGGCACCGCGGCTCGCGTCGAGGCCATCCACAGGGTCCGGGAGCCGCTCGAGACGCTCGTAGTACTTGCAGATGTCGATAACGGGACACGCGCCGCAGCTCGGACTGCGTGCCGTGCACGTGTAGCGACCATGCAGTATAAGGAGATGATGCGCCGCGCCCCAGTCGCTTTTGGGAATGACCCGCTTCAATTGCCGCTCCACCTTGGCGGGCGTGTCGGCGTTTTCCTTGACCAAACCGATCCGATTGGACACGCGAAATACGTGCGTGTCTACCGGCAGCGCGTCGACGTCGTACGCAACGTTTGCCACCACCTGAGCCGTCTTTCTACCCACCCCGGTGAGCGTTTGTAGTTCGTCCACCGATTCCGGGATGGTGCCGCCGAAGTTCTCGACAACCTGACGACCCATTTTCGCCAGGTACTTGGATTTGTTGTTGGGGAACGTCACCGACGAAATGTACGGGTGGATGTCGTCGGGATCGGCATCAGCGAGATCCTGTACCGATGGAAACGCATCGAAGAGTTCCGGCGTCACCATATTGACCCGCTCGTCCGTACACTGTGCGGAGAGAATAACCGCTACCAACAGCTCGTACGGATTGCTGTGGTCCAGCTCGGTTTCCGGGGTGTCGATGGTCGACTTTAACTGATCCAGCGTATGCTTCGCTCGCTGCGTGCGTCCCATGCAAGTCAGGCAAGATGGTCGAAAGAGGGCAAGGGGCGACGAGTCGCACGAAGTTATCCTACCGTTGCGGTCGAACCTCCATGCTCACGCTCTCGTCTACACACAGAGAAAGAAGCACCCGCTTCCTTTCCGCTGCCGCCGATCGAGGGCGTTTTTTCATCGCGCTTGAGTGTATGCGCCCCCTCGCCCGTAGTTCGTCCCTTCCCAGAAAACAACATGATCGTGCGTCTGACCCGGTTGTCGGCTCTGTTCCGTGATAGCATCCGTCGCATGCTCCTTTTCGCCGGCCTCGTGGCGGTCCTTTTCCCCTGCGCCTCGGTAGCCCAAACGGTGCCCGAACTGTCGTCGCAGGCACGCGCTTCCATGATCACGATCCTGCCCGGCGATGACGTCTACACGGAGTTCGGCCACAGTGCGTATCGCATCGCGGACCCGCAAACCGGCGTCAACCGGATCTACAACTACGGGACATTCGATTTCAACGAGCCGTTTTTCGTCCTCAAGTTCACGTATGGCCGGCTCGACTACATGCTGAGCACGGGGGAATACGCCTCGGCGCTTTCCTACTACAAACGAATGGGACGGCCGGTGATCGAGCAGCATCTGAATCTGACGGCGGATCAGACGCAACGCCTGTTCACGTTTCTGGAAATCAACGCGCGACCGGAAAATCGGACGTACCGGTACGACTTTCTCTTCGATAACTGCTCCACGCGGGTCCGCGACGCCCTGGAGCGTTCGGTCGGGCCCATCATCCAGTTCACCGGTGAACCGAGCCCGGGAAAGAGTTTCCGGCGCCTCCTGGACCCGTACGTTGCCGATCGACGCCTACTTGACGTAGGGTTCGATATCGGCCTCGGCTCCCCCGCCGATCAGATTGCCTCACCCCGGGAGGTCATGTTTTTGCCGGAGTATCTGTTTGAAGCGTTCGAACACGCAAGGATCGCAACGAGGCAGGGACCGGAGCCGCTTGTCGCGCGCACCGACACGGTTTTCTGGACGAACGGCTATGATGCGCGCGAGGCCACGTTTGCATGGCCCCTCCTTGCGACGTGGCTACTGTTCGGAATTGTCGCTACCGTGACCGTCCGGCAGGTCCGCTCGCTCGCTCGCGGTCGCCACCGCGCGGATATGAAGGCGCCGTGGGACGCCATCCTGTTCGGGGTGACTGGAATCGCCGGACTGCTGTTGTGCTTTCTCTGGTTTATCAGCGAGCACCAGGTGACGAATTACAACTGGAATCTGGCCTGGGCCTGGCCCACCCATGTGGTTCTCGCTGTTGCCCTGGCGCGGGGGCGAACGGCAACATGGTTGCGCCCCTACGCGCTGGCAGCCGCCATCGGGACCGGGCTACTGAGCGCCGGATGGTTTTTCTGGCCCCAGGGGCTACATGAAGCCCTTCTTCCGGTCGCGCTCATCCTTACGACGCGCTCTGCCTTCCTCGCACACCGATTGAATCCCGGTCCAGAAACGCCCGTCCCCACGCGTGAAACGACTGCCGACGTGGAAACTGCGCCCATCGCCTGAGGCATCATCCCGTCAGGAGCGGCACGGCTCGAGAGACAGAGCCGCGATTCGCGGCGCCACACACATGGACGCTACGCCGCGCGGGAGGTGAACAGCACGAGGCGAGCTACGACGACGAGGGCAGCGGCACCAACGCAAAAAACGGGGATCGACCGTTCGGCCGATCCCCGTTTCTGTTCAGGATGCTATTGTCGCCCGGATGAGCCGGACCGGCACTCAGTCCTGGAGGCGGAACTCAATCCAGACGGCCGTCCGGGACGGAACCGGCTTGCCGTCGACCTTCGCCGGGATGAACTCTGCGTCCTCCACAACACGAAGGGCCTCATCGTCGATGGCGTTGTTGACGCCACGTGTGACGTTCGCCTCACGGACGGTACCGTCGGCGTTCACCACGACCTGCATGTAGACGCGTCCCTCGACGCCCCGGCGGGCAGCCGACGGCGGGTACTCAACGTCCTTATGGAGGGCCTGAAGACCTCCGTCGACCTGCGCCTCTTCATCGACGACTGTGTAGATATCGCCTTCCTTCATGTTTTCGCGGCGCTGCTGCTCCTTCTGCCGCTTGGCCTGTGCGAGCTGGATGGCTTCGAGCTCGCTCTTCGCCTTCTCGAGCTGCTCCTGGGCGTAGGCGTCGCCCTTCTTCGCGTCGAGCGCGCGACGATACAGATCGACCGCGTCCTCGTAGCTTCCTTCCTGGAAGGCGACGTCCGCCTGTGCACGGAAGCGCTCGTACGCAGACTGGTTCTCGCGCTGCTCCTGCAGGAGACGATCGGCTTCCGCGATGGCATCCATCACTTCGTCGGTCGTGCGCGCGTCTGACGCCTGCTCGAAGGCCGACTTGGCCTGCGCGTACTCGTTGCGGCTCATGTAATCCCGACCGCGTTCCATCGCACGGCGGTAAATCGTCTGCGCACGTGCACGCTGCGCCTGCTCCTGCTGACGAACCAGTGCCTCAAGGTTTTCATCGTCTTCGCCGCCCGACCGAAGCTCCGCAATCACGTCATCCTGACGCTTCTCCGCGCGATTGATCCGACGCTGAACCGATTCCTGGTCGCGGATATCGAGGGCCGAGTAGTAGCTCGACGTGGCCTGCGAGTACATCTGCAGAGCCTCGCTCATTTCACCCTCCGCATACGACGCGTCGGCTGCGGCCATGAGGGAGTCACCCGTCGAAACCCGGGACGTGAACGCCTGCTCGCCGCCGCCGCTCGTCATCTGATCGATCTCGCGAAGACGCTGCTGCGCAAACGCATCGTCGGTGCGCACGTCCAGTGCCTGCGTGTACGCTTCACGCGCTGCAGCGTAGTCCTGCGCTTCGTACAGCGAATCGGCCCGCGTCCGGTATTCTTCGTATGACGCGCTGCCTCCACCCGCGAAAATAAAGTACCCGGCACCTCCGAGTAGAAGGAGGACGATCGGGATTCCGACCAGCATCGCGGTGCTGGTCGACTCTTTTTTCTTTCTGTTCGACCGGCTGGTGCGGGAGCGCGAGCGTGCCGGGCGTTCCCGGCCGCCGGTAGACAGCACCTCTACCTCACCGTCGTCATCCTCATCCGACGCGTCGTCGCCGGCCTCTTCCTCGAGTTCCGTTGGGATGATGGCGTATCCGCTTTCGGTGCCGTCGTAGCGGGTTGACGACTCCTTCAGGGCCTTGGCGAGGGCCTCGGCCGACTGCAGGCGCTTGGAGGGGTCGACCTCCAGTGCATCGATGAGAGCCTCTCGGACGCCCGGCGCGCTGAAGGCGTCCGCGTCCTGTATGAGGTCCGCCAGCGGATCATCGCCTTCGAGGCGATCGCTGGCCTCCGGCAGCTCGCGACCAGTGACCATGTAGCAAATCGTAGCGGCCGCTGCATAGACGTCCGTCCATGGCCCCTGGTTGCCGCGCGGCGTGTACTGCTCGATTGCCGACGTCCCCTGCTGGACGAGAGCCGACAGTTCGCCGCCCTGGCGGGCAAGCTGGATGAACGCGCCCTGGAACCCGGTCAGCAAGACGGAGCCGTCGTTACACAGACGCACGGTTTCCGGCGATACGCCGCCGTGGTAAAGACCGTTGTCGTGCGAGAGCTGGAGGGCTTCCAGAATCGGCACCATGATCGTAAGTGCCGCCTTCTCCGACAGCGTCCCCTTACTCTCAAGGCCTTTCCGGAGAGACATGCTCTGCTTGTGGGGGCGGGCGCGGTACGCCGTGCCGTTGGCCTCGAACACTTCGTACCCTGACGGCAGGGCATCGTGTTCGAGTTGGCTGAGCACGCTCGACTCTTTCTGGAAGTACTCCATCCCCGACTGAAACAGCTGCGACTCCTTGTCGCCGCCGAGGATGTCAATCGAGGTTTTTCCCGACTCGCGTTCCACGAGGTGGACGGGAAAGAATTCGCGGATGACGGTCGCCGTTTCCGAGTCGACCGTCTCCCCCAGGTACTTGATGTCGAACGGCCCGGGATCGCCCAGTGTACGCTTAATGGTGTACTGCTTATTCAGTACCGTTAGCGGGGCCAGTTCCATGGATAAACGCTCTGAACGTGATTGAGTGGAGAAGTCAGGACCGACGTCACCCGATGAGAGGGGCGACGCCCGGGATAAGCAAAAATGGGATGCGCCACCGATTGCTGCCGACCGCCATGCGGCCACGGCCACGGTTTGCGCCTCGACGTGCTCTCGTCTTTCGGTAATCTACGCCAAAAGACGAGCCACAATGCGCCGGAACCGTGCGGGAGGTGAGGACCATCTTTGAACCAATGTAACATCCGTGAAGGAAAGGACAAAGAAAAGGCCTCGATAGCAGCGCCATCGAGGCCTTCCAAGAAATTTAAATGTTGTACCGCGTACGGGATTCGAACCCGTGTTACCGCCGTGAAAGGGCGGCGTCCTAGACCAGACTAGACGAACGCGGCAGGTAAAAATGTGCTTCTACACGTACTTTCTTCGGGGTGACCGGAGGGATTCGAACCCTCGGCCTCCAGGACCACAACCTGGCGCTCTAACCGACTGAGCTACGATCACCATGTATGCCCTGTCCTGGAGTGAAACGCCTCGTTTCGTGCGTTCCCGATTGCAGGATTCAAAGGGTACGAGCGATTCCCTTCGATGTCAAGGTGCGACTGTGGGGCCTCTGTGAAATGCATCTCCCGGGGGCGCCGGGCCACAAAGGCGGAGAATCTAGCCGTTGGCGTCGCAAGCAGCACGAAAAAACCCACGCTGCGATGTTCATTGACGAGCAGCCACGGCCCGGGTTCCGCGCTGATCAAGCTCTACAGTTTCTCCATCAAGTTGGCCATTTCGATGGCTGCTGCAGCCGCTTCCGCCCCTTTGTTGCCGGCCTTCGTCCCGGCGCGTTCGATCGCCTGCTCAATCGTTTCCGTGGTGATGACGCCGAAGATAATCGGCACGCCGGTATCGAGCGAGGAGCTGACCGTTCCACTCGTCGTTCCGGAGCACACGTAGTCGTAGTGCGTGGTCGCACCCCGGATCACGGCCCCGATGCAGATCACCGCATCGTAGGAGCCGGACTCCGCCATCTTCTTCGCAGCAACGGGCAGCTCGAGCGATCCCGGCACGCGTGCCACCACGACCTCGTCCGGATCCCCGCCGTGCCGCTTGATCGTTCGGAGGGCGCCCTCCAGCATTTCTTCGGTGATGAAGTCGTTGAAGCGGCTGACCACGATCCCGAACCGGTGATCGCGGACGACGAGGTCTCCTTCCAGGTACTCAGGCATAAGCGGAACGAATCAGGGATGGATGTACAATCCGGGCCGGGCACAAGGACGTCATAACCGGTGATGATACTACGCGGTCGCCGCGTGACTTCGTTCCCGTATCGGCATGAAGGCCATACCCGTACCGTAGAGGCAGACACGGACGCGTCGTACTGGCGCTGCCACGATCAGTCCGCCGCGCAGAGCGAGCCTGCTACGACGCCCGGCGAGCGAGGTGGCCCGACACCA
>JAAAOT010000178.1 GCA_009908725.1 Bacteroidota bacterium | reverse complement strand
GTGTTCACATACGGGTGACGGTATGAATGTGCGCGGCGTCGCGGGTCCGTGGGTCTCCGTACGGTATGATCGCAAGGCGGAGCCGGCGTCGTCGGTGATCGCGGTGATGCGCGCGCGGTGCGACGGCGATGGGGCACCTGACAGAAGGACGTCAGATAAGCTGAATGGATCTTCTGAGAAGAGACGGCGTGGGAAGCGATGGAACGAGAAAGAAGGAAATGAGCCGTTTCCATTCGTCCGCGGCGGACGGTTTCAAAACAAGAATAGGGCGGGACCTGCTCACCGGCAAATACTTGTCATGCCCGTTACGAAGCCGCCTACAGGGGTAGAGAGGGCTTCAATTCGGGGCCTCCGCGTCGTCAACCGGCGCCCTACATCGTCGCCGATTGCCATCCGCTGCCTCCATGGTCCATGTTGGAAGATGGACGGCTTGAAGTTTGATCCATCAGCTGGTAGTTGTGCAACATTTGCTCAGTCCGCATCGACGCGGTCTGACCCAACGTATCGATAAGTTCACTGGACGAAACAGCCCTCTGTCATGGGAATGAATAGCGACCGACTGCGTCACCTGAAGGACGAAATGGAAGACCTCCGTGCCGCTCATCGCGAACGGATCCAGGAACTTCGAGACGATGTTCGGCGGTCGACGGAGGGGCTCGCGGATGAACTCTCTCGGTTTCGCGACGACCTGCAGAAAAACACAACGGAGGACCGCCGTCGCAGGACGGAACGCATCGCCCAGATCCGGGCAGAGGTCAAAACGATCGGAGAAGATGTCGCCGTCCAGCTCGAGACGTTCCGTGAGTCCATGGCGGCGGAGGCAGAGCGCGCGCGCTCCGAGCGGCCGAAGGTCGTACGGGAAACGCGAGCGTTCGTCGACAAAATTCGGCGGGCGGTCGTGGAAATGAAGGCGGAGTTTGCGGACGAGCGGCGGCGGCGCCACGACGAGGATGCCCGGGAACGTGCCGACTTTCTAGACGGCGTAAAGGCGTCGGTGTCTGAGCTGCTGGCCGGGTACCGTGCCGAGCGATTGCAGCGAGAGAAGACGCGAGCACGGGCCGCTACGACGACGTCCGGCGCCCCGTCTTCGGCTGCGACAGCTCCGCGCGGTGACGACGGCGCAGGGAATACCACGGCCGGTGAGGAGGAATCGCGTGAGGCACCGTCGGCGGCGAAAGACGCAGCACGCGACGACGACGCGTCCCGGCTGGCGGCTGTCATGGAGAAGGCCCGACAGGATCCGGCAGCGTCTTCGGATGCTCCAGGTGCCGCCGAGGCGACCGGAGACGAGGACGACGACATCGACAACCTGGCCGTCATTCAGGGAATCGGTCCCAAAATGGCCTTTCGCCTGCGCGAGCAGGGCGTCCAGACGTTCGACGATCTGGCCGGGTCGACCGCGGATGAGATTCGCGAACTGATGGGAGGCCTGCCGTCTTTTGCAGATGTCGACGCGTGGATCGAGCAGGCGAAGGAGCGTACATCGGCCTGATACATCTGGCTCCTTTTCCCCTTCATTACGCGCGCGGTTATGTTTCTGCTCGACGATCTTCTGCTGGCTCCGTTCAAAGGCTTTCGGTTCATTGCCGAATCTGTCTACGATGCCGCTGAGGATGAGATTGCGAACCGGCGCACCGCGCTCCGCGATGAGTTGAACCAGCTATACATCCAACTCGACGTCGGCGAAATCACGGAGGAGGAATTCGATCGACGGGAGGAAGAGGTTCTCGACGCTCTGGACGCACTGGAGGAGGCTCGGTCCACGCTTGATGGGGAAGACTCTCCGACCGCATCCTCGTAATGAACGTACGCCGTAGCCACACCGAGAGCCCACCACGTATGTCCATTGAATTGCCCGTACTGAGCGATCCACCACGACTCCTGTGGGTCGTCGGGAAGGGAGGGGTCGGGAAAACAACGGTGGCGAGCGCGCTCACGCTCACGCTCGGTCCGCGACACAGAACGCACCTCCTATCGACGGATCCGGCTCACTCAACGGGAGACGTCCTCGCGACGACATCTTCGCTTCCGATTTCGGTGGAAGAGATCAACGCCGCGGAACGCACGGACACCTTTCGCGCCGTCCACGGAGACGTGATTGGCCGTATTATCGAACGTGGGACCTTCTTTGCGGAAGACGAGGTCAGCCGTCTCCTGGAATCGGCGTTCCCGGGAATGGACGTGGTAATGGCGTTTCTGCGGCTCACGGATTTTCTGCCGGGCGCCGGTGACGCGTCCGCCGATACCGTCGTCATCGATACAGCACCGACAGGTCACCTGATGCGCCTTCTGGACATGCCCGGACGGTTTCGGACGTGGCTCGATGTGCTCGATCAGATGCTCGAAAAGCACCGCTACCTGCGGTCGGTCTTCGGCGGGGGCGGGGGAGACGAGATGGATACGTTTCTGGACGAAATGTACGACCGGACGGATCGGTTTGAGCGTGCTCTGTGCGACGAATCGCTGTCCCGGGCGGTGGTCGTCACGCGTGCCGAGCCGATTGTTCGGCGCGAAACGCAGCGCCTCTGCTCTGATCTTGCGGATCGAGGCGTATCTCTGGCCATGCTGGTGGTCAACGGCGGCACGCGTGAAGCTACGAGGAATCTGGCGCCCGGCGTTCCCTGCATCGCCGTACCGAGACGTCCCGAACTGCGGAGCCCGAACGCCGCGACGCGCCGGCGCGTGCTGGACTCATTCTGGGACGGTGCTCGCTACTGTGCGGAGGTGTCGGACCCGGCAATGCTCGATGCGGTCGAGCGCCCGCGAGCGATCCACGTCGAACGCCCGGTTGCCCTTCCTGCGTCCAGAATCATCATGGTTGCGGGAAAGGGCGGCGTCGGCAAAACGACGTTTGCCGCTGCGACGGCACTGGAGGCAGCACGGCGCGGGGCATCGGTGCTGCTGGCGTCCACGGATCCGGCCCATTCCCTGTCGGACCTATTCGGGTCCGGCGCGGACGACGTTCTGGATGTCGGCGGTGGGAGCGTTCACACAATGGAAATCGACGCCGAGGCCCGGTTTGAGGCCCTTCGCGACCGGTATGCCGCAGATGTGCGCCGTTTCTTCGACGAAGCAGGTGGCAGCCGCGTCGACCTCCCGTACGATCGTGCGGTCACGGAAGCCCTGATGGATCTTGCACCGCCCGGGATCGACGAGGTCATGGGGTGGCTCGCCATTATGGAGTTTGTTGACGACGATACCTATCATAGATGCGTCATCGATACGGCACCGACCGGTCACTTCCTGCAGCTCCTCCTGATGCCGCAGGTCTTCGCCGAATGGATCCGGGCCTTCTTTCGCATTCTTCGCGCCCACCGGGATATCCTCCACCTACCCGATCTGACGGACCGGCTCGTCCGCCTGTCGAAGCAAACAAAGGCGTGGACCCGCCGGCAGAGGAATGGGGAGATCCAGTGTGTGGGCATTGCCACCCCCGAGCCCGTCGTCCAGGCCGAGACCTCCCGACTTGTCCAGCAGGCGGCCAAGGCCGGTGCGCAGATTGCTTTTCTCGCCGTAAACCGGGTGTCTCCACAGGCCGATCGCGGCCCGGCCGAACGTGACGTACTTACGTCCATCGACGCCATGATGACGGCGGATTCCCCTGCGCAGCCGCTCCCGCCGCGCGTGCACCGGACATCGGAGCTTCATCGCGTGGATCGTCTCCAGACGCTGGGTCAACGTCTCTACGTTGATGCTTCGTGATGCGTCGGCGCACGTCAACAAACGTTGCTTCTTCTTTCTAACGCGTTCTTGCATGCCTTCTACTCGTCTTCAGCTTGCCGAAGCCATCGATCGGGTGCTGCACAAGGGCGCCGTCGTCCGTGGCGACCTCATCGTCTCGGTGGCCGGTGTCGATCTCCTGTATCTCGACCTTCGTGTGATCTTGAGCGCCGTAGATACAGCGATGCGTGAGGACCTCATCGAACAGCCCTTGACCGCGGACGCAAATCGTCCTGAGAGAGGCCCATCGATCTCATCGAACGCCAGATCCTCGAATTCTACCGGCGATGGTTCAGACATCGATCGCCCGGATCCTCAAACGCCGTAGACGGGCCTGCGCTGCCGCATCAAGATTACTGACCAGTATGACTCAAGAACAGAACGCCTCCGGTAACATTACCTCGGACACGGAAGATGTCACCGCTGGTAATTCGATCGATGAGACGCTCGACCACATGAAGTCGCAGATCGAACGCATATCGCTCGGGAACACGACGCCGGCGTCGGCGGACGGCAAAAGCAGCGGCTCGGACGGTCTGGCCCGGCTGGTGCTGACCCTTGTTCAGCTTTTGCATGACGTGCTCGAACGGCAGGCCGTTCGGCGAATGGAGAACGATACGCTCACCCCGGACGAGGTAGAGAGAGTCGGACAGGCACTGATGCGCCAGGCCCAGGAAATTGAGCGGATCTGCGAGGCCTTCGGCATCGACCCTGACGATCTCGACATCGACCTTGGGACGGTACACGTTGACGACGTATGACCCGATTCGGCCCGATTTATCCCGCGGTGGACCTGTCAGCGTTCTCTACAGCATCGACCGTACATGCGGACGGGCCGTCCTATGACGCCTGACCTACATCTACCCTATTTCTTTTCTTCATTCCCTTCATGGCCGACCGCGCACGTAGTATTCGCCGTAACTCCAACTCGGACACCCTTGCCGACATCCTTGAGCGCGTTCTCGAGACCGGCATTGTCATCGCCGGTGATATCCGAGTAAATCTCAACGACGTGGAGCTTCTTACCATTCAGATTCGCCTCATCGTCTGCTCGGTCGACAAAGCCGAAGAAATGGGCATGGACTGGTGGAAACGAGCAAGCTACCTGACGTCCGGCGCGCCGAGCGCCGATCGTTCCATCGACGACAACGACTCTCGCACGACAGCAGATGTGCTGGCATCGCTGGATCGACGTCTGGAGCGTCTGGAGAAGCGAATTGAGACCGGGTCGGGCTCCGCAGAGGCGAATGACGCGGCGGATGATAACTAAACCTGATCAGGCTATCTCGGATACGGGATCGCTTACTTACTTATCGATTCCTCGGCACTTGTAAAGATGGTGTTGGATGCGGATAGCCCTGCCGGAGTGGGACTGATCCTTGCCCCCTTCGTTTGCAGAATGTGCTCGAGTATTGGGAGCGTAACGGACGGGTGTAAACCCGGTCCCACAACGTTTTTCCGATCTGATCCGGGCACACACGTACCAACAATTGCAACTCGCGCTGCAGGTGGCTAACATCCACTCGCAGTGGTTCGGAAGACGCACCATCATCCCGTTACGCAGGCGTCAGTCCCCTTCGAGCATATTCATTCGCTCGACGTCGGTACCGCGGCTCGCATCGGGCGGCCCCGAGCTTAGCGTGTTGCCCGCCACGAAACAGGGCTCGTTCTCGCTCCGTCAACGGTGCGCCGTTGGCGGACACGAAATGTGAAACGAATCCTCGTCTTGGCTCACTCTCTGTCCACTCATTGTACACTGAGGATTACATATGGCTGAAGTACAGAAATCTACTGATTCGAGCGGTCTCGCGGAAGTGGTTGATCGCATCCTTGACAAGGGAATCGTGATCGACGCGTTCGCTCGCGTATCCCTTGTCGGGATTGAGCTCGTTTCGGTCGAAGCACGAATCGTGATTGCGTCGGTTGAGACGTATCTGAAGTACGCAGAAGGCATCGGCCTTACGGCAACTGCCGCCGCACCGCAGGCCTGATCGGCCTGAGGCATGCTACTGTGCGCAGCATGGCATCTGGCCCGGTCGGTTCGTTCGGCCGGGTTCGGATGCTGTTGTGCATCATGGCCTACCTGCCGCGGGCGCGCTTCGCAGGTTGCCGCCGGCACGAACCTGGAGCCGCGTCCATCGACTGTGCGACCGTTGTACCGACCATCTGGACGGGCGGCGTGCACAGATTGCACCGTACATCCGGTGTCGTCACCGGCCCTTCCTTTTCCTATTTGTCACCGCACGACTGTGCGGCGCGTCGCTATGGAACACCATCCGTCGGCTTCTCCCGTATCCGTCCGCGTTCAGGACCGCAACGACGCATTCCTTCCGAAGCCCAGCGAGCAGTTCGTTGCAACGCCCGAGATTGAGTCTATTACCGACCGGGCGCTGAATTACATGGATGCCGGTTATCCGGTCCATTTCACGGGGGTCGCCGGAACGGGCAAAACAAGCCTCGCTTTTCACGTGGCCGCCAAGCTTGGTCAGCCGGCCGTGCTCATTCACGGCGACGACGAGTTCGGTCGATCGGATCTTATCGGAGCCGAAGTCGGATACCGGAAGTCCAAAGTCGTTGATAACTTTATCCGCTCGGTTCTGAAAACGGATGAGCAGGTCAAGCGACTCTGGGAGGAGAATCGGCTCGCGCGCGCCTGCCGCGAAGGGTATACGCTCATCTACGACGAGTTTACCCGATCCCGTGCGGAGGCGAACAACGTACTGCTGAGCATCCTGGAAGAGCGCATTCTGAATCTGCCCAGCCGTAGCGGAAGCGGCGATGGGTACGTGCGCGTTCATCCCAACTTCCGGGCGATCTTTACCTCGAACCCGGAAGAGTATGCCGGGACACATAAGACTCAGAACGCGCTTCTAGACCGGCTCATCACCATCGAGCTTGGCTTTCAGGATCGCGAGATGGAAATCGAGATCACGCAGTCCCGCTCTGGCATCGCCCGGGAAAGTGCGGAGGTGATCGTCGACATTGTGCGTACCGCGCGGCAGATCGATTCTGCCCAGCATGGTCCGTCGGTACGTGCCGCCATCACGCTTGCCCGGGTCTTCGCCGGTCGCGAAGACGACGTGGCCGCCGACAGCACCATCTTCCGGGAGTCATGCGTCGACGTTCTTCGACCGAAGCGCGGGTCCATCGCGGGCCCGAACGGCTCGACCACCGAGGGAAGCAACATCCGAAACGAGATCGAAGCCCTCGTCCGAACCGTTTTCCGGAAGCGATAGCTCCGGCGCCCTTCCGGATGTGCGAGCAACCGCTCGTCGCCCCATCATCTCTCTCCGAATTGCCTTTCTCCACATGAGCAAGCGCACACGCCCCACTGGAGCGGCCCGACGGCCGAGCCAGCCGTCCCCACCCTCCACGCGCCCCCCACGATTGCAATCCAGCATGCGGCCGCCGTCTACCGCACCCCGCCCGGACCGTGCATCGCACGAGGTGTACGTTCAGATCGCCAACCTACAGATGGCCCGGTCTCGGCAGAAGCGAATTCGGCGGGCCCTGCAGGGGCAGGTTGACCGTTGCACTCGCGAAATCGAGTCCATCAATGCGCGGATTCAAGGTCTCTACGATCAGGCCGGCCTCGAATACGTCGAGCCGGACGACCGGCCGGACCCGGCCGAGCAATCCGATGACGGCTTTGAGTACCAGTATTAGTCTGTATCGTCTGCTTTCTGTGGAACGCCCCTTGCCGCCGACAGCCCGAATCCACCGCCACCGGCCGGTTCGTGTCCCGTCGTCTTCCCGCTGCATCCATCTTGCGTGAACGCCATGTCTGACGCCCCGCTGTATCTATACGGTATCATCGACGCCTCGCCGGACGCCCCGGACGTTTCCGAATGGACCGGGATCAAGGGTGCGTCCGTCCGGATGCTTGAAGGCGAGCAGGTAGCTGCCGTCGTCAGCGATGCCCCTACGGGCAAGCTTCGTCCGCGCCGTCGCAACCTCAAGGCGCACCATGATACGCTCCGCTCTCTGACCGACCGCACGGCCGTACTCCCTATGGCGTTCGGCGTGCTGGCCGACAGCGAGCAGGACGTGACCCACTTTCTCGACACGCATCGTGACGTCCTGATCGAGCAGCTTGCCCGCGTCCGGGGACAGGCCGAGGTCACGCTCCGCGTTCGGTGGAACGTGGACGATATCTTCGACTACTTTGTGTCGCGTTACGAGCGGCTGCAGGACATGCGGGATGCGTTCTTCGGGAACGGGGCGTCTGCCAGTCGCCAGGAGATGATTCAGCTTGGTGAGCAGTTTGAGTCTCTCCTTCAGGCTGAGCGCGAGGCTCACCTCGATACGGTGCTCGATCATATCGAGTCGGTATGCGGTGCGATCGAAATTCAGGATCCGAAAAATGAGTCGGAGGTGATGAATCTGGCGTGCCTTGTCCCGAAAAGCGGGCAGGATGCGTTTGAGGAAGCCGTGCACGAGGCGGCGGGATCGTTCGGCGAGGAGTTCTTGTTCAAGTATACCGATCCGATGGCGCCTTACAGCTTCGCCGACGTCGCCTTCGATAATTAACCGGCTTTGTCCCACTCTCCCCATTCTCGCTATGTCTACCGAACGTTCGTCGACCGGCCTGGACGGTCTATTCCGGGAGCTTCGGTCGCTTATCGACCGTCTCGGAACAGAATCCGATGTCGCTGACATCAACAAAACGAGCCGCTTCGGTTCGAAGGACGGCGTCGACGGCATTGCAAGCGTGCAGGTCCGAACCATCATCGGAGGCAGTGATGTGCCGGACAGCGCGTCTGCTGCGGTTCCGGACGTGCAGGATGCGAGCGCGCAGAATGACAAGGCTGAGCACAACGAGCCGGTACAACCGACACGTGAACCGAATGTCGAGATTCTCGACGAGTCCGGTCGCATCATTCTGATTGCAGAAATGCCCGGCGTGTCGGAAGCGGCGGTTTCGTGCATCGTCGATGGAGACACGGTCCGGCTCGAAGGCATCGGCCCGAGGGATCGGTACCTCGCCGTGCGCCGCCTGCCCCGGAGCATGGCTGACGCGAAGGTGGAAATCCGCGCCCGCCACGGCGTCGTGGAAGTGACAATCGCCAGGAATGGCGCGTAGTCCGGTTGAACGATTCGCACATTACGCGGTGGCTACAGTGGCCGACCCCGCCGGGCCCTCTGTGGGGACCGTCCGTTGCGTAGATCCGGTTCCCCTCTTCAACCGGCCGTACCGTCACGACCAGATTGTGTCCGACCCTTTCATGCAGGAATGAATCGATTCATGAACGCCGAGCCAACCCGCGAAGCTGACATAACGATCGCATCGGATGAAGCGCTCTACCTGTACGCGCTCCACCCGTCCGACGTCACACTCGAGTCTCGGGAGGGATTGTCCGGCGAGTCGGTTCGATCTCTTCCCTGCACCTCGCACGTGCGCGCCATTGTCGATGTAGTATCGCGTCGTGCGTGGGCCGGCAAGAGTGGGGAGGAAAACCTGCAATCGCTTGCCTGGGTGGCGCCGCGTGCCACGTTGCACGAGGAGATTGTGGAGGCGGTCATGCAAAGCGGTCCGGCATATCCGGCCCGATTTGCCACTCTTTTTTCCTCGTCCCGCCGTCTGACCGAGGTCGTCGACCGGGAGGAAGAAACGTTGCTTTCGTTTTTTGAGCAGGTCGGGGATGCCGACGAGTGGTCGGTAAAGCTGCTTCTCGATCGCGAAGCAGCGACGTCGCACCTTGCCGGCGGGGATGATGAGCCCGAGACGGGCACGGCGTATCTTCAGCAAAAGAAGCGGCGCAGGGACGCCCGCGACGAGGTAGAGGCATGGCTGGATGAGGAGGCAGGCACGATCGCTGATGCCCTGTTGCCGCACGCCCGGGATGCGGTTATGCTGCCCGCCCGCGACCGTCCCGATGATCCGCGCGAGGTTTCGGCACACCTCGCGTTCCTCGTTCCTGACGCGCACGCCGAGACCTTCTTCGACGCACTCCGCACGTCGAATCAGCGACTGGACGGAACCGGTCTGCAGGTCGAGTGCAAGGGGCCCTGGCCGCCGTACAGCTTCCGGCCGTCGATCTCGGAAGCGTGAGTGCGGCCATGTGGCCAATTTCCTCCCCGGTATATGAATCAATGTGAATCGCCATACGGTACGGTGCCGTAGTATCGGAAGCGGTTCCAGACAGACAGCACACCGTCGCCTGACGGGTGGCATTGCGCATGCCCGACGTGCGACATGCCCTCTCTCCCTCACTCGCCCGGCCGATCCCACCATGTCCGACGCAGCCGTTCACGCTCCGCAGTGGTTGATGTATGGCCTGTTCGATCCGAGCCGCACCCGGCCGGAGGCGATCGAAAGACTCGCCGACGTTAAGGGAGTATACGATCAGTTCGTACGCACCATCGACGGGGAATCGCTATCTGTGGTCGTCTCCGCGATCCCGGAAGGTGTTCAACTTTCGTCTCCCTCCGTGCAGGAAATCATCGCCTTCAAGCGGGTCGTAGACGCGGCCTTTGACGGGGGACCGGTGATCCCGTTACGGTTCGGTACGGTTGTACACACGGACGATCAGGCCAGGGCTGTGATGCGTGAGAAGGAGTCGATCTACGTCGACCTGCTCGGGCGCCTGGACGGACAGGTCGAAATGGGAATCTGTATGCGCCTGAACGAACGCGCCCCGGAGGAAGACGGGCCGCCGTCGTATCGAAGTGACCGACCCGGAACGGCGTATCTCCTCGCGCGCCAGCAGAGCATTGCCCGGGAGAGGGAGCGTGCCGAGTCTGCTGCAGCACCCTTTCGGGAAGCGCTTGAACCGCTTGCGACGTCCGTGGCCATGTCGCCGCGCCACGACGCCGAAGACCCTGTGTCGATCGCATTTCTGATCCCGCGCGAGTCAGCCGACGCGTTTCGGGAAACTGCCGGAACCGTCTCTCCGTCCGGCGTGGATGAGGTAGAGGTTGTCGGACCGTGGGCGCCGTATTCCTTCGTGTGAACGACAGGGTCCCAGTCTGGCGTCGGCGTCCGGGCATCCGGAAGCGAGTCGGCCGAAACCAGGCCGTCCGACCGAATCCAGCCGATCAGCGTCCGGAGGAACCGTTGGAACGGATCGGTCCGTTGGGGAGGCAGTCACAACGTCTCTTGTCTGCCCCCCGTTTTTATGTCGTTTGAATGGATGTCGTCCCCGGAGGCCTGGATCGCCCTTGGCTCTCTGACGGTGCTGGAGATCATACTCGGCATCGACAACATCGTCTTTATCTCGATTCTTTCCAACAAGCTCCCGGAAGAGCAGCAGCCCCGGGCACGCCGCATCGGGCTGGCGCTGGCGCTCATCGGTCGAATCCTGCTGCTTCTTTCCATCAGCTGGATCATGACGCTGACGGCGCCGCTCTTCGATGTGCTCACCCACGCGATCAGTGGACGCGACCTGATTCTCCTGGCGGGCGGCGTCTTCCTGATCACGAAAGCGACGCACGAGATCCACGGCAAGCTGGAAGGGGATGACGTGGACAGCACCATGGCCCAGGCGGCGTCGTTTTTCAGCGTGATCGTCCAGATCCTGTTGCTCGACCTCGTGTTCTCACTGGACTCCGTGATTACGGCAGTGGGTATGGCCGAGCACATCGAGGTGATGATTATCGCCGTCACCATCGCGATCGGCATCATGCTCCTGTCCGCATCCTCGATCGCCGACTTTATCAGCGACCATCCCACGGTGAAAATGCTCGCCCTGAGCTTTCTTCTGCTGATTGGCGTCACGCTCGTTGCCGAGGGGCTGGACCAGCACATTCCCAAGGGCTACATCTATTCCGCCATGGGCTTTTCTCTCATCGTGGAGATGCTGAATCTGCGATCTACGGCTAAAAAGAAGAAAGAGCGTCGGCCCGTGCATCTGCATCAGCCGAGGCTGCGTAACGCCGTTCATCGGGTTGTGCAGCAGGAGCGGGGTTGATGACGCTTCCGGCACCGCCGATAACGTTCGGGCCTATCTTCTACATGTTTACCTGTTTCGTCGAGTGATGGCGGAACTGCCGGCATTCGGTTGATCGTTGGATAATGTGTAGCCCTTTTCCACGACCCCGTGGGTGGTCATGAAGACATCGCTCAGGATTGGCTCTGCTTTCGGCATCGGCATCTTTCTCCACTGGTCGTTTCTGCTGCTGGTGGTGGGGATTGTCGTCTTCTTCGTGGTCCAGAGTGGCCCGACCGCCGACGCGGTGACGAGTATCAGCGTCATATTTGGCGTATTTGCCTGCGTCGTGCTCCACGAGCTCGGGCATGCCCTGGCCGCGCGCAGGTTCGACGTTCCGACGCGCAGCATTACGCTGTATCCGATCGGGGGACTGGCGCGCCTCGAGCGGATCCCCTCCGATCCGATGAAGGAGTTCTGGATTGCCGTGGCCGGTCCCGCGGTAAATGTGGCGATCGCGATCATGCTCGGGTCGCTCGTCTACGCCACCGGGCGGACGATGAACCCGTCCGTGCTCATGGATCCGTTCATGGATCCCATCTCCACACTCGCCTGGCTAAATGTGGGCCTGGCCGTGTTTAATTTGCTCCCTGCATTCCCGATGGACGGTGGACGTGTGCTGCGTGCGCTGCTGGCCCTTCGGACCGACTATGCCCAGGCAACGCAAACGGCAGCCAATATCGGGCAGGGAATGGCGATTCTGTTCGGCCTGCTGGGTGTACTTTCCTTCAACCCGATCCTCCTCTTCATCGCGCTCTTCGTGTATGCAGGAGCACAGCGGGAGTCGCAGCAGGCCATGTTCCGCGCATTCACGCACGGTGCGACGGTTCGCCACGCCATGATGACAAGGTTCGCTACGCTGAAAGCGAACGATACACTTGACGATGCGGTCGATGCGCTTCTTGCGGGAAGCGATCACGACTTTCCCGTGGTTGAACCCGACGCAGAGGGGCACCCACGCCTGACCGGGATCCTGCGCCGGCAGACGCTCATCCGCGCGCTTTCCACCTACGATGCGACCGATCCTGTCGGCCCCATTGCCGGAGAGCCGTGTTTTTCCGTGGGAGACGATGAGATGCTGGAAGACGTATTCACGCGGATGAGTCAGGAGCAGTGCTCGACCGTGCCCGTCCTCAAGAACGGCGACCTGGTGGGCCTCCTGACGCTCGAGAACGTGGGTGAGCTCGTGATGGTGGCATCGGCCCTCGAGCAGCGGGAGGCGTCGGATGTACGGAAGAAGATGGCGCCGGAACTGCAGCGGCTCCGGGAGTCGCCGGCGTCCCTCGTGAAAAACAGCGACGTGTCAGAGAACGGCAATGACGGCGGGACGGATCGACCGGCGGCACCGGGGCGGCGCGATGCGTGATTGGGGGAAACGGACCTCGGGGAGATAGCCCGCCGAAGGTTT
>JAAAOT010000270.1 GCA_009908725.1 Bacteroidota bacterium | reverse complement strand
CCTCAGTCGAGGCTGGCTCGGCGGAACGGGAGCGGCGCCGGGTCGCGGTAGACCGTTCGCTCGACGAGGGCCTGGGGGACGTCGCCGTTGAACTCGCGCAGGCCTTCGTAGAAGAAGAAGACCTCGCCGTAGACGCCGTTCGCCCGGTTCTCCTGCACGACATTTACCATGTCGTCCGGCTCGGCCACGTAGCCGCCCACTTTGAGGAGAACGCCGGGGTAAAAGCCCACGTTGATCTGATCGCGATCGGTGATATTCAGCTGCTGGCTGAGGAGCGACCGGTACGACGGGAAGTCGCGACGGTAGAGCTGCGGGTGGGCGATATCGGTGATGCCCCGTTCGATCCACTCGGGGTAGTCCTGCAGGTACTCGTCGTAGCCGAACGAGAACGGGCTCGGCGACCACGACACGATGAGGTCCTGGTCGACCGCCTTCACGTTGTCGAAGACGCGCTCCCCGAAGTCGGAGAGCTTGTCGGCCCGCCACTCCTTCCACGCGGGATCCTGCTCGTTCGTCGGCGGATCCTGCCCGCCATGCTCCGAGCGGTAGAGCTCTTTCGTGAACTCGGAGTAGCCGCCCTCAACCGGGTTGGCCGGGAGGCGGTCGTCGCCCTGAATGCCGTCGATGTCGTAATTGTTGACGACCTCCATGATGAGCGACATCAGGAGGTTCTGCACTTCGGGCTTGTAGGCGTTCATCCAGTCGAAGCCGTTCTTCACCAGCAGGTCGCCGTTGACGTCCTTCGCCGCCCAGCTCGGGTATTTGTCGATGATCGGCCCTCCGTTCTGGCTGAAGGACGACGAGAACCCGAACTCGAACCACGGAATCACCGCGATGCCGCGCGGCTGCGCCTCATCGATGATCTCTTGTAGCGGATCGCGCCCGGCGTAGGCGGGATCGATTGGCTCGTTGAGCAGCGTGTCCATGACTGTGCTCGGATACATGGTCGCGGCCTTATTCCAGACCACGGGGAAGACGACGTTGAAGTTGTTGGCCTCCAGAAATTCCATCGCCTCACGGATGTTTGCACGGCTATCGAGCACATTGGAGTCGACGTTCGTGAGCCACACGCCGCGGAGCTCCTGCTGCCGCACGTCGACCTCGAGGTCGGTCGCGGCGGCCTTCGCGGCCTTCTGGACGTCGGCGACCGTCGCGTTCGGGGCGCCGCCGGAGGAGACCGAGAACTGCGCGAGTCCGTCGCCCGTGCCGCGGACGGTCACCTCCGTCCCGAGGCTGTCGCCCTCGATGACGGCGCTGTCGGGCGTGGCGCTGGCCCAGGTGAAGGTGTAGCGCGATAGGTCGGCGATGGCGTTCCCGAACTCGTCGGCGACGTCCACGATCGAGAGCGTTGTCGTGCTGTCGACGGCGATGACGGTGTCGGCGGCGGTCGCCGTGATGCTGCCGACCGCGCCGGGGTTCACCGACACGCGCTGCTCGGCATTTCCTCCCGCGGGCACCTCGGCCCGCACGCGCTGCGCGTCAGCGCCGGTCTGGTCCGTTGCCAGCGTCCAGCCGGTCGTCGCCTCGCCGTTGGCGTCGGTAATGGCGGTCGACGGCTGAAACGCGCCGTCCCCGGAAAAGACGACCGTGTCGCCTGCGACAGGGTCATCGTCTGCGGTGACGGTCGCCGTGACGCCGACGGTTTCGCCGACGACGAATGAGGCGTCCGCCGCGAACGAGAGTGCCACCTCGGCCGGTGCGTCGGGCGGGACATCGCTGCTTCCGCTCGAATCACAGGCGGCGGCGGTGAGCAGCAGGAGCGCGACAAGGGCCGCCCAGGTGGCGGATCGTGGAAGCGCAGAGGAAGTCATCGGTCGGTCGCGGAAGCAGTGGGGAAGGAGCGGAGGCGGGCGATAGCGCGAGGGGATGGACAAGAACCGGCACTAGTCGACGTCCCACCAGACACGGGTTGTGGGGCTGTCTCCGCCGATGCGCTGGGCGGCCGCGTTGACGTTGGCGGTGTTGAGCGTGCGCTCGACGTTCGGATAGAGGATCCGGGTCGGGACCTCACCGCCCGTGGCGCCCTGTCCGGAGATCGGGAGAAGGTCGGGGTAGCCGGTGCGCCGGTGCTCGGCCCATGCCTCGAAGCCCTGCGTGTAGATCGCGATCCACTTCTGCGTGATGATCGCCTCGAGCCGGTCCTCGAAACTGCCCGACGCCGGCCACGCGACGTTCGGCTCCTGCAGGTACGCGTCGACGGTGACCGGATCCTCGATGCCGTACATCGCGAGGGAGGCGCGGATGCCCGCCTCGTAGTGCTCCTGCGCCGTCGTGGACGTCCACCCACGGAGGGCGGCCTCGGCGCGGAGAAACTCGACCTCCGGGTACAGGATCACTGACACCGGATAGTCGGGCTCCCGGAAGCGGTCGCCGATGCGCGAGTAGCGGAACGACTGGATGCCGTTGAGCTCGGCCGCGCTGAGTCCGTTCGGCAGCCCGCGGTAGAGGACGCCATCGCGGGGAAACGTGATCGTCGTGTCGGCGATCTCGCCGATACGCGGGTCGTTGCGGTCGCTCAGAATCTGCACGGCGAGTGCGCTCACGCGGTCGTCCCCGAAGCCCGCGATGATCGAGAGCGGGTTCGTGTTGACGAACTCGCCTTCCGCCGTGCCCATGACGAGGCGGGCGGAGTCGTCGTTGCTCTGCATCACCTCGCCGCCCGAGAGCACGTCCCGGACGTGATCTTCCGCCAGGTCGGGCGCGGCTTCCGAGGCGCGAATGGCGAGACGCAGGCGCAGCGAGTTGGCGAACCGGCGCCACTTCGTCAGGTCATCCTCGAAGAGCACGTCGGCATCGCCGAACCGGAATCCGGCCTGCGTGATGGAGGGGTCGATGGCATCCACGGCCTCCTCGAGGGTCGACAGCATGTCGCGGTAGATCGCCTCCTGCGGGTCGTACGCCGGCGTCCGGTTGCCTTCGTCGCCCTGAAACGCCTCGCTGTACGGCACGTCGCCCCAGGTGTCCGTCACGCGATGCAGGAGCCACACCTTCCAGATGCGCGCGATAGCCGTCTTGTTGACGAGCTGCGGATCGCCCTGCGTCAGCTCGATCGCCTGCTGGATGTTGATGCCCGGGTTGCTCACGTTCTCCCCGACATTGGCCACCCCTCCGAAGGCGGCGTACGAGGTGTTCCAGAAGGCCTGTGCCCAGTCGTCGTACGCTCCTCCGGTTTCGTAGCGATCCGTCGGGAAGTTCGGGACGAGGTTGGCGACGTACTGCGCGTACATGTTGCCGAAGAGGTGCTGGCTGCGCTGGTAGACATCGTAACGGAGCGTGCCGTAGACGATCGACCGCGTAAAGAGGAGGTTCGGGTCGATCGTGTTCGGAGACGTCGGATCGTCGTTGATCGACCCGAAGTCGCACGCGCTGAAGACGGTCGGCACGACGAGCAGCATCGCACAGACGAACACGAGAAGGCGAGACGGGGTGGAATTCGACATTGGATCGTGCATGTCGGGATGGAACAGCAATGGAGAATGCGACGCGGGAGGCAAGCCGCCGCGTATACAGCGGAAGGACGACTACAGCAGGAGGACTACAGCGTGAGATTGAGGCTAAACCCGATGCTGCGGGTGGGCGGATATGCGAAGGCCTCGCGGCCCTGGTTCGTGAGCGCCGTGCTGTACGTCGACTCCGGGTCGAAGCCAGGCGTATTCTTGAACAGGTAAGCGAGGTTGCGCCCGAAGATCGAGACGCGGGCCGATTGCAGGAAGGCCGGCTGCACCCAGCTCGGGGGGAGCCGGTAGCTCAGCGTCACTTGTCGCAGCTTGACGAAGCTGGCGTCGTAGACGAACTCTTCCGTGATACCGTTCTCTCCCCCGACGCGCGTCCAGTACGCCTGCGGATCGACGGCCTGCGTGTTTTCTTCGTATGCGGGACTCTCTTCGGTCCCCGTGTTTACCACACCGTCGGCGACGAGGCCCCCGTCGCCGTTGTAGAATGCCTCGCGCCCCTCAACCGTGAAGGCAGCGGTTCCCTGCTGGGCGGCGACCGCGTTCGAGAGCGAGAAGATGTCGCCGCCTCGCTGGAAATCGACGAGGACGCTCAGGCCGATGCCCTTGTAGCGGAACGTGTTGGAGATGCCGCCCGACCAGTCGGCCTGGAAGTTCCCGAGTAGCGAGAGGGAATCGGACGGCGTCGCGACCGGGAGTCCGTCCCCGTCGATAATCCGCCGGCCGTCGTCCGTGCGCTCGTAGGCGGTGCCATAAATCTGGCCGAACGGCTCGCCCGCACGCGCCTCGATCGTAACGCCGAGCTCCGAGGACAGCTCGTAGGTGTCGATGTCATCGGTCAGCTCGACGATCTCCGAGGCGTTGGTTGCCCAGTTAACCCCAAAGTCCCACTGAAAGTCTTTCCTGTCGACCGCCGCCGCGTCGAGGCGCAGTTCGACGCCCTGGTTACGCACGCTGCCGGCATTGACGATGCCGCTCCGCCATCCGGACGTCGGTGGAATCGGGAGATCCAGAATCTGATCGCGCGTGTTCGTCCGGTAGTAGGTGCTGGAGAAGGCGAACCGGCCTTCGAGAAACTCAAGTTCGATGCCCATCTCGATCGACGTCGTGATTTCCGGCTTCAGGTCGACGCCTGGAAGCGCAACCTGCACGCTTCCGAACGACTGCCCGGCGTGGCCCTGGCCCTGCACGTTGTATTCCAGGAGAGTACGGTACGGGAAGGTGTCGCTTCCCACGCGGGCGATCGATGCCCGAAACTTCCCGAAGCTCAGCCAGGACGGCGCCCAGATGTCGGAGAAGATAAATCCGGCGGTCGCCGAGGGATAGAAGTAGGCGTTGTTGTCCTCGGGAAGCGTCGACGACCACTCGTTCCGGGCCGTGACGTCGAGGAAAAGGTAGTCGCGGAAGCGGAGGGTGAGGAGCGCGTAGAGTGACCGCACCTCTTTCTCGCTGAAGCCGTAGACCGGCGTCGGAGACGTCAGATTCCCGGTCGTGAAGAAGTTCGGGATGCTGAGGCCGCTGCCCGACGTCCCGGTCGTTTCCCCGCGCTCGAAACGCCACTCGCCACCGAGGCCGAGACGCCCGCTGAAGTCGTCCGTCAGCTCGCGCTCGGCGTTGACAAGCGCGTCAAAGGTCGTCTGCTGGCTCGCCGTCTGCTCAGCTCGGTACTCTCCGCAGCGCCGGGTACCGTCCGGCCCGCACTGCGCCACCTTGTAGCTGGTGCGCGAAGCGACCCGCACTTCTCGGCGGAGCGTGTTGTAGTCGGTCCCCGCCCGAACGAAGCCGTCGAGCCAGTCCGTGAAGTCGTATCCGAGGCGCAGGTAGCCGATGACCCGCCGCCGCTCGTCTTCGTTTGTGTTCAGGTTGACCGACCAGAAGGGGTTGTTGCGAGTTGAAAAGTCGGGCGCCGACTCGTCCAGCCAGAGACGCGGCGCGGCCTCACTCGTCTGAAAGGTCTGGAGGTCGTCAGTCCGCAGGTTCCGGGGAAAGTAGTAGGCGTTGTAGACCACGTTGTCGGGACTTTTCGCCACATTGGCCCGGTTAAAGGCGGACTGGGTGACGTAGCCGACGCGCCCGTCGATCGTGAAGCGATCCGAGAGGTCGGCCGAGGTGGCCAGGGAGAGGTTCGTCCGGTCGAGTTCGTTGCCGGGCAGCGTGCCCGCGCTCTGCAGATTCGAGATGGAGGCACGGGCGGTGGCCACTTCGTTGCCGGTCGAGAACGAGATGCTGTTGTTGGTGCTGTACGACGTGTCGAAGAGATCCTCGACGTTATCGGGCTGAGCGCTGTAGGGTCGGACCTCCCCGGTCCAGTCGCGCACGTCCTGCCCCTCCATGCGCGGTCCCCAGCTGATGTCGCCGGACGGAACGGTGAGGACGCCGTCGCTTCCTTCAACCAGCGCTCCGTTGCTTCCACGTCCGTACTCGTTCTGCAGGTCGGGCAGCACGAGGGGCTCGCCGGCGGTCGTCTGCGAGGTGACGGTGACTTCCGTCTCTTGCGTTCCTTTCTTCGTCTCGATGACGATGGCCCCGTTGGCTCCCCGCGAGCCGTAGAGCGCGGCGGCGTTACCGCCTCGAAGCACCGTGAGGCTCGCGATGTTGTTCGGGTCAATGTCGCCGATGCCGCCTCCGTAGTCAAACCCGCCGAAGACACCGGTCTGCTGCCGCCCACCGCCCTGGATCGGGACGCCGTCCACGACGATCAGCGGGTCGTTGCTCGACCCGAGAAAACGAGCGCCGCGAATGACGATGCGGGACGAGCCACCGGGTCCGGTTGCCGAGGGCTGCACCTGCACCCCGGCGAGCTGCCCCTGCAGGGCGTTAACGACGTTCAGTTCGGCCGCCTCAGCAACCTCGGCCCCGTCGACCTCCTGGACCGAGTACCCAATCGTGCGCGACTCCCGCTCGATTCCAAGGGCAGTCACGACCAGCTCTTCTGCCTCGAGCGTGGCCGGACGCAGAACGACATCGATCTGCGATCGCCCCGCGATGGCGACCGTCTGCGTCACGTATCCTACGTACGAAAACGCGAGCGAGTCGGCGGTCTCGGGTACCGACAGCGAGTAGGTCCCGTCGGGGCCGGTGGCCGTGCCGAGTGTGGTTTCAGGCACAAAAACGTTCACGCCGGGCAGCGTCTCTCCCGTGACGGCGCCGGTCACCCGCCCCGAGATGTCGCGGTCGGCCTGCGCATGCGTCGGCGATGAGAGCAGTAACAGGAGAAGGGGGCCGAGCCAGGCGCTCAGCGTCCAGGTGGATTTCATCGTACTGGCGGGCATCGTGCTGGCGGGCATCGTACTAGTCGGGTCAGGTCAACACTCATCGGTAGAAGGAGCCTGCATCGAAATGCAGGAAGCTGCATCACCATGCAAGTTGCTGCATCACCATCCAGGATACTACATCATCGCGAAGGTTTCCCGCCCATGAATGCAGATCGTACTCCGCGCACAGAGACCGAGCGCATAGGGACTGAGCGCATAGTACCGGTAGGGGATGTTGCACGCATTTGAAATGGGCACGCTTCGTGAATCCGTGACATCGGTACGCGGGGGAACGGGAGCGGAAAGCGCTTCCACTCCTCCTCATGACGCAAACGCGAGAACGGAGTGTTCAGAGCCGGACACACGGCCAGGACGGTCGTGGACGAGCCCGCCGCCGGCGCCGTACTTGTTGCCGTCCAGCGCGCTCACGCCCGCGGCGGTCAGCATGCCGCCCACCCAGGGCGACGGCTCCAGGACGACCACCTCTGCCCCTTGCCGGGCGGCCTGGATTCCGGCGCAGAGGCCGCCCGCACCGCCGCCGAAGATCACGATGTCGGTTTCTCGGGACGCCCGCCCCTGAAACCATGGACCGTGAACGTACGGTCGGGCCGCGAGCCCGGCCAGGCCGAGCCCTGCGTTACGGAGAAAGTCACGGCGCTTCATCATGAGCGGTACCGAGTACGTTTAGGAAACTAAAAGCGCGGAGAGCCACTGTTGAGTCAACGAATGGAGAGTCTTGGGGGCACATCTTGAGTTGTCAGGACTGCGCTCGCTCGGCTTCAGGGGGGTCCATCGTTGTCGCAAGATCGACCGCACCCGGCAGATGGCGGTACCAGACGAGGTAGAGCGCCACGCTCAACGCGACAAGCACCGCCAGCAGCACAAAGAAGACGTCCCACTCCCGCGTCACGAACATCATCGTCGTGAGGAACAGCACCAGCTGCCACGGCACGGCCAGGAAAAGCCCGGCGATGTCGCGGCGGTTTTCCTTCTTCACCTCCTTGATCTCCAGCGCATCGATCTTGTCCCGTACGGCGTTCCAGAAACCGAACGGCTTCGTCTCCCGGTAGAACTCGTCGAGCACCTCCTCGTCGGTCGGTGGGGTCATCAGTGCGATCACGATGCAGGCGATAAATGTGATCGACCCGATACCAACGAAAATCCAGAGCTCGGATAGCTCGGGAAGGAATATCTGCTGAAGTATGGCGAGCGACATGCCGATGACGGTTCCCCCGGCGTAGCCGTACCCGTTGAAGCGCCACCAGTACCACCGGATCATCTGGGGTACGATCAGCCCGGTGCCGAGACCCATCGTGAGCCATCCCCACACGTCGTTCAGACTCTCGAACGCGTAGGTCGATAGCATCCCGACGACAACGATCACCGCGGTGGCCGCGCGAGAATGCCAGACCAGACGTTTCTCCGTCGCATCCGGCTTCAGGAAGCGCTGGTAGATGTCGCGCACCCAGTAGGCCGCTCCGGCATTGACGACCGAGTCGAAGGTCGACATCGCGGCCGCGATAAGCCCCGCCACGAGCAATCCTTTTAATCCGGTCGGAATCATTTCGAGAATCACGATCGGGAGAACTTCCTCCGGGTTCGCGATGACCTGATTCGACGCACCGTAGGAGATCCCCATGATGGCGATACTGATCACAAAGGGCCACCGAAGCGACAGCAGGAGGATCCAGAACATGCTCAGCAGACCCGCCTCCCGTTCGTTTTTCGCTGCGTAGAACCGCTGGATCACGTAGCCGCCCGTCCCGCTCATGCCGTCGATGCACGAGCGAATCAGGTAAAACAGGATGCCGATGCCGAAGAGGCTGTACTGCCCGTAGGTGCCCGGAAGGTCTTTCTTCCAGTCAGGGATGACGTCCGTCCACGCCTCCCGCGTCGTCAGGATCTCCCGGAAACTGCCGTCGCCCATCGGGACGGAGACGGCGAACTCCTGCGGAATCGGGTAGCCGGTCATCACGAGGTAGATGACGTATACGATCGCGCCGAACACGAAAAAGCCCTGGAAGACGTCGGTGTAGACGACGCCGTAGAGCCCGCTCGCGATGGTGTAGATCGAGGCGAGCGCGATCATGCCGATGGCCGCCGCATCCGCGGAGATGCCGAGGATCTCGCCGAGGAAGATGCCGGCGCCCTGCGCGAAGTACGTCACCGTCGCGATCGCGAACGCGAGGTTGGCGATCGCCGCGAGGACGCGCGCCGCCTGCCCCTGAAGGCCGGTCCCGAAGCGGTACTCCATCCACTCCGCGAGCGTCATCACCTTCGCCCGGCGGTTCCACTTCCCCATCGTGATCATGAAGAAGGCCAGGAGCAGCACCACGCCGCCCCGGATCTCGATATAGAAGCCCTGCACGCCGAGCGCGTAGATCAGCGCCGCGATGATCATCGTCCCCGACACGTCGAGGTTCGACGCCATCCCCGACGCGCCGAGTGCCCACCACGGCATCTTGTTGTCCCCGAGAAAGAAGTGCCCGATGCTGGTGCCCGCCTTTCGCTGCAGGTAGAGCCCGATCCCGATGAGGGCGATCAGGTACACCACCACGATGGCGTAGTCGATAAACAGCATGCGGGATCACCGGATCGGGAGAAGCGGAGCGCGAGCCGGCAGCCCGTCGGGGCCGGCGCGGCGGATCGGAAACGCGTCCTCAGTCGCGGGACGGGCGAGCGTCCTCAGTCGAGGCTGGCGCGACGGAACGGGAGCGGCGCCGGGTCGCGATACACGTGATCGCGCAGCACGGCGGCAAGCCGGCCCCCATCAGCCCGAAGACCTTCGTAGAAAAAGAACACCTCCCCCGCGTACCCCTGTGCACGGTTGGTGTGCACGGCATGAAGCAGCGCGTCGGGGGTCATGCGATAGTCTCCAACCTGCAGAAGTACTCCGGGATACATCGACTGCTTCAACATAGGGGCAACCTTGAGCGTGTCGGGATGCTGACGCTGGAGGGTGCGCCGATAGCGAGTTGAGTCGCGGCGGTACACCTGGGGGTGGACGAGGTCACCAGATCCGTTTCGCATCCAGGTCGGCCAGTCTTGCAAATATTCGTCATACGACCACGGATACACACTGGGGGCCCAGGATACCTGGAGCGTGGAATCCACCTGCTTCACAGTACGATAGACGCGTGCAGCGAAGGTATTGAGCTGATCGGCACGCCACCGTTTCCAAATAGAGTCGCGCGGAGCAAGAGGCGGAGACTGTCCGGCATGGGCCGCTCGGTAAAGCGCCCGGGTGCGGCGTGCGTATCCTCCTTCGACCGGCTGCGCCGGAAGCCGATCGTCTCCCTGGACACCGTCTATGTCGTACCGCGTGACGACCTCCCGAACGAGGGAGAGCAGGAAGCGCTGCACCTCCGGGTGGTAGCCGTTCATCCACAGAAAGTTGTTCTTTGTCAGTACGTCGCCAGCGGTGTCACGAGCTGCCCAACTCGGCTTGGCGGTGAGGAGCGGGCCGGGGGTTCCGTGCGCAGCGGCAAAGCCGAATTCGAACCATGGGATCACGGCGAGCCCATGCGCCCGAGCGGCCGCGACGACATCCGCCAGGGGATCCCGACCGGCAAAGCGTGGGTCGATGCGCACACCGTAGACGCTGTCGGTGACAGCGCTCGGATAGAGCGTGTGTCCATCGTTCCACACCACCGGGAAGACAACGTTGAAGTTGTGTGCCGCAAGGAACTGCATGGCCTCATCGATGCGGGTCCGGCTGTCGAGAACCTTCGAATCGACGTTCGTGATCCAGACGCCGCGCAGTTCGGGAGTAGGAGCAGGAACGGACGGCGCGTTTGAATCCTCCTGACACGCAACGAGAGTTAGGACACAAGCAAGCAGAAGGACTAGGTCCACAGCGAAAGGCCAAATCCGCCGGGCCTCGAGCGCCTGAGCCTGAACGATCGTAGCACTGCCGGCAGCAGCACCGATTTCGACCTTTGATTCGTGATCCATGGATACGTTAGGTACTAACGGCCTACACGGAACGCCCTGCGCCCGATACTGAACACGCCGGGCCGACGGCAGGGAATATCGGGAAGGGGTCCAACGGGTGCACCGCAAGGCCTAGCGAAGCGTACGGAACTGCCGTGATCCGAAAGTTCACCCCGCTCCGTGGTCCTATTCTACGTCCCACCACATCCGAGACAGATAGGTATCACCCTCGCCAAGGCGCGCGACGGCGGCCTCGTGATTTTCGGTGTTGAGGAAATCTTCCGACTCCGGATACGGCACGCGACGCGGTACAATGCCGCCCGTGCCGCCGCCACTCGTAGCGCCGATCGGCTGCAGTTCGGGAAGGCCGGTGCGGCGATACTCCGACCAAGCCTCGAACCCGCTCCGCCCAAAGAGCGCAAGCCACTTCTGGAGAATAATCTTCCGCACCTTCTCATCATCGGAGTCGGCGGGGTCCCAGGCAACCTCCGGCTGCGCGAGGTACGCCTCCACGTCGGCAGACGGGACCGCGTAGCGCTGCATGACGGCCTCGACGCCCTGCTCATAGAGAGCCCCGGGATCGCCCCTGGTCAAGCCTCGCACCGCCGCCTCGGCTTGCAGGAAACGCACTTCCGAGTGCGAAAGGACGCTGATGGGATTGGAAGGCGTCTGGAAAACCTCACCGGCAATCGAGAAACGGGCCACGTTCTCCTGCTGAATTTGCGATGCCGTGAGACCGTTCGGAAAGCCTCGGCGCTCGTCGAACTCATCCCCCACGGCCGGCGCGATGTAGACCGAGAGCCGCGGATCGTTGAGGTCGCGTAGGGTCGTCTCGAGCGTCTGGCTCACCCGGCTGTCCTGAAAGCCCATCACCGTCGCCAGTGGGTTGCGCTCAGTCCGGGATCCCCCGGAGGGCAGGAGCCGAGCCGAGGCCTCGTTCGACGCGATTAAGCCGGACGGCCCGTTGACGGCCGCCTGGGCTTGCTGTTCTGCCAGGCCACGGTCAACGGCCGAAACCCGGAGAGCAAGACGCAGTCGGAGCGAGTTAGCAAACTGCTGCCAGCGTGTCACGTCGTCCTGGTAGAGCACGTCTGCCGACCCGAACCGGTCTTGCTGCCCAGGGTCGAACTGTGCCACAGCAGCATCTAGTTCGGCAAACAAGTCACGGTAAATTTCTTCTTGCGGGTCATAAACGGGCGTTTCATCACCCTGGAAAGCCTCGGAGTAGGGAATGTCGCCGAAAAAATCCGTCAGGCGGTGCACCACGAACACCTTCCAGATACGAGCCTGCGCAAGCTTATTGACCTTCTGCGGGTCGCCCTGGGTCTGCTCGATCACCTGCTGGATGTCTTTGCCGTAGTCGGTGTAGGCAATGTCCCAATAGCGTGTAAGCCAGCCGTTGTTCACCTCGTAGCGGTCGGTGTTGAAACTAGGTGTGGAGTTCGCAAAGTGCTGCACGAACATGTTAGGGTGCAAGTGCTCGCCGACCTGCCAGGTAAAGTCGTCGAGCATCGCCTTGCGCAGCGAACGCGTAAATAGCAGGTCTTCCGGAACTGCTGTTGGCTCGATGGGATCGTCGTTGATGGAGACGAAGTCGTCGGTGCAGGCGCCAACGAAAGCAGCGCACAAGAGCAATATCACCGCGAGGGGAACCAGTCCAGAGGGCGTCGCCGGGAACGTATTAGGAGTACGAAGTCGCATAGGACTCGAGGGTTGGAGCATTCAAGAGAGCGGAGATCACCACCAGTGGATATGCACTTGGGTTCGGTTAGAACTGGACGTTGAGGTTGACGCCAAGGCTTCGCGAGTTGGGGAAGGCAGCGTACTCCAGGCCCTGCACGAACGAGGAGTTGCTCCGGCTGTAAGCGATGGGGTCGAAGCCATCCGTATGTCGCTCGAGGAAGAAGAGGTTTCGACCGATGAACGAGATCGAGGCCCGTCGAATCGGAGTAGCCTGCAGCAAGCTGGTGGGGAATCGGTAGCGGAGCGTAACCTCGCTGAGACGGATGTTGCTGGCGTCGTAGATAAACTCTTCGTCGATCGCTCCGTCCGGAAAGGCCGCCACCTCAGCCCAGAAGACCTCGGGGTCGACGGCGACCTGGTTTGGCGCGCCGTCAGCCGTCACACCGTCGAAGATGAACCCTCTGTCCCGTCCTTCGAGCGTCGCCCGGTGGTTCCCGTTCTGATGGGTGATGACATTGGAGAGGGAGTATATCTCTCCTCCCTGCCGAATGTCGATGACGGCATCAAGAGAGATCGACCGCCACTGGAAGGTCGTGTTCACTCCGCCGGTCCAATCTGGTTGGAAATTACCAATCACACCGCGCTCGGGATCGCGTTCAGGAATGCCGTCAGGCCCGACAACGATCTCACCCGTATCGTTTCGCAGGTAGCGCTCACCGACGATGTTGCCGAACTCTTCTCCTTCTTCTGCAACAACCTGAACGCCAGACCGGCTCGTCCCAAGAACTCGGGTGGTGATGTCGCCGGGGAAGTTCCGGACCTCCGATCGGTTGGCCGCGAAATTAAAGTTGAGGTTCCACTGGAGGTTTTCCTGTCGAATGGGCGACCCGCCGACGCGAACTTCAAAGCCACGATTTGTAATCTCTCCTGCGTTGATTATCTGGCTGGTGAACCCCGAACTGGACGAAACCGGAATCGCAAGCACCTGGTTGTCGGTTGTCTGCGTGTAATAGGTCACCTCAAGGTCCAGGCGGTTGCGTAGGAACCGGAGGTCAGTCCCGATCTCGACTGAGGTGGTGATCTCCGGCTCGGTGTTCGGGTTGGGCCGGACGTCGGACGTGCTCGCGTAGTTCTGCCCGCCGAACGAGCCGCCCAGCGGGCCTCCGATCCCGAAAGTCTGCTGAATTTGAAACGGATCGGCGTCGTTCCCGGTCTGGGCCCACGAGGCACGCAGTTTCCCAAAAGAGAGGTACGGTCCGTCGAGATCAAACGCATCCGTGAAAATAAAGCTACCGCTGAACGACGGGTAGAAGAAAGACCGATTGTCTACCGGCAGAGTCGACGACCAGTCGTTGCGAGCCGAGACGTCGAGATAGGCGTAGGTCCGATATCCGAGTCGGCCTAGTGCGTATATGGATTGAATCTCTCGCCGGTCGACCACATCCACGAATGGCACTTCGTCTACCGCATTGGTGCGGACGAACAGGTTGGGCACGCTGGTTCCGTTGCCCGTAAATCCTTCCAGAGTCGCCTCACGCAGTAAGCGGTTGCTACCCACACTGACCTCTCCGGAGAAATCCGATGTCAGCTGACCGCTGGCCGTCAGGAGGGCGTCGTAATTGATTTCTTCGACTCGGACGCTGGTCTCTCGAAAGAGCGCACGGCTCGGAGCCGTACTGATTTCGAACACGGTGTTGTTGGCGCGCCGGAAGCGTCGAAGCTCAGCGTATTGGTCGAGCCCTCCGCGCACTTGCAGCGCCAACCATGGAGCGATCGCGTACTCAGCTTGTAAGAGACCCAACAGGCGGTCTCGCTCGTCGTTGTTGGTGTTCAGATTGACCGTCCAGTACGGATTTTGGCGGCGCCCAGGTACCTGGTTGTTCCATACGACAGGCTGCCCACTCGGCGTCTGAAACGGCTGCAGAGCGTCGAGCCGAACGCTTCGCGGCGTGAACAGAAAGCTGTACACGGTGTTGTCCGGGTTATCTGTCAGATTGGGGCGGTTGAACGTCGTGCGCTTTAAGTACGTCGCCCGCCCAGTGGCCGACAGCCGGTCGGTCAGGTTCACCGTTCCGGCGAGTTGAAACGTATTCTGGTCCAGATCATGACCCGGCAAGATGCCATTGTTCTGCAAGTTGGTGTAGGAAGCGCGGAATGTAGCGGTCTCGTTCCCGCCAGTGAGGGCCAGATTATTGCTCACCGTCGAGCCCATGTCGTAGAAGTCGCGGATGTTGTCCTCCTGAGGCGAGAACGGTGCCACTTCGCCATTGAAGCGCTGCACGGGCTGGCCCTCCATACGGGGTCCGAAGCTCGACTCGATCCCAGGCGACGCGATCAGGGTTCCGTCGTTCGTCAGACACTGGTTTCCCACGGGTGGGTCTTGATCCACGCAGACCTGCCCTTGAGTTCCTCGGCCGAAGGTGTTTTGGAACTCCTCGTCGAACCATACAGTGGGCGATTCAAAGGTGAGCGTCGAGTTGTAAGTCACTCCGAGGCCCTCTTGCGCTTCCCCCTTCTTCGTCGTCACGACGATTGCACCGTTGGCGGCCCGCGTCCCGTAGAGTGCGGCAGCGTTTGGTCCTTTGAGCACCGAGACGGACTCGATGTCGCTCGGATTGAGATTGGTGATGCCGTCGCCGTAGTCGAATCCGCCGAAGCGTCCAGCCGACTGGAGGTTGGTGTTATCCACCGGGACGCCGTCGAGGACGATTAGGGCTTGGTTGTCCTTGTTCAACGAGCTGCTCCCCCGAACTACAATGCGCGCCGACCCGCCCGGTCCCGAGCCGCTCTGCGTGACCTGGAGACCCGCAACACGCCCAGCTAAGGCATTCGCGACATTGACGCGCTCAACTTGCGAAATCGCTGCACCGTCGATCTCCTCCACCGAATACCCGAGAGCCCGCTGCACCTGCTCGAGACCAAGCGCTGTCACCACAAGGTCGCCTGCCTCCAGCACCTGCTTGACCAGCTGGATGTCGATCTCCGAGCGGCCGTCGATCGACACCCGCTCCGTAACGTATCCGATGAAGGAAAACGCCAAGGAGTCGGCCGATGCCGGAACCTGGGACAAACGGTAGGTCCCGTCGGTGTTAGTGGCTGCCCCGATGTTCGTGCCTAAAATGCGCACATTCACGCCAGGGAGAGACTCGCCGGTCTGTGCGTCCGTCACGGTCCCGGTAATGACGTCGGGCTGCTGCGCGTATGCCGGTTCTGCGGAGCTAAGGCACAGCCCCAGAACAAGAAGGGTCATAAGCACGAACACGGGGGTCCACCCCATCCACTCGGTCCGTCGCGCGGCGTGTGCGCGTCGGAGCGATGGCGTCGAATCTTTCACAGAAGTAGACGTCGGCTTGGACCCAGCCGAGTCTACACCAGACCGACAAGGACTGGGCGCAGGACAAGAAATGGTCCGAAACGCGAAGGACGTGAGTCGAGAAGCGTAGGACGCAAGATCTCGCACATCGTGCATTGTCGTTCGTAGCATCACACTCAGCACTGAGTTAGTGAGGTCTTGGGACGCAGCCCCACGCGCTGATTGAGGCAGAGGCTGCAGTGACAGATGCAAATACTCATTCGACCGGCTGTTCGTAACATCAAGCGCTCCCGTAGCGATAAGCGCTTCCAATAGGACGGGGCGTAAGCGCTTCCAATAGAATGGGGCACCCTTCGAGTCTTTAGGTCAAAGCCGCGGCTTTTAGGGGCGGAATGCCGTTGGCTCAGGGCTCGGTCGGCCGGAGGTATGGCGGCTCTTCGGTTCCGGGGTGCTCTCGCACCCTGGACGAGGCCAGCCCACGGACACATCACCAATTAATAACATGATCAAATTAATTGCAAACGTTTTCAGAGCGGGCCCTTAGTTTTTAGCCTGCCCTTATCTTCTATCTTTTCAACTAAGATAGCAAAAAAAGCGGCCTTCTTCGCCGTTTTACAAGGGCTTGGAGCCTCAGATTCGAGCGCCCCTTTGGTTTTTGGCACCGATCTCTAGTAGGCTTCTCAAACAACCGTCAATGATTGTTTTTACTAGCCGCCCTCTCGGCAGATTCGGCTTAAACCCCACTGTATTCAGACTGAGGCGGTTTTCCAGTGGAAACAGGACCGACATTGCCGGAAGCCTCTGTCCATTCGCAGTTGTGTCAGTTGCTTACAAGGATGCAATTGCGTGAAAACGTTTGTGGCGTATTTGAGTCCATCGGCCTCGTTTGATACCTTCGATTGGATGACTCTCCGACTGCCCTGCTCCCGCTTATGGCCACATTAGAAGACGTCGCGCGTCAGGCCGGCGTCTCGATCAGCACTGTGTCACGCACGATCAACCGTCCGGACATGGTCAATGACGATACACGGACCCGCGTGAAGGCGGCAATCGACGATCTGGGGTACCAGCCCAATCGGGTTGCCCGCCGGCTTCGGCGGCTGGACGGCCGGGCCCACATGCTCGGCCTGCTCATTCCGGATATCCAGAACCCGTTCTATTCCGACGTCGTTCGCGGCGCGGAGGATGTTGCGTATGCACGTGACGCTGCGGTTATCCTGTGCAATACCGACGAAACCTCTGATCGCGAGCAGTTCTACGTCGATGTACTCAAGGCTGAGTCCGCAGATGGCGTGATTCTCCCACCGATCGCCCGAAGCGACCTGAATCTGGACATTAAAAATATCGGGATGCCCCTTGTGTTCTTCGATCGGCGCATCTCCGATGCCTCCGTCGACACGGTAGTCGTTGATAACGAACGCGGCGCACGCGATATCGTCAACCACCTGATCGAGCTCGGCCACCGGCGGATCGGGTTGATTAATGGTCCCGAAACGATCGCAACGAGTGCAGAGCGAGCGGCGGGGTACCGACGAGCGCTCCATGATCAAGGCATCCCGTTCGACGACGAGCTCGTCCGAGAGGGGCGTCCCATACGCGACGCTGGCAAAGCATTAACCGACGAACTCTTGCGACTGGATCACGCCCCCTCCGCTCTTTTCGCGGCAAACAACCAGCTCGCGCTCGGTGTCCTGGAGAGCGTCCGCGAACACGACCTGCGCATTCCAGAGGACATCGCGGTTGTAACGTTTGATGATGCGCCTTGGGCGAAGTTACTCGATCCTCCCCTGACCACGGTCCGCCAGCCGAGCTACGAAATGGGACGCCGGGCCGCAGATCTTCTTTTTGACCGCATTGCATCTCCCGACCGAGCCGCAGCTCTGATCGTCCTCCAACCGGAACTTGTTGTCCGTGCGTCCTGCGGCAGCCAAATGGACGCATAGTCGACTCACGCGGCCCTCGCATCCGGCCCCGATGGGTGTGAGGATTCGGCCCCCTTTCTATCTGCTCTTCTCTGTTTTTCTCGCGCACTCGACATGACGTTTGGAGCCATCGAAGCAGGCGGTACCAAATTCGTGTGCGCCACTGGATCCGGACCGAATGACCTGAAGCGAGTCACTCGGATTCCGACGACCGCGCCCGACGAAACGTTGACGGCCGTCTTGGACTTCTTCCAGGCTCATTCTTCCCCGCTTCGCGCCCTGGGCATCGGATCGTTCGGTCCAATCAACCCTAGTGTGGACTCCCCGGCGTACGGTCGCCTTCTTAACACACCCAAGGCAAGCTGGTCAAACGTCGACATCATCGAGCCCTTTCAGGCTCTCGACTGTCCGGTCGCCGTAGATACAGATGTGAATGCTGCAGCTCTTGCCGAGTACGTCTGGGGAGCCGGCACGGATGTCGACAGCCTCCTCTACCTCACAATTGGGACGGGCATCGGCGGAGGATTTGTCGTCGATGGCACCCCCCACCATGGGCTGCTCCATCCAGAAATGGGTCATCTTCGCGTGCGCCGGCTCGAAGCGGACACGTTCGACGGCCTCTGCCCGTACCATGGAGACTGTCTGGAGGGTCTCGCATCCGGACCCGCACTCGAGGCACGCGTCGGTACGCAACCGGAGAAACTCCCTACGGATCATCCCATCTGGTCCATTCACGCGCAATACCTCGCTCAGGCATGTGCGACGCTAATCTACGTCCTTTCCCCAGAACGAATCATCCTGGGCGGCGGTGTTATGCAGCAGAAGCATCTGTTTCCCCGTATTCGTCACCACCTCCGACAAGAACTGGCGGGCTACGTCGATCTTCCTCGTCTGACGAGCAATCTTGATTCCTACATCGTGCCTCCCCACTTCGGTGCCAGAGCTGGTGTGCTCGGTGCGCTCCACCTCGCGCAGCGGCGCGCACATGAACCACACCAGCACGTCCGTTCGCACGGACACGTTTCGGAGCACGAGTGAATTGCAACTACCCGCGGCACGTACACGCATCCGCCGGCCGAAGCCGAGATGATGTACGCGCCCGAAACCCGGGGGCGAACCGCGACCGGCACGATGACGGTCGCCGACACACGTGCGCAGGCCGAACGGTAATCGCCCGAACGATCGTGGCCCGAACGATCGTCGGCCGAACAGCAGCAATGCGATCCTTCTTCGAACGCCGCGATTCGAACGTCCATGCTCGAAATTCGCACGTCGCATCTCGCCCTGCCCCTTGACACTTCCCCCCGCATTTTAGACTCTCCACTGTAGGGCTTGACCCCACACGATGTACCGTGTGCCAACCGATGCCGACCTTCCCGTCGGGGCCGCATATTGCTATTGCACCGCTTACCGGGCTCGCCCACGGGCATCGCGGACTAGTGGACACCGTGCCAGCCAAGTATTATGTTCGTTACCGATATCCCGCGGTCGCCTTGCTCCGACAGCGGTCCCACGACGCCTCGCCTGATGCGTACTCATCGTCGGTGCCCCTTCCGCAACTCACCTTGCTTTCTGGATTGAGCGCCCTTTCTAAGAGGGTTTTCCATATGTCCAACCTTGACCTTTCCAACCACGGTATCGATGTCACCGATATCGTTCGCAACGCTTCTACCGCCCGCCTCTACGAGGAGGCCATCCATCGCGACCCGACCGCATGCGTCACAAGCACAGGCGCTCTGCGCATCGAATCCGGCGAAAAGACGGGCCGCAGTCCCGCCGATAAGCGCATCGTTCGACACCCAGAAAGTGAGGACGACATCTGGTGGGGGCCGATCAACATGGAGATCGACACCCACACGTTCCAGATCAATCGCGAACGGGCCCAGGACTACCTCAACACGCGCGACCGGTTGTACGTGATCGACGGGTTTGCCGGGTGGGATCCGAAGCACCGCCTGAAGGCCCGCATCATCTGCTCGCGCCCGTACCATGCGCTCTTCATGCATAACATGCTGATCCGCCCGACGCGGGAGGAGCTGGCAGACTTTGGCGAGCCGGACTTCGTCATCTACAACGCCGGGCAGTTTCCCGCCAACCGGCAAACGCAGCATATGACGTCGAAAACAAGCGTCGACGTCTCATTTGAGGACAGCGAGATGGTCATTCTCGGCACGGAGTACGCCGGGGAAATGAAAAAGGGCATCTTCACCGTGATGCATTACCTGATGCCGAAGCGCGGGGTGCTGTCAATGCACTGCTCCGCCAACGAGGGCGACGACGGCGACGTGTCGCTCTTCTTCGGGCTGTCGGGCACAGGGAAAACGACGCTTTCGGCCGACCCGAACCGGATGCTCATCGGCGACGACGAGCATTGCTGGAGCGACGAGGGTGTCTTCAATATCGAGGGAGGCTGTTACGCCAAGGCCATCGACCTGTCGGCGGAGAAGGAGCCGGAGATCTACCAGGCCATCCGCTACGGCACGGTCCTGGAAAACGTCGTCGTCGACCCGGAGACGCGTGCGGTCGATTACTCCGACACGTCGATTACGCAGAACACGCGGGCGTCATACCCGCTGGAGCACATTCCGAACGCGAAAATCCCGGCGATGGGCGACCACCCGGACAACATCATCTTCCTGACGTACGATGCGTTCGGCGTGATGCCGCCTGTGGCCAAACTGACGCCGGAACAGGCGATGTACCACTTCATCAGCGGCTATACGGCGAAGGTGGCGGGCACGGAAGTGGGCGTGACCGAACCGAAAGCCACGTTCAGCGCGGCCTTCGGCGCTGCATTCCTCGTCTGGCATCCCAGCGTGTACGCGGAGATGCTGGCCGACAAGATGCGAGAGCACGGATCGGAGGCGTGGCTCGTCAACACGGGCATCACCGGTGGGCCGTACGGAACCGGGCACCGGATGCCGCTGCCGCATACACGCTCAATCATCGACGCAATCCACGATGGCGCACTGACGGACGTCGAGATGACACAGGACCCGGTCTTCGGGTTCAACGTCCCGCTCGACTGCCCGAACGTGCCGGCAGAAATTCTGCAGCCGCGCAAGACGTGGGACGACGTCGAGGCCTATGACGAACAGGCTCAGAAGCTGGTCGGACTCTTCCGGGATCACTTCAAGCAGTACGAAGAGGTTGCCGATGCCGAAATCGCTGCAGCCGGCCCCACCCTGGAGCCCGCGAGCGTCTGACTAAGGCTCGAACGACGGAGCCGCGATCCGACCGATCGTCTCTGCCCGGCGTTGCCCGTACCGGCGGCGCCGGGCGTTTTCTGTCTACGTCCGGTCTCTGCGGACGTGCGAACCCCCTCGGGGTACGAGCTCGCCTCGTGACGACACGACCGCGGACTCCAACGTGCACCGATGGCGCATGCACCACTCGTCCGAACGTACCGGCCGGGTCGCTCTACATCTCCGTAGATTTTCTATACGCTACAACGTAGTCTGCTATCGGTCACGTCACCGCCCCCGGGGACGTTCAGGATCATGCTCCTGACGCCTCACGACGCAGGCCGACTGCAACATTGACTTTCACCGAAGGGGGTGAAACCGGCGCTCGGACTGGCTCGCTTGTCGTCCTTCGGGACTCAGGCGACCATCCGACGCCGGGGGGATGCAACGCCTCGCCGACACTCGTCGGCGGGGCGTTTTTTGTTGCATGGATCGTCGGATATGATCAGTCTCCCTCCCCCACCGTCGCACGGCCGTGCGACGGTGGGGCGGGAGGTGAGGTCATGCCCGTGATCACAGCATTCAATCCGTCCTGGAGTCTGTGTTCTCAGCGTCCACGGTTTCTTTCCGGTTCTTCCGCCGATCTACGTAGTCGTTCTTGTAATTGTAGATTGAGGGGCGCGTGAGACCAAGCTGTTCGGCCATGATCGTCACCGCACCCCGCTTCTTGAAATGGCCTTGCCGATAAAGAAATTCGACAATCGTTCGCTTCTGATCATTGGAAAGCGAGCGCCCCATCCAGCCGTTTGAGAGGCAGATCTGGTCGATAGCATCCCGAATGTCCTCGGCCGGACTTGTCGCGCCGAAATCTTCGCCATCGTCGACGTGCATACTTTCGTGCGTTGAAATCAGTCGCTGCACGAATTTACCGTATTGCTCGAAATACGAAATATCGAGATTCAGGCACAATGCGCCGATGAGCGCTCCCTCGTCGTCTCGGATCGCAAGGGAGGACGACTTCATCTTCGTCCCGTCCGGACTTTCATTTGCGTAGCCGACCATCGCGTCGGGGACATCATCTCCTCGCAGGCGGCGGAGACCTAAGTCCGTCGCTCCATCCCCCACGTTACGCCCGGTGAGGTGCCCGTTGTAAATCGCGATGATTGAAGACCCTGGCTTTCGCAGGTCGTGAACAGCAACCTCCAGGATCGGGGCCAGCATCGTCCCCAGTGTCTCGGCAATCGTGACATAGTGCTCTAGAATGTGGTCGACGCGGTCGGCCGACACTTCAGATTGTGCCTCGGAAACGGCCGTTGGATCCATTTTCGATCTGTAAAACGATAATCAGAGTGAAATACGACGTAGCAAGGAGCTTTCCGGCGGATTTGTTCCCGCTCCGGACGATTCTCGTAGTCATCGAGCATATGGATCCCTGCTCATAGACGACATTCAGGAGGGTAACGATTGAGGGAGCCGCGCACGTTCACGGGCAAGTGCACCCAGGATCGGATACCGCGCATGACGGAGTCTTGATGTTTTGATTACACTGTGTATATATTTTAACAGATTGCTCAGACAGAGTTATTCCGACGTGCGGTCGGCACTCGTCGTCATTACGGTCGCCGTACTTTTCTATTTGCACGGTAATGCATCCCAAGAACCTGTGGTGAACATGATTCTACTGAAGACGGCTTTAAAGGATAAGGCCACCACCATCGCCCGTCGTCTCGCTCGCTGGACGAGCATCTGGTGCCTTGTTGGAGTGGCTGTTCTTGCAGCCGGATGCGCATCGGACAAGGAATCGCACCCGGGCGATGCGGCGGGCGCGAGCAACGATGCGTCGCAGGATTCCACGCTCGTGGAAGCCCAACGGATGGGCACCATTCCAGTCGACATGCTAAAAGCGCAGGCCCCGGAAGCGTTTGTCGCCCTGAAGCAGCGCGCGGCCTACGATGTGGATGCGTACCGCGTCGTCTATGAAACCGAGGACCTCAAGACCGGGGAAACCATCGAGGCATCGGGGGCGCTCTTCGTTCCTCAGGCCGACGGTCCACTTCCGACGATCAGCTATCAACACGGGACCATCTACCCGTTCGAGGGCGACACGAAGGTCCCGTCCAACCTTGCAGAACGTACTCTCGAGGTGGCGCTGTGCCGCCTTCTCGCCGCGCAGGGTTTCGTCGTCGCGGCTCCTGACTATATCGGCTATGGCGCCTCCCAGGGTCGGCCGCACCCGTATTATCTACTCGAAAGCCATGCAATGACAACATGGAATCTGTTGCGAGCAACCGCGGAGGTGGCTGGCCGGCAGGACATCCCGCTCCGGGGTGACGTGGTGCTCACCGGCTACTCCCAGGGGGGCTCGACATCGATGGCGCTGCATCGACGCATGGAAGCCCGTGGCGACTCGACCTTCCGGGTTGCGGCAAGCGTCAACGGCAGCGGGGTGTATCACCTGCCCGAGTTCATGGCTTCGGTTCTGTCTACAGAAGACCTCGGGGTGGCCCAGAGCGACGCGGGCGAACAGATTCTAAACGTCTACCTGTGGGTCATCGACACGTACCTCGACCACTATGAGGACCTCGACCGGTCGTGGGCCGATGTCGTCGTGTCTCCGTACGCCGCGCCCCTCGACACAGCACGCTCCGTCTTTGACGTGGCGGTGCCGCCAACCCCGAAGACGGTGTTCACTTCCGACTTTCGATCGGGCATTCAGACCCGACGAGATTCTGCGCTCGTACGCGTCCTCGAAGAAAACTCGAACTACCAGTGGTCGCCACAAGCCCCCGTCTACATGGTTCACGGGACCGGCGACAACATCGTCCCATTCGCCAACGCGCGAGTTGCGATGCAAAACATGCGCGAGCGCGGCGTCGACACAGCGACCCTGATCCCGGTCGAGGGCGCCGGCCATGGCGACACGTTCTCGCGCTACCTGGAGGTGCTCGTCGGCACCCTCGAGGAGATGGCATCTGCGAACCTGGAGGAGGAAGGCAATACGACCAGTACCGCAACTGCAGATCCGACATCCTCGTCGTCTGATGCTCGCCCGTAGCCTCTATTCCATGCGACCCGAGGCGATATCCGCCCACGGAAGGCTGCTTCCTAGGTGTTGCCGCAATTCATCCCACCTCCCTCACCAGGGCCACGAGACCCGATGAGTACAGCAACCAATCTGTCGGAGGGCATCGCGACGCAGGCGGACGTGGAGGCGATCGAGCAGGTCCCGCTCCGTGAGCGCAATTTGCCCGAGAGCACCTATGCGATGCTCCGCCAGGGCGCCGCACGGCATCCTGAGAAGACCGCGCTCCAATTCTTTCTCCGCGGCGCCGCATACGAGCGGTCCGATGACTACTCATTCGAGGAACTCGTCGGCCGCATTACGCAGGCCGCAAACCTGTTCCACGCGCTCGGCGTCGGCCGTGGAGACGTGGTCTCGTACCTCTTGCCCAACCTTCCTGATACACACGCGGTCCTCTGGGGCGCGGAAGCAGCCGGGATTGCGAATCCCATCAATCCGCTTCTGGATGCAGAGGCCATTGCCGACCTCATGCGAGCGGCCGAAACGAAGGTACTCGTTACGCTCGCCCCCTTTCCTGGCACGAACCTCTGGGAGAAGGTGGCACGCATTCAGAATCAGGTGCCGTCACTGGAGACGATTCTTCAGGTGGACCTGGCACGGCACCTCTCGGGTCTGCGCCGTGCGGGTGTAAAGCTGTGGCGGTGGGGACGCGCGTCCGCGCCATCGCCGCAGGGAGGGCCCCGCGTCGAGCCGTTCCACCCTCATCTCGATGCGCAACCGAACGATCGGCGAGTCTCCGACCGGCAGATTCACCCTGACGATATTGCCTCTCTATTTCACACAGGCGGTACAACGGGGCGTCCCAAGCTTGCCGCACGAACGCACCGGAACGAAGTCTTCGATGCCTGGGCCGGCGTCACCGTCGCCGGCGTCCGAAGCAAAACCACCATTCTCTGCGGGCTCCCCCTCTTCCACGCACATGCAGCCCTCATCCTCGGCCTCGCTCCGTGGAGCCAGGGGGCGAGCGTTGTCCTCGCCACCCCGAAGGGATTTCGTGACCCGGACGTGATTCCAAAATTCTGGCGTATCGTAGACCACTACGGTGTGACAGCGTTCAGCGGCGTCCCCACGGTCTTTAGCGCACTCTTGGACGTACCCTCTTCCGCCGCAGCCGCCTCCAGCGTCGAATTCGCGTTCAGCGGAGCTGCGCCGCTACCGGTCGAGGTGTACCGACGCTTCAGGAACGAGACAGGAATTCCGATCCTGGAAGGCTACGGCCTGACCGAGGGAACGTGCGTCTCGTCCGTCATGCCGCGCCGCGGGGAGCACCGTCCGGGGTCAGTTGGGCTTCGGCTGCCTTACCAGGAGATGGCGGTCGCCCTGCTCGATGACGACGGTGTCTTCCAACGCTGGTGCGACGCCGGCGAGGTCGGCGTCCTTCTCATCCGCGGTCCAAATGTGTTCGAGGGGTACCGAGACGCGGCGCACAATGCAGACGCGTGGGTAGAGGCCAGCGACGGCGGCCTGTGGCTAAATACCGGCGACCTCGGTCGCCAGGACGAGGACGGCTACTTCTGGATTGACGGGCGAAAGAAGGACCTCATCATCCGGAGCGGGCACAACCTTGACCCGAAAGAGGTCGAGGAGGCACTTCATGAACATCCGGCGGTCGAGATCGCCGCGGTAGTGGGCCGTCCCGATGCATACGCAGGTGAGTTGCCGGTCGCGTTTGTCCAGCTTCGTCCTGCAGCACATGCGACGGAAGACGAACTGCTCGCCCATGCGGAGGCGCGAGTGACGGAGCGACCTGCCGTACCAAAACATGTGCGCATCGTTGATACCATGCCCCAGACGGCCGTAGGCAAGGTATTCAAACCCGAATTGCGGCACAGGGAGATCGCCGACGTATACCGCGAAGCGGTGACGGAAGCGCAGGGGGTCGAAACGGCCGACGTAGCGGTGTCGCCCGACTCCAGCGGAGCCGTTCACGTGCAGATCCATGTGACGAAAATGCCGCGCATCTCCCCCGATACCCTCCAGTCGAACGTCCGGGATGCGCTCGCACATTTCACAACCCCTTACAACCTCATCATTCAGGAATAACACCACTGCACGGCGACCCCAGGCAATCTTCCGGCAGGATCGATCTACCACCTGGATTGCACGGGCCGATCGCACACCCTCGCGTGCTATCCTGCGTTGTTGGTTGCACTGCGTTCCGGGTTGTACCCAGTATGCCATTCACAAACGATGTCTCTTTACCTATGTCATCATCTGAGTCTTCGTCCGAGAATACCGAGACAGTAGCGAATGGCCGCCTGAAGGATCGAGTGGCGATCATAACGGGCGGCGCGAACGGCATTGGCCGAGCAACGGCACAACGGTTCGCCCGAGAGGGTGCGCGCCTCGTGATCGCAGACCTTGACACGGAGCGGGGGGCGGAGACCGTCTCCAGCATTGACGGCTCGGGCGGTCAGGCTATCTTCATCCAAACGGACGTGGCGCAAGTGGAGGATGCGAAAGCTCTCGCCGAGGCGTCCATCGACCGATTCGGACAGATCGACATTCTCATTAACAATGCCGGCCTCACCCGCGACGCTACGCTGCAAAAGATGACCGCAGAGGCCTTCGAGGAGGTCATCGACGTGAACCTCAAAGGCACATTTCACTGCACGAAGGCCGTGGTGCCGCACATGGAAGAGCGAGAATTCGGCCGGATCCTAAACGCCACCTCAATCGCGGGACGATACGGCAATTTCGGCCAGACGAATTATGTCGCGGCCAAGGCGGGTGTCATCGGCATGACCAAAACGTGGGCCCGCGAGCTCGGCCGGAAGGGGATCACCGTCAACGCCGTGGCACCGGGATTCGTCGAGACAGGCATGGTCGAGTCCGTCCCCGACCACATCGTCGCGCTCATTCGGCAAAAGACACCTCTGCGCCGATTCGGAACCCCCGACGAGGTCGCCAGCGCCTACGCGTTCCTCGCCTCCGACGACGCATCGTTCATTACAGGCGCTGTGCTCGGTGTCGACGGAGGGCTCATAGCATAGAGCCGTCGCTCCTTCCTCCCGCCGGGTACTTGGTTCCTACAATTTCTCTCCTATCACCGAAGTCGCCCTATGCTCATCCCTCGTTCTGGTGTCCGTCGGCCAACGTCACGACCGCGAGCATTGTCAGCACGTCTCTTATCACGGACCTTCGGTGTCGGCTCCGTGCTCCTGATCGTGGCTGTGGTCCTTGTGGGTATTGCCGGGTGTGGGGCGGACACTTCGGAGATCCCGTCGCCACCCGCCAGCGTCGACCGGGTGTTCGACCGGATCGAGTGCATCCCGGTCGACGGTATGCGATACTGTGAAGGGTCGATCGAAACGAGAGTGCCCTCTTTCGACGGGGTGCCACTGGATGTGAACGTCGCTTTCCCGGCCGACAGCATCGCCGAGGCTCCGTTCCCGCTCGTGGTGCGCATGCACGGGTACAACGGTACCAAGGACGGCCCGTACCTGGGCGGCGCGCGTGGGCGCTCGACCTATACCACGTACACGGATTCAGGCTTCGCCGTGATGACATTCACCGCTCGCGGCCGCGGAGCCTCATGCGGGACAGAGGCCTCGCGCCGGGCGACCCCAGAGGCCTGCACGCGGGGATGGGACCATCTCGGCGATGCACGCCACAGCATTCGCGACGTACAGTACTTATCGGGACGACTCGTTGACGCAGGACTGGTCGAGCCTGCAATTGGAGTGCAGGGCGGATCGTACGGCGGCGGCCGGGGGCTACTCTTAGCCACGCTCCGCGACCGCATTCAGGAGCCGGACGGCAGCTACGCTCCATGGACCAGCCCCGAACACGGCATCGCTATGCAGATTGGGGCGGCGGTGCCCTTCATCGCATGGTCGGACCTGACCTACGCGCTGGCCCCCAACGGTCGTGCTCTCGACTACGCCATTGGCTCCGACACACTCTCGCGGGCTCCGCTGGGCGTTCTCAAGCAGAGCATCGTGCAGGGGCTGTGGCGACAGGGACAGTCACACTACAACGCGCCACCGAACGCCGACTCTTCGATCGACTTATCGACCTGGTTCGAGGCTTTCCCGAGTAGCGCACCGTCCACAGAGACGTCCCGACACGCCGCCCGTGAATTCACACAGCATCACGCGGCGATCAGCCTTCCGATGGACCGTCCGCCAGCTCCGACCCTCATCGCAAACGGATTCACCGACGACATCTTCCCGGTGACAGAAGCGCTTCGATGGGTACAACGCGTCCGGGAAGCTTATCCTGAGGCCACGGTTGCCCAGCTCTATGGCGACTTCGGGCACCGACGCGCGAACCAGACCAGTGCGTCCCTGCTGGCGCCCCGAGCGATGGCCTGGTTTCAGCGGCATCTGCAGGACGACGAGGGGCCGACGCCGACCGGGGTGGAAGCATTCGTGCAGTCCTGTGAGGGAGGTTTCGGGCAACGGCACCATGCGGAGACCTGGAGGGAGCTTTCGGCAGGCGAGCTCCGCCTCGTCGACAGCACGCAGGCGACGGTCCGGTCCGATGCTGAGAACCGGCGTGTTTCTCGACTCATCGACCCGCCCAGCGGGCAAAGCCCGGAGATTCCATCTTCGTCGTGTCGCCGCACCGCTCGCTCAGCCGCGCCCGGGACGGCATCCTACACATTTCCCCCCGTCGGGCGCAACGTCACGCTGATGGGCTCCCCGACGATACAGGCCACTGTGTCGATCCGCGCCGAGGAGAACGCTCTGATTGTCGGGCGCCTGTGGGATATCGACCCGGAAGAGAAAACGCGAACCCTCATAACGCAGGGGATTACGCGGCCCATGGCGGCCGCGCACGGGTCAGGTGGAGCCACGTCGTTCGTTTTTCAACTCTACCCGAATGCGTATTCGCTCGCAAAAGGCCATCGTGCTGAGCTCCAACTGCTGGGACGGAGCACTCCCTATGTACGTCCGCCTACTGATCTCTTTCAGGTTCGGATTGAGCGCGTTGATATCCGTCTTCCCACGGCGGAAAGACCCTCCGATGCACCGGACAGAGCCTATGCAGCGGACACCGGGCGCGTGGCAAGAATTTCTCCCCAGGCCCCCCGGATCTTACCAGAGGGGATGCGCTGGGCGCCAGGCTACGACCCCACAGGCTGATAACTGCGAGTGATCGTTCCACACGACCGTGTCCGGAACGTGTGTCGGGGCAGGGCACAACGAGCCTTCCGGGATGCTCCTCGCTGGAAGCGCTTTGTGATACTTGATATTTTACGTTCTGTAAAATACTTTAATATTCGAAGTGTGTATGAAGAGCGTCGCCGCGTACTCCTGTGAACAATCAACCGACCGGCATGCAACCCCGACCCGAAATTATCCGATGGATTGCTGTTGCCGCGTTGGCGGCGATACTGGCCGTACCGGTCAACGCACACGGCCAGGGTACGACCGTGACCGGGGTCGTGACTGACCGTGAAGGCAGAGCGCTCCCGGGAGCGAGCGTCTTTATCAATGAGCGAGGGCAGGCCTACGGCTCGGCCACGAATTCGCAGGGGCGGTACGCGATCGAGGATATCCCGTCAGGCTCGTACACTCTGATTGCCCGGTTCGTCGGATACGTCGAGAGCCGGAAGCAGGTCACGCTTAACGGAGACGAGACCACGGTGAACTTCTCCCTGCGCCTCTCTACGGAGGAGATACGGGAGGTGATCGTGACGGCCCAGAACCGGACGCAGAACCTCCGAGAGGTGCCGATTTCAGCGACCGCCTTCACCGCGGCCGACCTGGAAGAGATTCGCGTAAATGAGGTCCAGGACTATGCGGATCTTACGCCCAACGTCACGTTTCAGAACACGGGACGCCGGTCGACCTCCGACATCACGATTCGGGGCGTTAGCAACCTGGGCGGTCAGAACAATACGTACGGTGTTTACATCGACGGTCTGAATGTTACGCCCTCCTCCTCCGACATCGGCCTCAACGCCAACCTCGTCGACGTTTCCCGAATCGAGGTCCTGCGGGGGCCTCAGGGAACGCACTTCGGACGAAACGCGATCGCGGGCGCGATCAACATCACGACTGTCAAGCCGAACGCAACGCCTTACGTCGAAGTCGGCGGGTCGTACGCAAGCTTCAATACCGTATCGGGACGCGGCGTGGCCAACGTGCCACTGACGGACAACCTGTACGCCAGGGCCAGCGGGTTTTACGAGCATAGCGATGGCTTCCTCGAAGATCTTGGACCGGCCGGCAACACGAACGATCGCGATGAGTGGGGCGGGCGACTCGCGTTACGCTACGAACCGACGTCGGCCCTCGTCATCGACGCGGCGTTCACCCACTCGGTGTTTGGCCAGGGGTACCCGACCATCCTCCCATCTGGAACCATGAATCCGGCGCTCGTGGCGCTTGGCTTTCAAGAGCCGATGCTGGAGGGTCAGGGCATCTTTCCGGAGAACGAAGACCAGATCAGTACGGACGTCGAGTTTACGTCGGAGCTGCGGTCCACGCGGCTGATGGGGCGCGCCGAGTACCAGTTCGACGCGTTCTCAGTGATCTCGCTGACGGGGGTGATCGACAATGTCTCCGAATCGCGGGGCGACGAGGACAATACATCGATGACGTTCGTAACGCGGGACGTGGAGGAAACGCTCGATTCATTCAGCCAGGAATTGCGCGTTCAGTCCGATGACGATGGCTCGTTCACGTGGCTCATCGGAGGGAACTATGCCGAGGACAAGACCCGGTTCGACGTCGCGGGGTTCTTCGGCGAAGACACGCCGTTTGCACCGTTCGTCGCGGATATTCCGCTCCAGTTTGACGATGGGGAGACGCTGCGCACTACCGAGTCGATTGGTGTCTTTGGCGAGGTGAGCGTCACGCTCTGGGAGCGCCTGGATCTGCTGGCGGGCCTCCGGTACACCCACGATGACGTGAGCAGTGAGGACGACAGCCGCGTTTTCGCTCTTCGGCTCAACCCGGACGACCCGGGCTTCCCCGGCGAGTTCATTGCTCGGGAGACGGACGGGACGATCTCGTTCACCGACGTGTCTCCCCGGTTCGCGGCCACCTATCACGCGACGGAGACCATCAACCTGTACGGGACGATCTCTCGAGGGTACAAGGCCGGCGGATTCAACGAGAACCAGACGCAGGGCGAACCCACATTCGACGAGGAGACGCTCTGGAACTACGAGGTCGGCCTGAAGGGCGATGTGCTCCAAAACAGGCTCCGGTTCGCCCTCAGCGGGTTCTGGATGAACTGGAATAACCTGCAGGTAAACTCGGTCGACATATCCACCGGAACGCCGTTCTTCGATACGCAGAACGCGGCAGAAGCGGAAAGCCGCGGGCTTGAGGTGCAACTCTCGGCCGTCCCGGTCGACGGGCTTCGCATGGGTGGTGGGCTCGGGTACCTCGACGCTACATTCGAACGCTTCCCCAGAGCCAACGTCGAAGGCGAGCAGGCCGACCTCTCCGGCGGTCCGCTCCCCCGTGCGCCGAACTGGACGGCCAATGCATTCGCCCGCTACGAGACGCGCCTTACCGACCGGCTGATCGGGTTCGTACGCGGACAGGTGGCTTACACCGGCGAACGATTTGAGGACATCGCTGCACGAGAGGAATTCTTCGTTCCCAGTTACACGACCTGGGACTTCTCCGCCGGTGTCATCGCCGATCGGTTTCGGCTTAGCACCTACGTCGAGAACGCGTTCGACAGTGACTACTTCGTCGGCATTCGCACGTCGAGTTTCTCATTGAGCGGCCTTCAGGTCTCCCCGCGGCCCCGGGTGTTCGGCGTGCGCCTCACAGTCAGCATCAACTGACCCCAACCGTCGTCTTCGCTGCACCGTGTCGCCACCACTGCACCTCGCCCTCGGACCTCGCCCGCGTGCCATGCCCGACCAATCGCACACGCCTCCCAGCCGCGCTACCCAACCCGACCTTCCCGTGCAACCCGCCGACGTGATGGCGGCGGCCGCGCGTCTCGACGGCCTCGCGCACCGGACCCCGGTGCTGACGTCGCGGACCGCAAACGAGCGGGTGGGAGCCAAGGTGTTCTTCAAATGCGAGAATTTCCAACGGGTGGGGGCGTTCAAATTTCGCGGTGCGTACAACGCGCTGTCTCAGTTTTCGCCCATGGAGAAAGAGCGCGGCGTGATTGCGTACTCGTCAGGAAACCACGCTCAGGCGATCGCCCTTTCGGCGCAGCTGCTCGGTATGCCCGCTACGATCGTCATGCCGAAAAATGCTCCCGACGTCAAGCTTGACGCCACTCGAGGCTACGGCGCCGAGATCGTACTGTACGACCCAGAGACGACTGTTCGAGAAGAACTGGCCGCAGAGATTGCTGACGAGCGCGACCTGACCCTTATCCCCTCGTTCGACCACCCTCACGTCGTAGCCGGCCAGGGTACGGCCGGCAAAGAGCTGATCGACGAGGTCGGCGAACTCGACACGCTGGTGGTCTGCTGCGGCGGGGGCGGACTGCTCTCCGGCTGCGCTATGGCGGCCGACGTGCTCTCGCCGGACTGCCGCATCATTGGCGTCGAGCCGGACGCGGGCGACGACGCTGCGCGCTCCCTCCGTACCGGCACGCTGCAGACTGTCACAAATCCGGATACCATTGCCGACGGCGCGCGCACCCCATCCCTGGGTGAAGTCACATTCCCGCTCGTCCTGCATTACGTCGACGACATCGTGACCGTCTCGGATGAGGCGCTTATCCGGGCCATGAGGTTCCTGTGGGAGCGAATGAAGATCGTGGTTGAGCCGACCGGAGCGCTCGCCGCCGCCGCGCTATTCGAGGGCATCGTGGATCCGTCCGGCGGCCGCGTCGGCGCGATCATAAGTGGCGGGAACGTCGACCTGGCCCGGGCCGGCCGCTGGTTCGCCACCACGTAGACGCTGACCTGCACAGTGCAGGCCGGTTTCGAGCGGTCAATGTCCCCTTCCTACGCCCGCGCCCACTGCTCGCCCCAGCCCCCCCGTTCATTGAGCTCGACCCCTGACGATCGACATGAAAGTTAGCGCTCTACACCTATCCAACGCCACCGCCTTCACAAGACGGCTGCTCACTGGTGACATGGTGCTCGCCATCAAGCTCTTGCTGGCAATAGGGCTCATGCTGGTGGCGAACGACGTCGCCGCACAGAGCGAGCATCCGGAACCGGGCACCGTGCACATTACGCCGGCCATTCTAGGTGCGGAGAATGGATTGCACCTTGAATACGAGGAAGGCATCGTGTTCGTCCCGGAGAACCGGCGCACCGCGACGTCGCGCACCATCACCGTGCGATTCCGCCGATTCCCGGCACAGGAGGGGGCCGACGGTCCGCCTGTCTTCTACCTACCCGGTGGCCCGGGAAGCACGATCGATCGTGAGGAGCTCACCGATGCGGACGGTCAGCAGATGATCGAGTTCTTCACGTCGGTCGGCGACTTCGTCCTCGTCGACCAGCGCGGCAACCCCAACGTCGACGTGCCCTTCGTGCCCGACATGAACATGACGGTGAGCGGGGTGCCCCTGAACGTGCCCGGCGATCCGAAAGTCTTACGGGACGCCTATCGAAACGGCTTCACGTCGGCTCTCAATGCGTGGGAGGCGCGCGGAGTAGACCTCTCCGGTTACGACATATTGAATGCGGTCGACGACGTAAACGACCTGCGGGCGGCCCTCGGCTACGAGCAGATCATTCTTCGGGGAAATAGCTTTGGCAGCCAGTGGAGCTTTGCGTTCATGAAGCGCCATCCCGAGCGCGTCGCCCGTGCCCTTCTGGGCGGCATCGAGCCGCTGGACTACGCCTACGACCGTCCGTCTCACGTCTGGGCCGCTCATCAGCGCATCATCCGCCTGGCGGAGTCAGACCCCGATCTCCAGGGCGCGCTACCTGAGGACGGCCTTGAAGCCGCCATCCGCTCGCTTCTCGATCGGCTGGAAGAGCAACCCGAAACCGTGACGGTACCCCATCCAAAGACGGGTGAGCTCGTCACCGTCGTCGTCGGCCGATACGATCTGCAGCAGGCATTGAAGCGCTTCGCGCCGGATTACTATACCCGGGAAGGACTCGCTCGGTGGCCCCGATTCATCCTCGAGATGCAAGACGGAGACTTTCGGTATCTAGCCGCCCTTGCGTACCGGAGCCGGCAGTCTGACCGTGTTACTCTCATCTTCCCGCTGATTGACCACAGCCTCGGAATTTCGGCACAACGGAGACGAACCCTTCAGGCCGATACGGCCACTTCGTGGGTCGGGCCGATCAATCACTTCTATGACTCCACGCGCGACCTCGCTCCCACCCCGGACGTCGGTGACGCCTTCCGCACCGGCTTTTCGATCGATGTGCCCGTCCTGATGATTCAGGGCGACCTCGACCGTTCGACGCCGATCGAGAATGCGCGCGCCATCCAGGAGGACCTACCGACGAGTCACCTGCTACACGTCGAGAACGGCACCCACCTCGCCATTCGCGAGGCACGCCAATTTCATCCTGAGGTGCAGGCGCAGGTACTGTCGTTTCTGAAGACCGGGTCGTTCGGCGACATTCCTGACCACGTCTCACTTCCGGCGCCCGACTTCGAGGAGCCGTCCGATACCAGCCTCTTCGAGCAGTTTGCCTCCGACACCCGCATTCCCGAGTAATCTCCAGGTCCTTCGCCGATTCATTCCCCAAATCATCCTGCGGCCCCGGAGGCCTGCTACACATGCTCTGTCTTCGCATCTGCACATGGACATCGCTCCTCGCCGTCCTGCTCATCACCGAGAGGGCACCGCATGCCCACGGCCAGCCGGTTTCGCAGCCGGATGCGGAGTACGACGTGCGCCGGCAGAAAACGGTGATGGTGCCAATGCGCGACAGCGTTCGGCTGGCGACAGACCTGTACTTCCCGGTCGGGGCGGATATGCCACAGCCGGTCGTCCTCATCCGCACGCCCTATAACAAGAACGACACGGACGAGCATGCCGCAGCCCGTTTCTTTGCGGGTCAGGGCTACGTAGCAGCGGTCCAGGACATGCGGGGGAAGTACGAATCGGAGGGCCGCTACCGGTGGACCGCGCATGACCGCCAGGACGGCTACGACACGGTCGGCTGGCTATCCGCACAGTCCTGGTCGACGGGCAAGGTAGGAACCTTCGGCTGTTCTTATCGCGGCGAGAACCAGATCCAGTTGGCGGCAGAGCGGCATCCGAATCATGCCGCCGCCGTCCCGATGTTCGCCGGGGCGATGTACACCCACGGCGAACGACATCGAAACTGGGCGACAAACAACGGAGGAGCATTCGAGCTCGCGATGATCTTCACGTGGTTTCGGGAGAAGGGATGGAGCCTTCGACCGAGCTACCCGGCCGGGACGCCGCGCGATGATCTCCTCCGCGCCACAGATGCCTTCGACCTGCGCCCGCGACTGCCCGAGATCGATGAGGCCGCCCTCTGGAACGAGCTTCCCGTCGTCGACCTGATGCGGCGGTCTCAGTCGCCGCCGAACCTGTGGGAAGATCTCGTCTCGCATGCTCCTGACGATCCGTGGTGGGACCAGTACGCATTCGTCACGGACGCCGACCGCTTCGACGTACCCGCGCTTCAGGTCGCCTCCTGGTATGACTACGGCGTCTCCGAGGCGCTGGCGCTCTTCAACCTCTTCCAGACGAATGCAGTGAGCGCGTCGGCGCGACAGAACCAGTTCATCATTATCGCCCCCACGACCCACTGCGACCACCACGAGGCCACAGGCGAGACGATCGTCGGCGAGCGAAACGTGGGCGACGCCCGGTTGGACTACTGGCGTCTCTACCTCGACTGGTTCGACCACTGGCTCCGCGGCGAAGATACCGGCATCACCGACCGTTCGCCCGTGCAGTATTACCTCATGGGACAAAACGAGTGGCGGTCGGCCGACGCGTGGCCGCTACCGGAAACCGACCGAACCAGGTACTTCCTCCACAGCGACGGCCACGCCAACAGCCGGATGGGAGATGGCCGGCTTTCGACTGAACCGCCTTCCGACCACGCCGCGGGCTCTCCTACCGGCGAGGCGTTTACTGACACCTTTGTGTACGATCCGGCCTCGCCGGTGCCGACCATTGGCGGCCAGGCTTGCTGCACGCAGACTCCGCAGGCCGAGGGCGCGTGGGATCAGCGCGCCGTGGAGATGCGGGACGACGTGCTCGTGTACACCTCGACCCCGCTGGACGAGAGCGTGGAGGTAACCGGTCCGATCCAGGCCACGATCTACCTGTCGTCGTCGGCTCCGGACACAGACGTCACCGTCAAGCTGGTCGACGTCGCCCCCGACGGAACAGCCTATAACATCCAGGAAGGCATCCAGAGGGTGCGGTACCGCGAGGGCTATGATCGCGTCAGCCGCATGGAAGAGGGCGAAGTCTACCGCGTCGACGTCAACCTGCATGCGACGAGCAACGCTTTCGTAGCCGGCCATCGAATACGCGTCGAAGTGTCGAGCAGCAACTTCCCTCGGTTCACACGCAACCTGAATACCGGCCGCGACAACCATGCTGATACGACGTGGACGACGGCACGGAATACGGTCCATCATTCGGCCGACCATCCGTCTCACATCGTGCTCCCCATCATCCCGGGGCCGTCTTCATCGCGATAACTCCGAACCCCTCCCCCTCTTATGTCCACCGTAGACCGCGAAGAACTGAACAAGGTCGTCACGACGACACAGTACTTTACGATGGCGTTCGGGACGATCGTCGGCGTCGGGTGGGTGATCTATCTCGGCTTCTGGCTCTCTCCTGCAGGCCCGGCCGGTGCGGTGCTCGGGTTCGTGCTCGGCACCCTCATGATGATGCTTATTGCTGTGACGTACGCCGAAACGGCCTCCATCTTCCCGGTTTCAGGCGGCGAGATGGCGTACACCTACGAGATGTACGGTCTCCGCACGTCATACCTCACCGGGTGGCTTCTGGCTCTGGCGTACATCTCGGTGGTCGCATGGGAGGCGATCTCGCTGGCGATGCTCCTGGAGACGCTGTTTCCGGTGCTCCGCGGCCCCGAGTTGTACACAGTGGGCAGCGACCCGGTCTATGTCGGGAGCATCGCAATTGGGATGGCCGGCATGGCCGGATTCACGGGCCTGCATTATCTCGGCATTCGCTGGGGGGCGCAGGTGCAAAATATCCTCACGGCCCTCTTCATCACGGCCAGTCTCGGGTTCATCGTGGCCGGTATCGGGTGGGGCGAGGTCGACAATCTCTACCCGCTGTTCCAGGAAACCGATGCTGGAAGGGCCTCCGTGATTCCGGGGATACTTGCCGTACTGATGACCGCTCCATACTTCCTCGCCGGGTTCGATACGATCCCACAGGTGTTGGAGGAGAAGGACGCATCGACCTCGCTAAGGTCCGTGGGGTGGATGATGGTGCTGGCCGTTGGGCTCGCAGGCGTCTTCTACGTTCTCGTCATCGTGTCGGCGTCGATGGCGATGCCATGGCCAGAACTGCTCGCCCTCGACGAACTTCCCGCCGCGGCCGCCTTTCGGGCGACGTTCGACTCCCCAATTGTGGCCGACTTGGTTCTCGCTGCCGCCCTGCTGGGCCTACTCACAAGCTGGAACGCCATCTTCATGGCGGCTTCTCGGCTGTTGTTCGCCCTCGGTCGTGCTCGCATGATCCCACCTGCCTTCAAAGCAGTCCATTCGCGCTTCCGGTCCCCGACAGGAGCCGTCTTGTTCGTCGGAGCCGTCGGGGCGCTCGGTGTACCCCTTGGTCAGGGCGGCCTTACCCCGGTGCTCAACATGGGTGTTATCTGCTGGGCCGCCGTCTTTCTGCTCGTGTGCGTCGGCACCCTCCGCATGCGCGTGCAGCGGCCGGACCTGTCGCGGCCGTTTCGGGTGCCTGGCGGACGCTTGGTCATGATGCTCGGCGTCATCGGGGCTGCCTTCTTCGTTTTCCTCAGCCTGCGCGACCCGTACGTCAGTGCCGAGGGGATTCCGATGGAGTGGGCGCTGCTAGCCGTCTGGATCGTCCTAGGTGCTTGCTTCTGGTGGATGGCTCGCCGGGTCCGCAACGAGGTCACCGAGAACACGAGACGGCAGCTCATCTTCGGAGCATCGCTTCCGACCGGCGCAGACGCATCGCCGGAGTCACCTTCCCGTGCGGTGCCCTCCATCTCCGACGCACCTCATACTTCCGACCGAAAAGAACGTGCGACGTCATGACAACCTCCCGGACCAACGCGCAACACGACACTCCGTCGGATTCACCCGACACTGCGCATGTGCAACGCGTGGGCATCGTGGGTGCAGGGACGATGGGCCGACGCATCGCGTACGGCTGCATTAAAGAAGGTATTCCTGCGCGACTTTACGACGTCGATCCGGCGACGGTTGAGGACGCCCGCCACGCGGTGAACCAACTGCTCGATGGGCGCAGCGATGGCCGAGACGATCATGGTCACACCGTCTCTGAGAGCAGCATAGCCGACCTGTCCACTCACACGGATCTTTCCGGGGCCGTCGCCGGCGCCGATCTCGTGATCGAGGCGGTCCCCGAAGACGTCGACCTCAAGCGACGTGTGTTCGCCGACATCGATCGGGCCGCCGCCCCGGAGGCGTGGATCGTGACGAACACCTCCTCGATTCCCGGCTCGTGGCTCGCCGACGCAACGACACGGCCGGAGCGGGTGGCTAACGTTAACTTCGGCCCACCGGACGACCGCAAGGTGGAGGTGATGGGCCATCCGGGCACGGCACCACAAACCATGGAGGCCATCCTTGGCTTCGTCCGCCGGCTGGGTCTCGTCCCAATTCGCGTGCGCCGCGAGATCATGGGATACGCCGTCAATCGCATCTGGCGGGCAATCAAGAAGGAGACGCTCTTTCTCGTCGACGGCGCCTACGCCACGCCCGAAGATATCGACCGGGGCTGGATGCTCGAGTGGGACGCGTCGATGGGACCATGCGGCCTGATGGACAAAGTGGGACTCGACGTGGTCCGCGATATCGAGATGATGTACTACCGTGAGAGCGGCTCACCGTCCGACCGGCCGCCGCCCGTCTTGGACGATATGATTGAGGCCGGCAAACTCGGCGTGAAGACGGGCGAGGGATTCTACACCTATCCCAACCCAGCCTACGAACAAGATGGCTGGCTCTCGAATCTACCCTGATCTTTGCTGTCCGCCGTCCACCATCTGATTCCTCTTCTCAACAACCTTTCCCGCGATGGATGCTTCGTTCGACCACCTCTGGCGCTACGCCCGTGCCGACGACTACCTTGATGCGCTCCGAGACGGCATGCCGCCCGTCATCATCTGCTGCGCCATCAACGGAGGCATTCAGGGAAAGGAGTACAACGCCTCGATTCCTGAAACACCGGAGCAGATTGCCGAAGCCGCCCAAGCAGCGTGCGAGGCCGGCGCGTCGATGATCCACGTGCACGCCCGCTCCCCCGAAACACGATGGAAGGGCGCGACCAGGACCGACACGTGGTGGGAGGTGAACCGTCGGATCCGCGACCGGTGTCCGGACGCCATCATCAACAACACAACCGGGGCCGATTTCTACGTCGACATGGAGGACCGGCAGTCATGCCTCGACGCCCAGCCGGAGGTGGCCTCCCTCAACCTCTCGCCCGACATGTCCGAGTTCACCCTGAAGGCACGTCCCTCCTCATTCGAACACCCTCGACCGGAGGACCACATCGACGCCTGCATTCCCTTTACCTTTGGACAAATCCGCGAGTTTGCCTCCACGATGAAATCGAGGGGTATCAAACCGGAGCTTGAGACCTATCACACCGGATCGCTCCGCCTAGTCGACCACCTGATCGACCGCAACCTACTCGAACCACCCTACTGGATTCAGACGGTAATGGGCTACCAGGCGTCCAGCCTGCCGACCGTCGACAACGTGCTGCAGTTACTCCGCGAGATGCCCGAAGACACCCTCTGGCTCTGCTCCGGCATCGGCCGTCACCAGTTGCCTATGACGACGCTGGCGATGCTAATGGGCGGACACGTCCGGGTCGGACTGGAGGACAACATCTACTACCGTCGCGGCGAAGCGGCCGACAACGCGCAGTTGGTCGAAAGGGCCGTTCGTATCGCCCAGGAACTCAATCGGGAGGTCGCCACGCCCGCAGAGGCCCGCAGCATGCTCGGCCTGTCGAAGACGCCTACAACCTACGGATCTACAGCATCCTCCTAGCACTGCACACGCTCATTTTCCGTTTCGTCGATCCTGTACTTGTCCCTTTCCAAGATACTCCCGCAATCCCATGATCTGTATTCTCCTGCCGTCGACCCGTCGATCCCGGTACACGACATTCCCGCTCCTGCTTCTACTCGGCTTCCTCGCGGTGGCTTTCTTTTCCGCATGCGACAGCGGCGGAGACAACGAAGGCACGGTGGCCACCGCCGAAGTCCGGTTCCTGCACGCCTCCGCAGACGCTGAGAACCTTACCATCCTGGCCAACGGAGAGCAAGTTGTGACTGGCTTCACGTTCAACCGAGATCCTGCGACCGACCCGGCGCTGACCGACTATGAGGACGTGCCAGTCGAGGGGACCGTCGAAGTCCAGTCGGAGGACGGTTCCTCGCTACTGACCGTCGATGCCTCACAGCTCGAGGCAGACGCACAATACATGGTCGTTCTCGCCGGAGGACTGGCCGCCGGACAGAATGCGGGCACGTCGACCCCGCAGGCTATCATCCTCCGGGATGAGTTCCCGGACCTCGCCGACGATGAGATCGGGCTTCGTCTCATCCACGCATCCGCCTCGGCTCCACCCGTCGACATCTTCCTCGTTCCCCCGGGCGGTGACGCCCAACCCGACAACCGGTTGATTGAGGGTGTGTCCTTCACAGAAACCTTTCCATCGGGGTCAAGCTCATTCGCCGTCGAGACGATCCCCTCGGAGGGACGGATCCTTACGGTCCCAACACAGGTCGGCCCGCTCGAGCTACCGATCGGGACGGGCGGAGCGTCCTTCCCGCCGGGCCGTCATGTCACAGCGATTGCTACGGACACTGCACCTGGCTCCCAGTTTCCAATCGTTGCACTGGTGCAAGTCGACTGAGTCCAGGTGTATCGACGCGCCTCGCGTGTCTTGATTGTCCTTATTGCTTCCGCTCATCGATCCGCTGTTGCTATGCACGTCATCTCCACTGACAACGCTCCGCACCCCGCCGGCCACTACGAACAGGCCCGGGTATTTAATGGGATCGTCTACGTGTCTGGCCAATTGCCGGTCGATCCCACGGGTGCGGACGGCGCCTCCCGCGAACCAGGAACAATCGAAGCTCAAACGCAGCAAGCATTGGATAATGTCGCTGCTGTACTACGGGCTGCGGGATCAGACATCAATCACGTTCTCAAAACGACAGTGTACGTGTCGGACATCAATCTATGGAGTCGGGTGAACGATGTGTACGCTGCATTTTTCGGAGACCACCGACCCGCACGTGCGGTTGTCCCGACGCGTGAGTTGCACTACGGATACCAGGTCGAGATCGAAGCGATCGCCGTTCAGACCGGGCGTGCTGAGAACCTCTGATCCCAGATAGTATCTCGTTGATTACCGGGTACGACCGGACCCACACCCCCACCGTCGCACGGCCGTGCGACGGTGGGGGTGTGCGGCGATGGGGGGTGTGCGGCGACGGTGGGGGTGGGGTGGCGTGCGGCGATGTGAGGCGTGCGGCGGCGTGTGTGGTTTAGGCGCAGCCATTCGGGGACGGTCCGGGTCAGATGTTCAGGCTCCGGAAGAGGTAGTACCGGACGCCGATATCGAAGAACATGCCACGCGAGGTCTGATCCGCACGGTCTCCCTGATCCTCGTAGTCGTACGCATACCCAACGCCGGCGGTCACGGCGAGGCGATTCTCGACGAAGACGCGGGCGTCCGTCTGCACGCTCACACCAATCGCTGATTCCGTGATGTCGAACGGCTCCGTACGCTGCGTTCGGGCATACCTCGCATTGACCCGCGAGTCCAGCCGAAACCGGTCCGCTACGTCATAAAGCCAGGTGGCGTCGAGGGTAACGCGCGACGCCGAGTCGGTAGTCCGATCGTCCTCCGTCGGTCGCGAATATCGTGCATCGAGAACGACTCCGACCTGCTGGCGGAGCCCCAGGTTCGTGAAGTACTCCCCGGAGGCAAAGAGTCCATAAGCGGATTCAATGTCACGATTGCGCCGCGTAAGCACACCGTTATCCTCCGTTCGCTCAAGCTCGTTGTCGTAAGCGAGCGTCACTCCGGCCCGAACCTCGCCGCCTTCGAGACGTCGGCCGACCGGTTCCTGCAGCGCCTCCGCCACGTAGAACACTTCGCCCGGTGCCAGGCCATCGGTCCCATCGCCGATTTCGGAGAACAGGTCGTTCCAGAAATACTTGTCCGGCCGGTCGTAAATCGCCGTATATCCGGGTCGACGCGCGAACGCCTGAGCGGCCGCCTGGACGGCCTCCCGTCCCATCACCTCGTCCCGCCCGAGCGCCTTCAGACGTTCCCGCACGCGGAGGGCGCGTATGACCGGCGTCACATCTCGTACGCGCCCGAATCCGATGCCAAGCCGGGCACTGCTCCGGTACGCCACGCCAAGATCCGCAACGTCGTCTTCCGGCACCGTCGGCTCATCAATTACAGACGAGCGATGCACATACGCGGCACGGTTCGAGGTCCGGGCGGTGAGGAAGAAATCGCCCTGCACGTATTCATTCCATTCCAGTTACACGCCGATCGCGGAAGTTACCGTGCGCAGTTCCTCCTCCCGACTTGCATTGCCTTCATCTCGATCCAGCGTTCTCCGGTCGTAATCGAATACTGGCGTGACGAGCAGTTCAAAGGTCCGCCGCTCGCTTTCGTAGAACGTCTCCGCCTGGGGACGAAACGACGTCGTTAGAGACGATCGCGTCTGGTCCCGGTCGACCCGGATCGGGCCCTCCACGGTAGACGACTGCGTGGAGCGATTACCCTGTCCTGAAAAGTTCAGCCAGAGATTTGTATACGACCACGTCGGGAGACGGTACCGGGTCACGTCACTAACGTCCGATGGCGTCGTGTATCCCGGAGGTGACGTCGGAGGATCCTCACCTCCCGTGTCCTGCCCGGCAACCATCACCGGAAAGGCAAAAATGAGCAGGAGTCCTGTGAGCAGCGTTCGACGTGGAAATGACATACAAGAGGAGCAGAGAACATCAGAAAGCGAGGACAGCTTCACGCCTAAGTGGACGACGCTTTGCTTATAAATATCTTGGACGCGGTAAAGGTACACGGGACACGGCAGGTACACACAGATTTATCCAAGACATCCATGTACGCACGCTGCATCGGGGTGTTACGCGAAGCGTGATAACCCACACCGTGGCCGTATAGCAAAAACGCCCGCCGCGGTGTGCGGCAGGCGGGGGATTTGCTTCTCGGGTGAGGTGATCGTGCCCGGTCTTACGCCATGAGCATATCGAAGAGGTGGATGATCCGCTGGCGAAGGCGACGGCGGTCAACCACCATGTCGACGAAACCGCGCTCAAGCAAGAACTCCGAGCGCTGGAAGCCGTCCGGCAGGTCGGAGCCGATCGTTTCCCGGATGACGCGGGGGCCGGCAAAGCCGATGAGGGCCTCCGGCTCGGCGATGTGGATGTCTCCGAGCATGGAAAAGGACGCCGTCACGCCTCCGGTCGTCGGATGCGTTAGCACGGAAATGTACGGCAATCCGGCCTCGTCGAGGCGCGCGAGATGGGCGCTGGTTTTCGCCATTTGCATGAGGCTGAGCGCGCCCTCCATCATCCGTGCGCCACCGCTTTGTGAGATAATGACAAGCGGAATCTTCCGGGTGTAGGCGCGCTTGATAGCACGGGCGATCGTCTCCCCTACAACCGATCCCATCGACCCGCCGATAAAGCTGAAGTCCATGCAGGCCATGGATACGTCG
>JAAAOT010000070.1 GCA_009908725.1 Bacteroidota bacterium | reverse complement strand
CGCGCGAAGTAAGTGCATACTGCGAGTCCTTCGTCGGTCGACGGTCCCCGCTCGTGATTGAACGACAGGTCTGGTGTCTGGCATGAGTCGCGCGAAATCCATCCTACTGGTCGAAGACGATTCGGATATCGCCGATCTGCTGTTGCTGCATCTGTCGGACGCCGGCTATGATGTGGAGGTCGTGGAAGACGGAGATAAAGGTCGGGAGCGTGCTCTCGACGGCAGCCACGACCTCGTGATCCTGGACATCATGTTGCCGGGAACGGACGGGTTTGACATCTGCCGCGATCTCCGGGCTCGCGATCGGTCGAAACCCGTCCTAATGATCACGGCCAAAACCGAGGAGGTGGACAAAGTGCTCGGCCTTGAGCTCGGCGCGGATGATTACATCACCAAGCCGTTCAGTATCCGTGAGGTGTTGGCGCGCGTGAAGGCCGTTTTTCGGCGCATCGAGGTGGACCACGAGGCCGCGTCCGACACCACGCAGCCGATCTCCGTGGGTCCTCTAACGATCGAGCCGACGAAGCGAAAAGTGTCGCGGGGCGGCGAGGCCGTGGATCTGACGGGGAAAGAGTATGAACTCCTGCTCCTCTTCGCACGGAATCCCGGACGCGTCTACAGCCGTCAAGAGCTTCTGGAAGACGTCTGGGGATACCAGTACAGCGGGTACTCCCACACGGTCAACACCCACATTAACCGTCTCCGGAATAAGCTGGAGCCGGATCCGTCAAATCCAATCTACGTCCGGACGGTCTGGGGCGTCGGGTACCGGTTCGCAGAGCCTGAAGAGCTGAGTACGACCCGGGACTCGGAGTGATCGGCCCGGACCGGGGTTGGAAGACCCGGACGGCCGCGTCCGTCGCCATCGTTCAACTTCTACGGCCATGCTCCACAGCTTTTACGCAAAGCTAAGTGCCCTCTTTCTGCTGCTGATTGTCGGCCTGGGCGTTATTATCGCGACGCTCGGGGTGCGGGCGGCGCAGCAGTATGCCGACGAGGTGGAGCAGAAGCTCAATCGGACTCTGGCCGAGGAACTCGTGCCCCGCTTCGAGCCGCTCCTCGAGGACCGCGTCGAGTACGAGGCCATCGAGGCGGAGATCGAGGACATGACCGGCATCAACCGTCGCATCGAGATCTACCTGCTCGACGACGACGGCGGCCTGAAAGCATCGTTCGGGGTCCCCGAAGCCAGCATGAAACGATCGGCGGTCGCGATGGAGCCGATTCGCCAGTTTATGAGCGGCGAGGAATTGCCGATCCTGGGGGACGATCCGCGCGACCGGGACGGGCAGAAGCCGTTCTCGGTCGCTCATATCGACGCCATGGGGGAGCGGGACTGCTACCTCTATATCATCCTGGGAAGCGAGCAGTACGCAAGCACGGCGCGGATGCTCGGCGACAGCTACATCGTTCAGACGGCGCTTCGTGGTCTTGCGCTGGTCCTTTTCACCACCGCGGGCCTCGGCCTTTTCTTCTTCCGGCGGCTCACGCAGCGACTCCGCGCCATGCAGGACGTCGTCTCCCGGTTTGAGCGGGGCGACTTCGAACAGCGCATGACGGTCCGATCGAGCGACGAGATCGGACGGCTGGCCGAGTGCTTCAATCAGATGGCGGACACGCTGGTGGATACCATGCAGGAGCTGCGAGACGCCGACCGGATGCGGCGGGAGCTTGTGGCAAACGTTTCGCATGATCTCCGAAGTCCCCTGTCGTCAATTCAGGGATACCTTGAGACCGTATCGATCAAGGATGGCGAGCTTGAGCCGACGGAACGACGCCGCTACGTGGAGACGGCCCTTCGGAACGCGCAGCACCTGAATTCGCTTGTTGGCAGCCTGTTCGAACTGTCTAAGCTTGAGACGAAACAGATTCAGCCGGAGCGTGAGGCGTTCCCGCTCGCTGAACTCGTGCAGGATGTCGTCCTCCAGTATCGGCCGCGGGCGGAGGCGGAGGCCGTCGACCTGCAGGCAGAGTTGCCGGACCGGCGCGTCCGGGCAGATGCCGACATCGGGCTCATGGAGCGCGTGCTCACCAACCTCATCGACAACGCGATCCACTACACGCCGGCTGGAGGTACCGTGCGCGTTGGGATGTCGGTGACGGAGACGGGAGGCGATGGTGCAGTTCCCGATCGAATTCGTCTGTTCGTCCGGGACACCGGGCCCGGCATTCCCGAAGACGATGTGCCTCACGTGTTTGAGCGCTTTTACCGGGTCGACAAGAGCCGGGATCGCGATCGGGGTGGAGCCGGGCTCGGACTGGCCATTGCCCATACGATCGTCGACCTGCACGGCGAAACGCTTGAGGTGAAGAGCGATCTCGGTCGAGGCACCACCTTCTGGTTCGATCTCCCGGTCGTCGACGGGTAGGATGAACCGCGTCGAGGGGATTCCACCGCACGGCGTCGGGTGCGGAGCCTTCTCCAGCATCCCCGAGTGCAGCGCGGAGGGCCCGCACCCCGGCCTTCGAGACGGAAAACCGCGATTTACACCCCAGGCGCACATCCAGAAGAGCACCAGAGGTAGAGCCAGCCGATCAACCTTGCGTCATAAGTCCCCGGGGCGGGAGGCACTGGTGCATGATTTGGTGCGCCAGTATATACCCGCGCGGCGTAGAAGAGGCGATGGCTGAATATCTACACTGTCGCTTTTTTGTGATGCAATCCTCCAGGAAGAAACCAACACCATCCGCCGCATGCGGGACTGCGCTCTTCCCCACGAGTAGACGACGAGGCCCAGCGATGACGTCTTCCAACAACGCAAACACGGACCGCGTCTTCACACGAGAGAATCCATCGACGATACCGGCTTCCGTCCTGAAGTCGGACGTTGCACACCTGCGGGCGGAACTGGAGCGGTTGAAGCGCGAGAACGAGCAACTCATGAAGGAAAATCGCTTGTTCCGACGCGAGGCAACCCTGGTCCGGCTCTACCGAGCCATCGGTGAACGTCGCGCGGGCGAGGCCCGCCGGTCCGGGAACGACCGGGAGTCCGCACCTGCGGCGGCCGAAGACCTCTATCACCGCCTGCCGGTCTCCTTCACCTTTGCAGACTTCTTCCGACAATCCACCGCGGCGGATCTGGATACGCAAACGGCCCGGTCGTGCCTGCTCCACTACCTAAATGAGGGGCTGCTGCTTCAAATTGGCTCCCGGCTTCGCAAGACCGACGTCGTGCTCCGCCAAACGAGTGAGTGAACGACTCCACCCCGGAGCCTGCTACCCCCCACGCGGGGATTGGCCTAGCGCAGGTCGTAAACCGATCCGAATTTGGAGCGAACGTAGGCCAGCCACGGCTCTGCGCTCAATTCGTCGCCGGTGATTCGCTGTAAAAGATCCGGCGCCGTGATCTTGCGTCCGTGCTGATGCACGTGCGCCCGGAGCCAGTCCAGCAGCGGGCCGAAGCGACCGGCGGCCAGGTCGTCGTCCAGGCCCGGATGATCCTCTCGGATCTGCTCCATCAACTGCACGGACATCAGGTTGCCGAGCGCATACGTGGGAAAATACCCGATGGCGCCGAGCGACCAGTGCACGTCCTGCAGCACGCCGTCGGCATCGGTATCCGGCACGATGCCGAGGTAGTCCTCCATTTTTTCCCTCCAGAGCTCCGGCAGGGTGTCGACGTCAATGTCCTGGTTGATGAGCCCGCGCTCGAGTTCAAACCGCAGCATGATGTGGAGATTGTACGTGACCTCGTCGGCTTCTACGCGGATCAGCGACGGCTCGACGCGATTGATCGCCCGGTAAAACGTGTCCAGGTTGGTATCGCCGAGAGCATCGGGGAAGGCCTCTTTGAGCGACGGGAAGTAGTGAGACCAGAAGGCACGGCTTCGTCCTACGAGGTTTTCGTAGAGGCGCGACTGGGACTCGTGCATGCCGAGGGACGTCCCCTCCGCAAGCGGCGTGCGATCGAGCGCATCGTCAATGCCCTGCTCGTACAGACCGTGGCCGGCTTCATGGAGCGTCGAGAAGAAGGCGGCCGGAAAGTACGACTCGTTGTATCGCGTCGTGAGTCGAACATCGCCGGTTGAAAACGACGTCGTGAACGGGTGCGCCGACACATCCTCCCGTCCCCGATCGAAGTCGTACCCCAGATCCCTGATAACGGCGTGGGCGAACTGCTTCTGCTTGTCGACCGGGAAGGTGCGGTGCAACACCTCGTTGTCGAGCGATGGCGATGCGGCGATGGCATCCACGATCGGGACGAGGTCCTCGCGCAGCCGTTCGAATGTGTCTGCCACCGTGGCCGTTTTCATCCCCGGCTCGTACTCATCGAGCAGCGCATCGTACGGCTCCGACTCGTACCCGAGGGCCTCTGCTTTCTGAAGGTTGAGGTTCACAATCCGGCGCAGGAGCGGTGCGAACCGGCCGAAGTCATCGTTTGCGCGGGCGGCCTTCCAGGCTTCTTTCGCCTCGGAAACCGTCTTCGACAGTTCGGCCACGAGCGAGGAGGGAAGCTTCCGATCCCGCTCGTAGTCGCGTCGCGTCACCCGGATGAGGCTTGCATCGTCCCCGAGCGGATCGGCGCCGTTGAGGTCCGCTTCCGCCCGGTCGAGGAGCGTTCCGGTTTCGTCCGCGACGAACTCCTCGTGCGCCATCGTCTGAAGCGTGGAGAGCTGATGGGCCCGGGCCTCTGCGCCACCGGGAGGCATGTACGTTTCCTGGTCCCAGGACAGGACGTTCGAGGCAGCCTTAAGATCTTCGATGCGCCCGAGTCGGGCTTTCAGGTCGGCCAGCGCGGTGCTCATAAGAAGACGGGTAGCGGGTTGCGAAGAGAGGGCCAGAGGATCGAAAAGAAGAACAGCACGGCGAATGCAGAGGTTCGCTGTACCGTATGCGCGTTAGCGTATCGTGCGCGTTAGCGAAGACCGCGCGGAAGCATGAAGCGTTCAGTTGCCTCGAGTGCACCGAGAACGATAATAGTCAGAACGGCAGCCGGGACGGTGCCTTCCAGGATGAGCCCGAGATCGGCGCGTCGAATGCCGGTCAGGATCGGTTGTCCGTATCCGCCGGCGCCGATCAGCGCACCAAGCGTTGCGGTGCCGATGTTAATGACGGCGGCGATCTTGATGCCGGCGAGAATGGATCGAGCCGCGATCGGAAGCTCAACGCGAAAGAGCTGCGCCATGCGCGTGAGGCCCAGTGCCTCGGCGGACTCGCGCAGGGAGCGAGCAATGTCGTTCAGGCCCGTGTAGGTGTTCCAAACGATCGGTAGAAGGCTGTAAAGAAACAGCGCGATGACGGCGGGTGTCCGTCCCAGACCGACGAGCGGGACCATGACCGCGAGGAGGGCGAGGGCCGGGACTGTGTACATGACGCCGACGAGAAGGAGAACCCCTGGACCAACGATGCGGACGTTGGCGGCGATGATGCCGAGCGGGATGCCGAGAAGAATGGCCAGACCGAGCGAAAGTCCGACGAGGATGAAGTGCTCCACCGATCGCGTTTCAAGGCGCTCAACCCACGTGGTCGTCGATGCCGTCACGGTTTCCGCAAGCTCGAAGGTGTCGTTCAGTAACCGTGCGGAGACGCGTTGCTCTGGAATGCCGTCGATTTTTGCTCTCTTGTTCAGCTGCTGCATCGTGTCGGCGGGAAGGCGGCCTTCCAGACGCCGCAATTCATGAACGGCCTCCGGAGCCTGCTCGTCAAGCTCCGTCCGGTACAGGAACAGCGCACGATATTCCGGAAAGTGGTTGCGGGAGTCTTCCAGCACCCGGAGGTCATACGCCCCGATCTCGGCATCGGTCGAGTAAAAGTCGATGACATCGATCTGGCCGGCCCGCAGGCCCCGATATGCAAGGTCGTGATCGATGCCGCGGGCCTCGTGCGTAAGGTCGTATGCCGCTTTGAGCGACGGCCACCCGTCCCCCCGGTCCATGAATTCATTCGAGAAGCCGAGGCGGAGATCGGGATGGCTCCGCAGGTCCGAAATGGACTCGATGCCGAGGGAGTCGGCATGGTCGGCACGCATACCAATCGCGTAGGTGTTGTTAAACCCCAGTGGCTTCGTCGTGGAGATCCCGTACTCCGCAAGCGTTTCCTCCAGCGTCGACCGTGTGACGTCGGTCCCGGAGAGAATTTCCTGTACCAGCGTTCCGGTGTACTCCGGGTATGCATCAATATCCCCGCGTACAAGCGCCTCCCATAGAAAACGGGAGCCGCCGAGCTCCGCGCGATGATCGGCCGTAAACCCGGAGCTTCGCCAGAGCTGGGTTGCCATCCAGCCGAGGATCACGTTCTCGGTAAACTTCTTCGATCCGACGACGAGCGTGGTGTCCGACGACGCGGCCTGACCGGCGGTAGCGGGACGTGCGTTTGTTTCGGGCGGCAGAGCCGAGAAAAGGGCAGCGCTCAGAAGAAAAAGTGCGATCGTACGGATCATGCGCGGCGAGGGAGAACGATCGGGAAGAGGAGGCGAGGCTACACGAGGCTCGACCGCTGCGCCTGAACGAAGGTGCGGGCGAACTCGGAGGCGGGCGAATGCAGCAGATCGTCCATCGAACCGGACTGTTCGATCCGACCGTTTCGCAGGAGCACGACCTCATCTGCGACATACGCCGCTTCGCTCAGGTCGTGCGTGACGAAAACGACGGTTTTGTCGAGTGAACGAAAAATGTCTCGCAGGTCGGATTGAAGATCGGCGCGAATCATCGGGTCCAGAGCACCGAGTGGCTCATCCAGCAGGAGGACGTCAGGGTCGAGCATGAGCGCACGCATCAGGCTGACGCGCTGCCGCTGCCCGCCCGAGAGTTCGTTCGGGTACTGCTCGAGTCGGTCTACCGGAAGCTGCACGAGTTCTGCGAGCTCCGACGTTCGGCTGCGTATACGCTCGGATGACCAGTCGAGGTGGCGGGCCAGAATCGCCACGTTCCCGCGACCGGTCAGGTGGGGAAACAGTCCGCCGTCCTGGATGACGTAGCCCATCCGGTGGCGCAGGCGGGGCGGTGCGGCGGGGGTGATCTCCCGCCCGTCCACGGACACAGTCCCGGCGTCGGCGGGGATCAGCCCGTTGATCAAGCGCAGAAGCGTGGACTTCCCACAGCCGCTCGGTCCAATCAACACCGTCGTCTGTGCGGCGGCCATTTCCAATGACACGTCGTCGACAGCAACGACCTCGCCGTATCTCTTCGTCAGTCCGTGCAGGCGGATCATGAAGATGGGGGATTGCGGGGGAATGAGACCGGCAGAAGAACGGACATTGACGGTGCGTCGACATCCATTAATCGACCGTGAAACCGATGGGCCCGGGGATCCTGTTGGTTGACAGGTCGTGAAACCAGCCCTACATTCGGCACCGGGCAGCAGACAAATTGCCGGCTGCCCTGCTGATTTGTTTCGATCAGCCAACGTAGCTCAGTTGGTAGAGCAGTCCCCTCGTAAGGGACAGGTCACCGGTTCGAGTCCGGTCGTTGGCTCTCCTTCGCCCTGTTTCGCATAATCTGCGAGGCAGGGCGTTTTGTATATGCAGACGCGTGCCGCTCCCTTTACCGCCAACCCGTTTCCATGCCCGACTTCCAGTTGAGTGATGACGCGCAGGATGTCCTCGTAGCCGTCCACCAGGCCGGGGATGCGGACGTCTACGATTTAGCGGCGGCTGTCGGAGCCGGGCCCCGGCAGGTGCAGGATCTGGTCCGAGAGCTCGATGGCACTGGGCTCGTGGTTGTGTCTGAACGGGGAGACCGCATTGCCTGCACGCCGGCGGGTGAAGACCACGCGCGGCAGCTTCAGCGGGAGTAGGACGGGGCGTTCGGCGCGGATCTCGGTCGTTTGTGTCGAGCCGTCATGTGCAACTCGGGCCCTGCCGTCCGTCTATCACGGAGGAAGAAGGAAAGCCGGTTCTGCGGGGGTCGCAGGACCGGCTTGAGGGAGGGAAGGCGTGCGTTGTCCGGTTGAGCGACCGGATTACTGTTCCTGACCTTTCGGGGATGGCACGTCCACCTCAAGATCCTCGCCGTTCAGCCAGGCGACGGCATCGTCGCGGTCGCCGGTCGCGTACACTTCGAGATGGGCGCTCGGAAATGCAAGATCGAACCGGCTCATCAGCGGCTCCCACGGTTCATCGTCCGTTAGAACGGCAATCCGATCCACGTCGCGGGCGTGGCGGACGTCAAACATAAAGTCCTCCCAGACCTCTTCCGGCTCCCAGCCGTCGACACCGTCCAGTTCGAAAAGCAGGCGGACCGTGTTGTGCCGTTCCACTTGATCTTTGACGTGCGGGTAGACCGTGTTGAAGTCGTCTTCCGTCAGCGTGTCACCGAGGATGACCCCAGCCACGTTTTCACCGGGAACGTCGATAATCTCGTGCATAAAGCGTCAGGGTGGCGTGTATAGCATAGTATTACGACACAGCCTAAATGCCCGGCCTACGTTCCCGTTGTGTTGTAAACGCAACATTTTCGAGACGAGCATCGACCGCTGCGAGCACTCAACACCGTGATTTCGCCGTTTAGACCGCGAAAACGGACCAATCGACTTGAAAAACAGTAACAAATTGCCGACCATGTGGATTGTGTGAACTACCTTGCCCAGTCCGGGGACCGGCAGACTGCATTCTGGCACGATGCCGGTCCGGGCAAGTTCAGAGTTATCTTCACATCAACGCTCCTGGAATCATGAATAAGCGTGTGAAGCGTCAAATTATGATCGCTGCCGGCATCCTGGTCGGGTTTTTCGTGATCATGGCCATCATGGGCCAGGTCGCGTGATGAAATCCGGCGAGACGCCGTGCACGATGTTCTCGCTACCCTCTGTTTTCTGACATTCCCCGGGCGGCGGCCACGCGCCTCCTTCAACGAGCTCCGCGATTCGCCGCCCGTGGTTCAGCCACGTCTCCCATTTCGAGGCGCGGCTTCTTTTTTTGCCTGCCATCCGTATCCTCACGACCGCGATGTTCACCCCCTCCCACCGACCCATTGACCTGATTCGTTGAGCCCGACCCAACTGTTTTCCGCCATCGCCCGGCTCCTGCCGGTGGCCATCATTCTTCTAAACGTTGTTCTGGGTGCTCTGTGCTCCCCGGCATGGGCACAGGTGAATACGGAGAAGATGCGCGCCCTGGACGTCGACGGCGTGGAAACGACGCTCGGTGCCGACGCCGTCGTGCAAACGGGAAACGCGGATCTGTTCGAGGTCGGTGCTCGTGCCCGCATCGACCTGCGGAGCGGGCGGCACTACACATTTCTGACCACGGACGTTCGGTACGGCGAAGAAGATGGCGAGCGCTTTCGAGACCGCGCCTTCGCCCATGTACGCTATGCCTATCGCCTGACACCGTGGCTTTCGCCCGAGTCCTTCACGCAGGTCGAGGAAAACGGCTTCACGCTCCTCCAGCTTCGCCTGCTGTTCGGGCTGGGTCTCCGATTGCGGTACGTCGATACGGAGTTCGTCAAGGTGTTTCAGGGAACGACGCCCATGCTGGAGGTCGAAAACCTGGACGGACGTCGCGTCGTCAACCATCCGGCGTCCACCACAACGATTCGCTGGAGCAATTACGTAAATGTCCGGCTGCGTGTATCGGAAACGACCTTTCTGCTGAACACGGTGTACGTGCAGCCGCGCGTCGGAGCGCCGGAGGATGTCCGGATTCTAAACGAAGCCGCCATCGGGGTCAGCATCACGAAGCGCGTACTCCTGCGCGTCGGGTTTCAGTTTTACTACGACAGCCGCCCGCCGGATAATGTCGAGGATCTGGACGTCACGTTGCGCAATGGGCTTCAGGTTTCGTTCTGAGCAGTGAGGCTGCGTCGGCATGAAGATTGACCGTTCGTCGTTCGGTTCCGTCGATGCAAATCGCCTTCGAAGTCCGTTGCATCATCGACAGCGTCGAGCTGCAATTCATTCATCTCCATCACCGATGATCCGACTTCTTCATCTTGCCGACGTTCATCTCGACACCGCGTTCGAAGGCCGCACGCACGACCTGAGGACGACCCTGCGCGCCTCGCTTCGATCCGCGCTGGAGCGTGCCGTCGACGCGGCGGTGCGCGAACCGGTCGATGTGGTGGTGATCGCGGGCGACCTGTTCGACGACGATCGCCTCAGCTTCACCACGGAGGCGTTTCTGGTCACACAGGCGGAGCGATTGCACGAAGCTGGTATCCCTGTGATTTACACCACGGGAAACCACGACCCCGGAGGCGACGGCTTCCGGGCATCACGCATTGCATGGCCGGACACATTCATCTACGTCGACCGGCCGGAGCCGGAAACGATCGACCTGACAGGCCCGGATGGCAACGTCGTCGCGCATGTGACGGCAGCCGGGCACGCGTCCAGGCGGGAAGGGCGAAACCTGGCTGCATCCTTTCCCGGCCGCGAGGATCCGGACGTACCGCATGTCGGCGTCCTCCATGCCCACGTAACCGGTGCGGCCCAGGTCGATGCGCATGACCGGTATGCGCCGTGTTCGCGTGACGACCTTCACGCTGCCGGGTACGACTACTGGGCGCTCGGCCACATTCATCAGCAGCAGGCAGTCGACGACGCGGAGACCATCTGGTATGCGGGAAACCTGCAGGGACGCTCGCCCCGCGAGACGGGTGCCAAGGGCGGACTTCTGGTCGAGATCGAGGCCGGGCAGCCGCCTGCGGTGACGCCGGTACCCTTCGCTCGGACGCGCTGGGAAACGGTGGTGCTTGACGAGCTGGGAGGCGTTGCAACGCTTCGCGAGCTTGAAGAGGTCGCCCGGTCGCAGCTCCTCGAGCGTCTGGACGACGGACCAACCGACACGCCCGCCCTGCGCGACGTGCTGGTTCGGTTCGAACTCTCGGGGCCGTCGCCGCTCGCTCCGGAGCTGGACGATTCCGACGCCGTCGATGAGCTCGAAGCCGTCCTGTGCGACCACCTTGGCGTTCTGGACGTTGACGTGCAGATCCGTGAACTGACGCCTCCCGTGGATGTCGAGCGGTTTCGCGGGGAGGTCCACCTGGCCGGAGAAGTACTCGATCTGATCCAACGGGCCGCCGCAGACGACGCCGTCCTGGCGGCGGTTTCACCAGACGTCTGGGCGTCCCTAGATGATGAAACCGACCGGGCAGCGATCCGCGAATTGCTCGGTTCGCTGGACCGCGAAGCCGTCGCACGCCTGGTGCAACGCGACGCCCGGTAACTGACGGGCACACCGGCCCTTTTCCCGCCCCTTCTATTCCTGCATTCCCCCGACGGACGTTCCGTACATGCGTATTCAGTCTTGTCATATCGATGCGTTCGGCCCTTTCGAAGACGTTTCACTGGAGACCATCGATCATCCCGTCGTTGTCGTTCACGGCGACAATGAGGCCGGCAAAACGTCGTTCTTTCATTTCCTCCGCACGATGCTGTATGGCATCTACCCGACGGATGCTGACAGGCACATGTACCAGCCGCATTCCGGCCGGGCCATCGAGGGCCGGGTGTCGTTTCGTCGGGACGGGGAGGAGCCGGCCACGGTGACGCGACGGCTCCGTAGTGCTCCGCAGGGCAGCCTGGTGCGAAACGGCGAAAGCGTGGACCTGCGCAACCGCACGATTCCGACTGCGCAGCACGTGCCGCGGTCGGTGTTCGAGTCCGTCTACGCCCTGCAACTGGACGACCTCGTGCGCCTGGAGGGGGCGGCGTGGGATGAGGTGCAGGATCGACTGCTGGGATCGCTGAGTGTAGACCACATCCGACCGGCGAGGAACGTCATCGACGAGCTGGAGGATGAAGCCACCGACCTGTGGCGGACGGATAACCGGGGCAAACCGGTGGCCAAGCAACTCGCCCGCCGCCGGCGCAAGCTTCGCGAAGATGCAAGGGTCGCCCGGGAGCGAGATCGGCAGATCCGCTCCCTGTCCGCGGACATCGATCGGCTGGATGACGAGATTCAGTCGATAAAAGAAGAGAAGGTTGAGTTGACCGCGCGGCAGAATCGGGCGGAGCGACTCGCTCCCGTGCGGCGCCTGTTGAAGAATGTCGAGGAGCTGGAGGCCAAAGCCGGCGACCTCTCGCCGTACACGTCGCTACCGGAGAACCCGCGCGACCTCATCGATTCGCTGGAGTCGCAGCGGACCGACATCGGCCTTCGCCGATCGGAGAAGCGGGAGGCGCTCCAGGCGCTGGAGCGAGCGGTGTCTGCGCCCACGGAAGCGGACCACCAGGTCTTGGAGCACGCAACGCAGGTTCGCGGTTGGTCGAAGCGCGTCGAGGTGTTGCAGAACCGGCAGACGCAGGCGAAGGAAGCGCGCCGGGCAGCGGAGGAGGCGCGACGAAAACTGGAGGACGCGGGCGGGATCCTCGACGGCGGCTGGGACGAGCAGTACGCCGATCCCGTTCGCCGTCTCTCCATGGCGGACCTTCGCGAGCGTATCCGTGCGTTCGAGCGGGCTCACCAGGATGTGCGCGAAGCTAGGTCGACGGCGGAGACGCTCGACGTCCAGGCCGGCGCCGGCGCGCCGCTCGGCATCTGGATCGCCGTGGCCGTGGCCGGTGCCGTGATGGGGCTCATGACGGCGTGGTTCACGCCTCCCGTTGCCGGTCTGCCTGCGGTCGGCGCGGTGATTTCCGTGGTCGGACTCTGGCAGGCCGTTCTGGCGCATCAGAAGAACGAAGACAAACGAGCGCAGCGAGAGGCTCTGGAGCTGGATCGCAAGCAGAACGAGGCCAAGGCGCGTGCGGCATCGGTGGCAAACCTCGTGGCCGGAATCCCGCTGCCGGATGCGCGAACGGATCGCCCGGGTTCGGACCTAGTCGATGACCTTCGGATGCTCCAGGAGGCAGCACACGTGTACGCCGAGCGGTCGGAGAAGGCCGAGCGCACGGAAGAAGCAGTCCAGCAGGCCGTTTCGAGCGTCCGTGACCTTGCAGAGAATTGCGGCATGAGCGAATCGGCGGCCGCCGGCGAGGTCCCGGATGTGATCGGCGCACTGGAAAACCGCCTCGACGAGGCAGAGCAACGCGTGGAAGCAGCGGAAGCCGCCGACCGGGACCTCCCGGATCTACGCGAGACGGTGGCCGAACTGGAGGAGACATACCGGGACCTGGACCGCCGTCTTGAGGAAACGCGAACGCTCCTTTTCGAGCTTGCCGCACCGGATGGGTCCGGCGGCGGTTCATCGGACGAACCGGCGGAAAAGGGCACCGAGGAATCAGACGAAGAACGCCTCGATCGCGGCATCGAGATCCTGCAGAAGCGTCGCAACGCTCGCGACCGTGCGGAGATGACGCGTGACACGCTGCACAGCGAGTACCCCGACTGGGAAGAGCGCCGGGATGAAATC
>JAAAOT010000299.1 GCA_009908725.1 Bacteroidota bacterium | reverse complement strand
TCACGGGTGCGGGCCGGGTCGATGATCGCGTCCACCCACAACCGGGCGGCTGCGTAGTACGGCGTCGTCTGCTCCTCGTACCGGTTCTGGATCTCATCCAGCAGCTCTTTCTCATCCTCTGCCGATAGCTCCTTCCCTTGCTTCTCCAGCTTTCGAACCTGGATCTGCTTCAGCACCTTCGATGCCTGCGTTCCGCCCATCACCGCGATCCGCGCCGTGGGCCACGCCAGCATCAGACGCGGATCGTATGCCCGGCCGCACATGGCGTAGTTCCCCGCTCCATACGAGTTGCCCATGACGACCGTGAACTTCGGGACCGTCGAGTTGGACACAGCATTGACCATCTTCGCCCCGTCCTTGATGATCCCTCCGTGCTCGGCTCGTTTGCCGACCATGAATCCGGTCACGTCCTGGAAAAAGACGAGCGGGATTTCTTTCTGATTGCAGTTCATCACGAATCGCGCCGCCTTGTCGGCGGCATCCGCGTAAATCACGCCGCCGACCTGAATTTCCCCCTTGTTTTCGTGTGAGGTGCGATTCCGGACGACGGAGCGCTGATTGGCAACGATGCCCACGTTCCAGCCGTCGATGCGCCCATACCCGGTCAGCAGAGACCGCCCATACCCCTTCTTGTACTCCGTCCACGAATCGGCGTCGACGATTCGCGCGAGAATCTCGTGCATGTCATACTGCGACGTGCCCTGGTCTGGGAAAAGGCCGTAGATGTCGTCCGGGTCAAAGGCAGGTGCGGCCGGCTCGTTTCGGCTATAACCGAACCGGTGCTCCGGACCCATGTGGCCCATGAGGTTGCGAATGATCTGAAGCGCTTCCTCATCGTCCTCTGCTTCGTAGTCGGTAACGCCCGAAATCTCAGAGTGGGTCGTGGCGCCGCCGAGGGTCTCGGCATCGACCTCTTCCCCGATCGCAGCTTTCACGAGGAAGGGCCCGGCGAGAAACACCGACCCGGTTCCGTTCACGATGATGGCTTCATCGCTCATGATCGGCAGATAGGCGCCACCCGCAACACAGCTACCCATGATGGCAGCAATCTGCGGAATGCCGCGACTCGACAGAATCGCGTTGTTGCGAAAAATCCGACCGAAGTGGTCCTTATCCGGAAAAATCTCGTCCTGCTTCGGCAGGAAGACGCCCGCGGAGTCGACCAGATAGATGATCGGGACGTGGTTTTCCAGGGCAATCTCCTGTGCGCGAAGGTTCTTCTTCGCAGTGATGGGAAACCATGCACCCGCTTTGACGGTGGCGTCGTTCGCCACGATCATAGCACGTCGCCCGTTGACATGGCCCAGGCCCATTACGGTACCGCCGGCCGGACAGCCCCCCTCCTCGTCGTACATTCCATCACCGGCAAAAATGCCGATCTCGTGGAACGTCTCGGGATCGTCGATCAGAGCCTCGATCCGTTCGCGGGCGGTGAGCTTCCCCCGATCGTGTTCGCGCTGCATACGGCGCTCTCCTCCGCCTTTGCGAATCTCGGCTTCACGATCGCGGAGCTCTTGAAGTAGCGCCTCATAGTGCGCTGCTCGCTTCTGATAGGAAGCGCTTTCAGGATCGACACTCGAGCCAATGGATGTGATCGGCGAAGACATACAGGTCGGGCAGCAAGACGAAGGTCGGCGAGGGTGTCTCAACGTACTCCGCCTGCACTCCAAACGAAACCGTGGGACCACGCAGTCTCCGCAAATTGCACCGTATCTTCGTTCCCGGCGGCGTCCCCATCGGTCCCTCAAACCGCTTGCATAGAGCCTCGCTAACGGTTCCGACGACCTTGAGGACACAACCTGCTCCGTCAAAAAAAGCGCCACCCGTCCCGGTCGAGACAGGTGGCGCCGTATACCAGCACGCACGAAAATCGCCCGACGCTCATTCATGGCGCGAACAGCCATGGAGACGAACGGCCGGCGACGGTGCGGACCGAGGGGCCCTTACAGAATTGCGCTCATCTTGCGGCGAATCTCCTCCGGCGATTCTCCCGTCTTGTCGTGGATGAGTCCCACGATCTTGTGCATTTCGCCGCGGGCGCGCTTCATTTCTTTGTCGTCGAAATCAGCGTCTTCCCAGATCGCCTTGATCTGATCCCGGACGCGACGCCAGCTCTCGTTCATTGCTTTCGTTGCCATCGTACAACCTCTTTGGGCCTTATTTTCAGGTTCGCACTCGTTTATATACCGGTCGCACGTAGTCGTGGTTTCGCCCTGAACCCCGAACGCACCGCTACGAGGGGCTGTGTCGGCCATTCAAGTAGCAGACATCTCGCGTCGCCTGTTGCCGGAAACAGAGGACACCATAGCGCCCGTCGCGGTTCTCTAAAGACGGGATCAGCGGCGAGGCGTGAGACCGTTGTAGCTAACTTGACGGCGGATCGTCTCTGCTGGATGGGGACGAACAGGATCGGCCCGCGGTCGTTGCCTTGATCCTGACGACACTCGGACCGTCGCACTTTAGAGCGGTCCGGCTTCCCCCCAAACGCCCCCACATCTCACCTATGTCCGTCGGTATCATTGGTGCAGGCATTGCTGGCTTAACAGCCGCCTACAAACTTCAGCAGGAAGGCGTCCCGGTACGGGTGCTCGAGGCCACGAGTGAGACAGGAGGCATGATCCGCAGCGAGACGGTCGATGGGTTTCTGGTCGAGCACGGACCGAACTCGCTCCGGGACACCAATGACCTTCTCCCGGAGATCATTGACGACCTCGAGCTTCGCGACCATGCGGTCGAAGCATCAGCGGTGGCCCGTAAACGCTTTGTTGTGAAGGACGGCACCCCCGTCCCGCTCCCGATGTCGCCGCTATCGTTTCTGACGACCTCGCTCCTCAGCGCGAAGGGGAAGCTCCGCCTTCTGATGGAGCCGTTCATCGGGCGTAGTAACGACGAGACGGAAACCGTCGCTTCCTTCGTTCGACGACGCCTCGGCCGGGAAATTCTGGACTACGCAGTCGACCCGTTCGTCGGAGGCATTTTCGCCGGCGATCCAGCCCAGTTGTCCGTCCGGCACGCGTTTTCTCGCCTGCAGGAAATGGAGAAAGAGCACGGCTCGCTCTTCCGGGGGATGATTCATGCGGCTCGGAACCGATCATCTTCAAGCAAGCGATCCCGTTCTATCTACTCGTTTCGCGACGGGTTGGAGACCCTTCCCCGCGCGATGACGGATGCGCTCGATGCGTCAGTCCACCTGAGCACGCCCGTCGAAGCCCTTCGGCGCGATGATCAGCGCTGGCATGTGGCAACCCGCGACGCAGACGGTGCGACGCGCATGCACTTCTTTGACGCCGTCATCAGTACGGTGCCGCTCTACCGGCTAGCGGCGATCGATTTTCCCTCCGATGTTGACCTCAGTCCGCTCGAACGCGTGCCGTACCCGCCGGTGAGCGTGCTCGCTCTCGGATTCGACCGGGACGACGTCGAGCATCCTCTGGACGGCTTCGGGATGCTGGTTCCGAAAGTCGAGCAAGACTTCAACATCCTCGGCTGCCTGTTCTCCTCCACGCTCTTCCCCGGCCGCGCTCCCGACGGCCAGGTTCTGCTGACGACCTTCGTCGGTGGAACGCGGCATCCGAAGATGGGCCTCGAAGAGACGTCCGAGGTGCGCTCCACTGTGCTGCAAGACCTTCGACAGCTTCTGGGGGTGAGGGGACAGCCAAACTTCGTCCGGCACATTCAGTGGCAACGCGCGATCCCACAGTATACGCAGGACCACGGTCAGGTACGAGCGGTCATCGACCGCATCGAGTCCCGAAACCCCGGGCTCCATCTCGCCGGCAACTACCGGTCGGGGATTTCCGTCGGCGACGCCATGGAATCCGGCGCGGATGCCGCTGAGACCGTTTTGAAGGGCATGCCATCCCTCACGGCGTCGTGACTCGCGGGATAGGGCGTCTTGTCCGCGCGTGGGCACGGGCCTCACGGAACGCCGCCGCACGGCCCGACCGAGGCGTCACGCCCTCCCGGTCTCCCGCGCAAGGTGACGGAGAAGGCGGCGCTTCACCACGGGAAGCATCGTCTCTTCGTACGGAAATGCAACGTCGGTCTCGAAGAGATACGTAGCCGGGTTCGGCAGATCGCGCCGCTCCTTCACCAGTTCCAGCTTGATCGAACTGGGGTGCGGCTCGACATCTTTGCAGGGGACGGATCGGCAGAGCGTCGTCCGGAGCATACGCGCCTTCTCGCCATCGTCGTGGACAACGGACATGGTGTACCGAAAGACCCGAAATTCACTCTCCGTACGATCGGGAACCATCATGTACCCCTCCTTGAGGTACGACGGCACGATACCGACCGTCTCGATCTCGAGTTGCTCATCGACGAACTCGTAAACCGCTTTTCCTTCGTTGAGCGTATCTTCGACGTGAGGTAGCGCCCACTCCAGAAGTCGGGCGACGACGGTCATCTCATCATCCTCAAGCTGCGGCCACTCGTAGGTCAGCTCCAGCTCGTCCCAGTCCACGCCCGACACCGTTCCGCTCTGCTTGGAGCGCATCCGTTCGCTCGTCTCCAGCATCGTGGTTATCGACCGGTAGAAAGTGACGAGATCGCCGAGATGCGGATAGATTCGATTTTCCGAGAATGCGTCTCGCGCGTGCTTCAGCGCAGCAAGGATCCGATACTGGGTCTGCTCGACGTCACGAACGGCGCCGGTGAAGAGATCAACGTTGAGAGAAGTCATAGCTAGACGGGGGCCTGTCTCTGGGGGTGTTCATAAAAATCTAACACGCCCTCCATGCAACGTCAACGATTATGCCACGGATCGCGGGCCTAGACACATAAATTCACATTTATGATTCACTTCGAGGCCACGTTTACCTGCATTTATTTATTATCACTCATTGAACGCGAGTGCTAATCGGTCGCGGCGTCGCGGCGCATTCCCCGGGTGCCGACGGGACGAGATCCGCGATGCATGACCCCACGCTTTCGACGGGAGCATCAGGACGTTCCCTTTCATGTACGTAGTTCCGGATGGGAGCGTAGTTATGCAAAAAGGCGGTCACCCGACGGTGCCCGCCCTTTCGTTACCGTACCGGCTGATGATTCCTACTTCTTCGGCTTCATCATTTCCATCATCGACTTGATCGTATCGCGCGACATGCGGGTGAAGTCGTTGAACTGACCGCCGGCGGTCAACACCTCTCCTCCGTCGAACGTGACCAGTTCGCCGTTCATGTAGCTCGCCATGTCGCTCAGCATGAACACCGCCAGGTCCGCGAGCTCTTCCGGCTCTCCGAAGCGACGGAGCGGGATCCGCTGTTTCATCTGCTCCTCCATGTCCGTACCCGGCACGAGACGCTCCCACGCGCCTTCCGTCGGAAAAGGGCCGGGAGCGATTGCGTTCAGCCGAATGTTTGCCGTCCCCCACTCCGCTGCGAGGGATCGCGTCATGGCCACAATGCCGGCCTTCGACATCGCGCTCGGAAGGACGAAGGCGCTTCCCGTCTCTGCATACGTCGTTGCAATAGACAGAACGACGCCTTCCTCATCTCGATCAATCCACCGCTTCCCGCAGGTTTGCGTGCAGTAGAAGGAGCCGTACAGGTTGGTCTTGATGATGGCGTCAAAGCCATTCGGCGAAATATCTTCTGCGGCCGCAAGGAAGTTGGCGGCGGCGTTGTTTACAAGGTGCGTCACCGGCCCCTGTCGCTCCTCTGCTTCGTCGAAGAAGGCCGTCACGGAGTCGACCTCGCGCACGTTGCACGAGATCCCCTCTGCCGTGCCCCCGGCCTCGCGGATGTCAGAAACGGTGGTGTCGAGCGGCTCTTCACGTCTCCCGTTGATCGTGACGCGGGCGCCAAGCTCCGCGAACCGCTTGGCCATGGCCCGCCCGAGTCCGGTACCACCGCCGGTGACCACAATGTGAGTGCCTTCGAGAAGCGTCGGAGAGTAGGAATCGCTCATGGGAAACGGAGGTGTTCGAATGGACAGGACAGAGCGTACGCACACCGGATGCAATCACCCGGGCACGGCGTTCAGTAAACGAAATCGGGCGCACAATCTCACCTTCGATCCGGGTCGCCCAGGACGGATCCTCGGGGGGAAAGAACGCCCGCGCCTTGAGGCGAGCAAAGGAGGTTCCGGATGAGTACAAAAACGCCCACCTGAAGAGCGTCAACTCTCCAGGTGGGCGGTGATAGAACGGGTCGCGGTTGCCTCCGTGGAGGCGTAGCGACATGCGGCGCGGTCAGGCTTTCGTTGCTTCCTCCGCGTCGTCGTCTGCCGCCTCGAGGCCGGCGGCTCCGTCACCGCGGGCACCGTCGCCTCGCGCGCCGTCGGCATGCGCTTCGGTGCCTGGCACGTCCGGTGCCGGATCGCCGGAGGTGTCGGTGGACGTCAGGTCGCGGTCGACTTCGTCGGCAATGCTCGAGGCGAGCGCCCCGCGGCCAACCGGTTCACCCGGCATGTCGCGGTTCACACGGTACTCGTCGAGCTCGAACTCGTCGACGGCCACGTACCGGCTGCGCGCTTTCTCCGCACGCTGCACGGTCTCGTAATCTTCCTGCGAGATGATGCCCTGCTCGAGCGCCTGGTCGAGAAGCGCAAGCGGCCGCTTCTTCGGCAGGCGTCCGTCGCGGACGGCGTCCTTGATCGTCTGGCCGATGTGATACGACTCTCGGCTGAGCTTGAAGGCGATCTCCAGATCGCCGAGGGCTTCCCCTTCTTCCTCCGTGAGGTAAATACCCTCGGTCATCCACTCGCGCGCGCCGTCTTTCTCCTGGATGGCCTGTGCAATCTTGCCACCGAGGTGATCGCTCGGCATCGATCCGATCGTGTTGAAGCGACTCCACGGACCGATGACGCCGCGGAAGAGCCACGTGAGACCGGGCACCTTCATGTTAGCGAAGAGTCCGTCGAACGCTTCCTGAATCTGTGCGAAGGCGTACTGCAGCGACCAGTGCATGAAGTCTTCCTGCTCCTCGCGACGACCTTCCTTCTCGAAGCGTGCAAGCGTGGCGGTCGCCAGATACATCCAGATCAGGATGTCTGCAAAACGACCCGTGATCTTCTCCTTCCGCTTCAGCGCACCGCCGAGACTTCCCATGGCGAGATCTGCCATGAAGGCGAAGGTTGCAGACGCCCAGGAAAGCTTGCGGTAGTACTTGGCGTGAGGGCCGCTGACCGGTGAACCGGCGAGCATTCCACGCGTGACGCTGAGCCCGAAGGCGCGGAAGCCGTTGCGGACCACGTGTCCGATGTGGCTCCAGAAGGCGCCATCGAACTTCTTCACATCGCCCTCCATCAGGGCTTCGATTTCCGTCAGCGCGTAGGGATGGCAGCGAATCGCACCCTGACCGAAGATCATCATCGTCCGGGTCAGGATGTTTGCACCCTCCACGGTGATACTGATCGGCGTACCGACGTAGGCATTGGCAAGCAGGTTCTTGGGACCGCGAGAGATCGCGTTTCCTGCCAGGATATCCATGGAGTCGTTCACGGCCTGGCGCTGCAGCTCCGTGAAGCTGTACTTGGCAATGGCAGAGACGACCGACGGCTTCTCGCCGGTGTCGACGGCTCCGTTCGTGTATTTCCGGGCCGCTTCAAGCGTGTACGTGAATCCGGCGATGCGCGCAAGCGGCTCCTCGATGCCCTCGAATTTACCAATCGAGAGACCGAACTGCTGGCGTACGGCGGCGTGTCCACCGGCGACGCGGGTGAAGTACTTGAGACCCCCAGCGGCCTGTGCCGGCAGCATGATGCCGCGACCCGCGGACAGGGCGTCCATGAGCATCTGCCATCCGCGTCCGGCGCCGTCCTTGCCACCGATGATCGCATCGATCGGCAGTTCGACGTTCTCCCCTTCGGTCGGGCAGTTGTAGAAGGCGATACCGAGAGGGTCGTGGCGACGGCCCAGCTTCACGCCTTGCGCGTCCGAGGGGACGAGCGCGCAGGTGATGCCGAGATCCGTGCCTTTGCCAAGGTAGTTGTTCGGGTCCTCAAGCTTGAAGGCAAGACCCAGAATTCCCGAGATGGCGGCAAGCGAAATATACCGCTTGTCCCAGTTGAGGCGCAGCATAAGTTCGCCGTCCTCATTCTTGAAGACCTCGCCGTGGGACGTCATAGCCCCCGCGTCCGAGCCGGCATTCGGCTCCGTAAGCGCGAATGCGGGAATGTCTGTACCGTCCGCGAGGCGGGGCAGGTAGTAGTCCTTTTGCTTGTCCGTTCCGTAATGAAGCAGCAGTTCGCCGGGCCCGAGGGAGTTGGGGACCATCACGGTGATGGACAGCGGGAGCGAGCGCGTGCCCAGCTTCTGGACCACGGCGCTGCGTCCTTCTGCCGAGAACCCGAGCCCGCCGTACTCCTCCGGGATGATGAGACCGAAGAAGCCGTGCTCTTTCATAAAGTCCCATGCTTCCTGGGGCAGGTCTCCCCGCTGGTGAACGTCCCAGTCGTCTACTATCGCGCAGAGATCTTCCACCGGACCGTCCAAGAACGCCTGCTCCTCGTCCGTTAGCTCGGGATAAAGCTGATCCAGCGTGTTCTTAAAGTCCGGTTTTCCGGAAAACAGCTCCGCGTCCATCCAGACCGTTCCGGCGTCGATCGCTGTCTGCTCCGTCTCGGAAATCACCGGCAGGAATTGAAGCGCTTCCATCATTTTCATGACGGCAGAGCTCACGATGCGCCGGATCGGCGGGAGGTTGAAGACCACCGCCAGGACGCCGTAGGGAATCCAGACCCACATCGGTGCCCCGAAGCCGTAGAGGGCGGCGGCACCGGCAACAGCCCATAGCGCGAGGGGGGCCCCCGTGAAGCCGAGCACGAATAGCACCAGCAGAACCCCGGCAACCACGCCGGCGGTCGGCAGGCTGGAGAATACGTCGAAGTAAGGTAAATTCATGACTGCGTTCGTCTTGTGGTTGTTGCCGTTCGGGGGGCTCCGGGAGCGGTCGTCAGATACAGATACCGGCTCAGGCGGAGCTCAGTAGCACTTAACACCGTTAACCACATGCGTATACCGGGTTAATGGAAAATTGTTTACGAGCCTGCAATTTTTGTTCTGCGCCTGTCAGACCGGGAACTCTGACCGCACCACCACCTCGCGAGATCGAGGAGCGGCACACGGCCGGAGTCCCGGATGCAGGAATGATGTGCTAGAGACGCAGGTTTTCGATGACACCGGCGGCGCCCATGCCGCCTCCCACGCACATCGTGCAGATGCCGTACCGGACGTCCCGGCGAATCATCTCATGAATCAGCGTAGAGGTGAGCTTGGCGCCGGTGCATCCAAGCGGGTGACCGAGAGCGATGGCGCCGCCGTTCACGTTCACGATGTCCTCGTCCAGTCCGGACTCGCGGATCACAGCAAGCGCCTGTGCCGCAAAGGCTTCGTTGAGTTCGACCAGGCCGATATCGTCCAGCGAGAGGCCGGTTTGCTTCAACACCTTCGGGATGGCCTCCACCGGGCCGATGCCCATGTATTCGGGCGCGACGCCGGCGACGGAGAACCCGACGATGCGTGCCAGCGGGTCAACCCCGAGTTCGTCGACCATGCGCTGACTCATCACGACAGACGCGGCACCGCCATCCGACGTTTGCGAGGAGTTGCCGGCCGTCACGCTTCCTCCCCGCCGAAACGCCGGACGCAGGCCCGCCAGCGCTTCTATGCTGGTGTCGCGCCGCGGGCCCTCGTCCACATCGAACGTGGTTTCGCTCGTGTGCGTCGACCCTTTGCCGAAGTCGGCGCCGTTGTAGTACGTTTGAGCAACCTCCAGCGGCACAATCTCGTCGTCGAACCTTCCGCTATCGATCGCGTCGACTGCGCGCTCATGCGAGCGGAGCGCGAATGCGTCTTGGTCCTCCCGCGAGACGCCGTACTTTTCCGCCACGTTTTCGGCCGTAATGCCCATCGAAACGTAGTAGTCGATGTCATCTTCCGTCAGCTGCGGATCGGGCTGAAAGAAGAAGCCGCTCATGGGGACGGCACTCATCGATTCCGCGCCGCCGGCCACGACGACATCTGCGGTACCCGTAGCAATCGCCTGTGACGCCATGGCGATCGTCTGAAGACCGGACGAGCAGAAGCGATTGACAGTGGCGCCCGGGACGGAATCCGGCAGACCGGCTTTCTGCGCGATTATGCGTCCCACGTTCATGCCCTGCGGACCTTCAGGAAATGCACAGCCCATCATGACATCGTCCACCATCTCAGGCTCCAATCCGTTGACGCGGTCCATCGCGCCGCGAACCGACTGTGCGCCCATTTCTTCCGGGCGGTAATCTTTCAGCGTACCGCGTCCGGCTTTTCCAACCGCCGTTCGCACGCTGCTTACGATATATGCTCCGTTCTTTGCTTCCATTACGTCGTATCGTCCCGTTCTGTAGAAATCGTCAATGTGTCGCGATGCCGGGGGTGGCCCGGTGCGTTCCCGGCGCCACCCGCAGGCTTCGCAAGTCGTTGTGCGGTTCGCTTAGTTGCGGAGCGGCTTATTGTGCTCCAGGATGTGCTGGACGCGGGCCATGGTTTTCTCCTCGCCGAGGAGGCTGAGGAAGACCTCGCGCTCGAGTTCGAGGAGATAGTCCTCGTGTACGTCCTGCGGACTCGACAGCTCGCCGCCGCACATGACGTGGGCAAGCTTGGTCGCGAGGAATTCGTCGTACTCGCTGATGTAGCCGCCCTCGCGATAGCCGCGGAGCGAGACTTTGATCGCTGCAAGGGTTTTCTCACCCAGTACGCGGATTTTGTTGCGGACCGGCGGAGCGGTGTATCCCTGCTCGCTGAGAGCTTTCACCTCTTCCTTCGCCACGTGCAGTCGACGGTCGGCATTCATGACCACCTTCGTGTGCTCCGGCAGGAAGCCTTTCTCAATGGCCTGGGGTGCACTTTCAGCCACCTCAGCCATCGCAATGGTCTCGAAGTAGCCGCGCAGAAACGCCTGGATGTTGCTTGGATGATCATCCGGGGCCCGCTCGGCTGCATAGGCCGCCATCCTCATCGTCCCGGTGCCGGCGGGGATCAGCCCGACGCCGAGTTCAACCAGTCCGAGATACGTTTCTGCGGCACACACGGGGTGCGTGCTCGCCATCGTCATCTCGGCCCCACCGCCCAGCACGCGCTGGTGGGTCGCGACGACAACCGGCTTGGTCGCGTAATGGACTTTCTGAATGGTATCCTGAAACTCGGCGATGTACTCGCCGATCTGATCGTACATACCCTGTGCGGCGGCCATCGCCATCTCACCGAGATTGGCGCCGACGGAGAAGTTCTTGCCTTCATTCCCGATCACCAGGCCGCGCACGTTCGGATCGTTCTCGACCCGGTCAATGCACTCGCGCAAACCGGTCATTACGTCGCGACCGAGAGAATTCGACTTCGACCGGAACTCGTAGAGCATGACGTCATCGCCGATATCAAGCAGCGCGGCGTCCCCGTTCGTCCAGACCTCGTTGGAGGGCTCGGCCTTCACGCGGTCCAGTGACAACTGATCTTCAGGCGTCGGGTCGCTCACGTACCCTCCTTCCTGCGGCACGTAGACTTCCCGGTTGCCGTTCTCCACGCGGTAAAAGGACGTGACGCCGGCGTCCGCCATCTCGTCGACCCATGCCGGGACCTCGATGTCGTGCTCCTTCATCCCGTTGAGGACGGTTTCGAAGCCGAGGGCATCCCACTTCTGGAACGGACCCATCTCCCATCCGAATCCCCATCGAATGGCCCGGTCGACGTCGGCCGGGTTGTCGGTTATCTCACCGATCCGCCGGGCGCTGTATCCGATGGTCGCGAGCGTCGTGTCGCGGAAGAAGGAGCCGGCACGGCCGGTATCCTGATACAGAGCATTCAGCCGGGCCTTCAGATCGCCCGCCTTCTTGATCGACTTGATATCGCCAAGGTCCTGTTCCCCGGCGGACGTGTAGTCGAAGGACTCAGGGTCGAGGGATTTGATTTCACCGTCGACTTTCTTGTAGAACCCTTCGCCGCTCTTCGCCCCTTTTCGGCCGTTGTCGACCAGTTTCTGCAGAACATCCGGGACCTGGAATTCCTCGCGGCTTTCGTCGTTTTCCGCCTTTTCGTACAGGTTTTTGGTGACGTCCACAAGCACATCGAGGCCGACCACGTCCGCCGTGCGGAAGGTGGCCGACTTCGGGTGGCCCTGAAGCTGGCCGGTCAGGGTGTCGACCTCTTCGATCGAGTAGTCGCCGCCCGTGTAATACCGCATGGCCTGCAACTGGGCAAAAATCCCAATGCGATTGCCGATGAAGTACGGAACGTCGTTGGCGACGACAATGCCTTTACCGAGGTGGATGCGTCCGAACTGAGCGACCCGCTCGACCACGTCCGGGTCCGTCTCCTGCGTCGGAATGATCTCGAGCAGCTTCAGATACCGGGGTGGGTTGAAGAAGTGCGTCCCGAGAAATCGGCGTTTGTAATTCGCCGATCGACCTTCCGCTATTTCGTGGATGGGGAGGCCGCTGGTGTTCGTCGAGATGACGGCATCTTCGCGGGCATGCTCCTCGATGCGGGCATGCACGTCTCGCTTAATCGGCAGGTGTTCGACGACGACCTCGATGATCCAGTCCGCCTGCGCAACGCGATCGAAGTTGTCGTCGAAGTTACCCGTATAAATCCGATCGGCAACGTCGGATGTGTGAAACGGATCCGGGCTTGCCTTCTTGGCCGCCTGAAGGCCCTTCTTGACGATTTGATTGGGATCGCCATCATCGGGCGTGATGTCGAGCAGATGAACTTCGAGACCCGCATTGGCCAGGTGCGCGGCGATCTGCGCGCCCATGGTTCCAGCCCCCAGCACCGTAGCCGTGCGGAATGGGGGATGCGTGGCCGGTGCGGATAGATCCAGGGAGCGTGTGTCGAGGGCCTTCGTTTCCATGCTTGCGTCGTGGTTTATGATCGTGAGAAAAGGACTTGCTCCGGCGCCAGACCCTTGCTGGTGCGACGACGAGAGCAGGCGCATGTGGTGTTAATCCCCGAACTTAACAGTGTTAAGTGGGGTCTACGTAAATGTATTGTTGTTCGGAAGCGCTTTTCAGTTTGCTGTAGCGATACGCGCTATTCGGAAGCATCGACCCGTCATCTTGAGCACTTGGACAAATGCGGACCGGACCGGTTGTGTTCGTCCGGGCCTGCAGCCGTCATAACGGCATGGACCCGGACGACGTCGGCGGTATACCTACGCGACGATGACCGCCTTGCGCTTGGTCTTCCGTTCGGGCGAAGGCGTTTCCTCGTACAGCGCCTCCATCTCATCGGCATATGCGTCCCGAATCATCGGTCGCTTCACTTTCAGCGTCGGCGTCAACAGTCCCGATTCGACGGTCAGTTCATCCGGGATCAGGGCGAAGCGTTTCACTGTGGACCAGTGGTCCATCCCTTCGTTCGCGTCATCGACCAGCTGCTGGAAGGCGCGGACGATCTCCTCCTCCTCCAGCAGGTCTTCAAACGGCTGCTGATCATCGACCCCGACCTGTCGTGCCTGCGCACGGACCTGGTCTTCGGCCGGGAAAATGAGGGCCGAGCAGAACTTCTGCCCGTTACCGATTACGATCGCCTTGTCGACCATCGGCTGGGTGCCGAGTTCGTTCTCGATCGGCTGC
>JAAAOT010000348.1 GCA_009908725.1 Bacteroidota bacterium | reverse complement strand
CCCGGATGCCCCCCGGAGCGGGCCTGCGTGTATTTCCGGAACGTTGGACGGCACAATCTCAGCTTTGCCGTTTTCGGGTTGCGTCGTCGCGGACGAGAGCGAATTCGACAGAGTTGAAGTTGTACCGCGCGACTTCATCGTAGAGGCGCATCGCGGCATCGATGTCACCGGCTCGTTCGTGGGCCTGCGCCAGCTGGTACCGGATCCCGATGTTGTTGAGGTGGGCCTGCGACAGATGCTCGACCGCGGTTTCAACGTCCCCGTCCATCAGCGCCGCCACGCCGAGCAGGTGGTGCTCACGCTGGAAGCGCTGGGGGGCCGTCTGGTCTTTGACGCGGTCGTGGTAGGCCGCTGCAATCTCTCGGGCCTTGTCCGTGTTGCCGCTCGCCGCGGCCAGATAGCCGTCCCAGTAGAGTCGGTCATTCTCAATGTTGACCTTCATCGTCGGGTCGGCCGTCCGCTCGATCACGTCGATTGACAACTGGCGTCGCTGTGCAAGCGCGGCCTCCGCCCCCTGCATCATGTCGTTGTGGGCAGCGACGAGGAACTGATTCGTGAGCGTGAAAAAGGTGACGCCGGTGGTCTCGGATGCCGGCAGATTCATATCCTGAATCATGCTCACGATGTCGCCGAGTTCGTTGTAGGCAGCCTTCGGGGTGCCTTCGTACAGGAAAACGAAGGCCCGGTAATTGGCGAGCTGCGCTTTCTCCACGTCGCGAGCCTGCTCGACGCCCGTGTCGTAGCTCGTTCGCGCCTCGTCGTAGTTGCCGAGGAAGGAGTGGACGTGCCCGAGCTTGACGTGGGCCGGTGCATACGCCGCATCGAGTTGCGTAGCCTCCTCATAGTTTAACCTGGCGCCCTCCAGGTCGCCGTTTCCGCGATTCGCATCTCCGAGCCAGACGCGAAGCGCCGCCTCCTCCGGCTGAAGATTGACGGCCCGTTGAGCATAGGTAATCGCCCGATTGACGTCGTGCGGCGTCTCGAGCGTGTAGGAGTGGGCGAGCAGAACGCTCGATGCCACCAGGTTCGGCGACAGCTCCGACGCCCGCACCCAGGCCGCCCTCGCCTGTTCGACCTCGCCGCGCGAACGGTACACGCGTCCACGCTCCACCCAGGCGTAGGCGGACTCTGGGTACGCCTCCGTCAGGTCTGCCGCGAGCGTCAATCGAAGCTCCGCGTCGTTGGAAATGTAGGTTTGCCGGATCTGCGCGAGTAGCCGCTCGCCCTCGCTCTTGTCGGCGCTCGTCGCCATGGCTTTTGCAACACTCTGCTCGAATGTCTCAGGGGACGCGGCGACATCCGCCAGGTGCACGTAGGCGTAGGTGAAGTCCGGGTCGATGCTCACCGCCTCCCGGAAGTGCGCCTGCGCAGCCTGCTCGTTACCCACCGCCAGGTCGTAGAGCCCATCGAGGAAGACGGCCCGGGCGCGCTCGGAAACGGTCGTCATCGGGATCTCGGTGCTTCGATCCGGTGGAGGTGTGGCCTGGACTTCATCCTCTGGCTGACAACCGATCGCGAACACGGCCGCAAGCAGTAAAAGACCGAGAGGGAATGCGGAGAAGAGGATCTGACGAGGAGTCATATTCGGTCTCTTTCTTTCAACCGCATCGATGGGAACGCCTGATACGAGATCGGGGCGATGATCCGGCGAGCGATGACCGCACGACCGGCCGAGCCCGTTTCCAACAGCGGTGACGAAGCAACGACGCGTCGCACCAATCAGCCGGAGCGGAAATGAGGGCTCGGGCTGCACCTCCTCCCGAGAAGCAGATCATGAACGTCGTCGCACACCGGGCGACTCGTGCCGGAGAATGCCCCTCTTCCCCTGCAATCGCAAGAGCGGGGCAGCCCGTTGCGCCGTTGGCGCATCAGGAAATGCGCATGCGGGACCGGGCAGGGATGAGCCAGGGGGTAGAACGGCGGGCGCGATCCGATGCTTAGGGGCATGCAGGGGGGTGCGGTGTATGCGGGGTACCACAGGTCCATACCCTTTCCGATGATCTTACCCCGATCCATGCCCAGATCCACCATCCTTCGAATCGGCCTCCTCCTCGTCCTGACCGCCGCAATCGATATTGCCGGAGCGGGGTGCAGCAGCGCGGAGACCAGCACGCGTGCTCCGACCGACACGACCGATGCGTATCGGTTCCGTCTGGCCGCCGACTATTCTGCGCGTCACGCAGGAGACGCGATCCTCATTGCCAGCTCGGACTCGCTGCGCTTTGAGGAATACCAGAACGGCTACAACGGAAGCCAACCGCACATGCTGGCCAGTGGCAGCAAAACGTTCAGCGGTCTGCTCGCCTGGGCCGCACAGGCAGATGGGTACCTGTCCCTGGACGATCCCGTGGCCCGGTACCTCCCGACGTGGTCGGACGACCCTCGACGGTCGGACGTGACGATTCGAGAACTGCTTCATCTCACCGCGGGACTCCCCGGCGGCATCGGCGCGGCACCCTCGTTTGCAGAGGCCGCTCGAATGGAGCCCGTAACGACCCCGGGCACCGGTTTTCACTACGGGCCGACGGCGTTTCAAGTGTTTGGTGCCGTACTCGAGGTTGTACTGGACGGCGAAGACCCGACGGCGTACCTGCAGCGGCGTATCCTCGACCCTATCGGCGCGACGGCCCGGTGGCGCCGCGTGGACGGCGATGGGAACCTGGCAGGCGGCGCACGCATGACGGCGCGCGACTGGCTCGCGGTCGGCCAGCTCATCCTCGGGGACGGGTCGCGGGGCGACTCAAAGATCCTTCCTCCGGGACTTATCGATGCACTTCGCACACCACTCCCGGAAAGTCCGGGCTACGGACTTACGGTGTGGCTGAACGCCCCCGTGGATCCGTCAGACCCCTTCTTCGAGCATGCCCCGCCGTCGCTTCGGGGCTCCGCTGACGGTGGGATGATCGATCCGTCGGGACCGTCGGATCTGTTTATGGCAGCGGGACTCTTCAACCAGCGACTCTACGTCCTCCCCTCGCAGGACATGGTCGTCGTACGACTCGGGCGGGCAGACCGGTCGTGGGACGATGCGGCCTTCCTCGGCCGTTTGCTCCGGGGCGACACCGACGATGAACGTGCGTCGGTCGAAGGCCCGGACGCTTCTGCCAAGCGGATCATCCGGCTGGCCACGGATCGGCAGATGGCTCGGCTGGACTCAGCGCTGGCTCTCACCGAGCCGCAGGAAGAGGCGATTCGCCCGGCCGTACGTGGACAGATCCGCGCGTTCCTGGACCTTCGGAGCGAGCGAGAGCGACGATCGCCGCTGAGCCGGCGAGACAAACGGGCGCTCTACCGCCAGGCCATCCAGATCCAGCGCGACGCGCAGACAGCCATCGAGGAAGAACTGCGCCCGGACCAGCGCGAGGCGTACAGAGCATTCGTCGAGCACGAACGTGAACAACGACGCGAAACCCGGGACGGGACGAGCTAAGACGGACTGGCTCGTCAATCCACCAACTCCCTCGCAGGCCCGGACGGACAGGCCCGAACGGGGCGGGCCCACCGGGCGGGTCAGCCTATTGCCCGAAGTCGACGCCGAACCGGACGAACGAGGGCTGCTCGACCCACTCGTTATTTACTTTCAAAAACGCCGGCTGCCACTTCATCTGCGTGGTGGCCCGCATCGCGATGCCATCGAGCGTCGGGTGAACGCTTTCGAGAACCTCGATCCCTTCCGGCTCACCGCTGGCGTTGACGTAGACCTGCAGTTCGACCGTTCCGCTCGTTTCCTCGTTGCGCAGGCTGTCGGGATACACCATTCCGCCGCCCGCCTCCGTCCGCCGCGGCTCGCGGTAGTGGTTATTGATCTGTTTGTAGGCGGTCTGCTTGAACTCGCCCCGGACTTTCTCCCGCATGTCGCCGGAGAGCGACACGTCGGCGAGCGCGGGGACGGCCCTTGCTTCGAACAGAGAGTCGATCGTCGCCGGGTCGTGGCGGTAGAGCGCGATGAGCGACCGCTTCACCGCCTCCTGCATCTGAACGCGCGTGATCTGGCCCTGCGTCAGCGAGAGCGTGCGCGTATCCGTGATGCCCATGTCCTGCAGCGTCTCCAGCGTGCGGAAGACGGTCGCCGTATCGGCTCCGCTCGTCCACCAGCGTCCGTCCGCCGTTTCCCATCCGCTCGGCGGGGCCGACGGGTCCTCCGAGCCGCAGCCAGTGAGGAGAAGGGCAAGAGCCAGTCCAAGGGCGGTGATCCAGCGGGAAGCAGTCATAGGCGGGGAGATCCAAGTCGGAGAACGAGGGGAGACGGGCGGGTTGCCCATCGCGACCATCAACAGGTAAACGTCAGCGCACCTGCGCGTTCCACGTGCCGCTACTCGACCAGCACCGGCGTGCCCACCTGCGTCCACCACCAGAGCGTGTTCATGTCGTCGTTCGTCACGGCGACGCATCCCTGCGTCCAGTTGGTTGCCGCGCCGGTCCCGTCGCCATGGATCTCGACCCATCCGCCGAGCTCGGTGTTCATCGGGGGCATCCGCGTGGATTCGTCCGCCTGAATGATCGCGTCCCGTTCGGAGCGTGAGATGAGGCCGTTCCGGTACCCACGTCGGGCGTCCGAGGCCGTCGGGTAGTTCAGGACGAGCGCCTTGTAGAACTGACTGTTGGGGTTGCGGCGCACGATGTAGAACTGGCCTTCCGGCGTCCGCCAGTGGTCGCGCAGCTGCGTGCTTCCGCGGCGCTCCTTGTCGGAAAAGGCGTTGTAGCCGAAATCCGCCTTGAACGTCTTAATGAGACGCGTCCCCCGGTACAGGTAGAGACGCCGGTCGGCCTTCGACGCTCGGATCCAGACGTTCGAGATGGCGGGCTCGGGCAAATATCCGGTCTTGCCGTCATCGGTGCGGACGCGACACCAGTCGTCTTCGCAGGACAACCGGTGCACAGGAGTGGTGATCGGCAGCCGCTTCACCGGACGGGTAGAGTCGGGGGCGTTGTAGAGCATGGCGGTCGACCCGGCCACGTAAAACAACTGCCGATCGGCGATCGCTGCGGAACGTGCCCGATCGCTTTCCGAGCCCTGCGGCGTTGCATCCGCCGTCGGGCCGCCAGAAGACACCGTCGACGCCACACCGCCGCCCGGCTGCTGCGCGACGGCCCCATACGGCCCCAGAAGCAGCGCAGCCAGAAGACATCCCCAGAAGAAACGTTTTCGACTCAATGCAATCATGCGAATCTCAAAGTACGCTACCGGAACGATCAGATGGAACCCCTTATCGATCAAGGATCACACCGGATTGCCAGTGCGAAATTTGGAATGGGGAATTTGGAATGGGGAATTGGGAATGGGGAATTTCGAATGGCGAGGTTCGAATGGCGAGGTTCGAATGGCGAGGTTCGAATGGGGAATTACCAAGTGGGTCGGCTTACCGCCCGTGTATGTCTTCCCACCGACAATCCGCAGTTCCTCATGCTACACCCTCAATCCTACATCCTCAATCCCATATCCGCAATCCTGCATCCTCAATTCCCAATCCACAATTCCCAATCCATCGCTTAGCCAGCATCCGGGTCGCGGCGGTTGTGCTGGAGGCACCACTGGTAGGCTTCGACGGTGCCGCGGATGACGGTGCCCTGCGTGACGTGCGGGACCTGCTCGCGGACGACCTCATGCGCGTTCGCGGGGGCGAACGGATAGCCCACGGAGAGGAGAGCGTCCAGGTCCGCGTCGGTGTCGCCGATGTAGGCCGTCTGGGTCGGCGCAATCCCGAGCTGGTCGCACAGCCAGGCGATCCCCGTCTTTTTTGTGATCGTGGGCGGGACGATATCGACCGAGTTGTCGGTGGAAAAAACCACCAGGTGCGGCAGGTTTTCTTCCACGAATGCCTCCGCACGGGGGCGAAGGTCTCGGATCTCGGACGTGTCGGGCGTGACGACACCCGCCTGGGTCCGCTTGGCGTGGTCAAGCGACATTTTCGTCCCCGGCACGCAGTCCGTCGCGAACCAGTGGCGAACTTCTTCGAGTTCGGCCGCCACCTCGTCGGTGAACGCCGGATTCCATGTCGTCTGCGCGGTGACGGGGTCGAACATGCCACCGCCGCTTTCGAACAGCACCGGACACGTCAGACCCAGCGCCTGGGTCATCGATTCGACGTAGGCGTACGCCCGGCCGGAGCAGATCGACACGGCCGGAGCCAGCCCCGGTGAGGTCGGCGGGCTGGCGTCTCCGGCATAACGACGCAAGATCGAAAAGTGATCGAGGTCGAACGGCCGGTACGGCTCCGAAAGGCAGCCGTCGATGTCCGTAATGAAGAGGTTGATCAAAGCGTTATATACGTTCAGGATTCAGAGTTCAGCGTTCAACGTTTGGGTTCAGAGTTCAGAACATTGAACCCTGCACCTTGAACATTGAACGATCATTCTTCCCCGAAGGAGTCTTCCATGGCTTCCACCAGCTGGTCGGAGATGCCCATGGACGAAAAGCCGCCGTCGTGGTAGAGCGTCTGCATGGTCACCATGCGCGTGTAGTCGCTCAGGAGCGTGACCGTGTAGTCGGCGCAGCTTTCCGCGTCGGCATTCCCCAGAGGCGATACCCGCTCTGCGAACTCGTACATGGCGTCGAAGCCGTCGATGCCCGATCCCGCTGTCGTCTTCGTCGGGCTCTGCGAGATGGCATTGATCCGGATGTCGCGCTTGCCGAGGCGGTAGCCGAAGGCCCGGACGATGCTTTCCAGGAGCGCTTTGGCGTCGCCCATCTCCGAGTACTTCGAGAAGATACGCTGGGCGCCGATATACGACATGGCGACGATGGAGCCGCCGTCGCGGATCGCCTCCTGGTCGAGCGCATGGTGGACGATCCGGTGCAGGCTCACGGCCGAGATGTCCAGCGTCTTCTGGTACCAGTTGTAGTTCAGGTCTTCGTACGGCACATCCTTCCGGACATTGACTCCCATCCCGATCGAATGGACGATGAAGTCGATCGGGCCGTGCTCTTCTTTGACCTGCTCGAACAGATCCGCCAGTTCTTCGTCCGACGTCGCATCGGCCCAGATGATGGAGCTGCCCGTCGACTCGGCGAGTTCGTCAAGTGACCCGAGGCGGCGCGCGACCGGCGCATTCGACAGCACGAAGTCCGCGCCCTCGCGCTTGGCGGCTTCGGCCACCGCCCACGCGATGCTCTCATCGTTCAGTGCCCCGAAGATAATGCCGGTTTTTCCGTCGAGAAGTCCCATAGTTGATCTGGAAATTGGAAGGTCGAAAAGCGAAGTGGATGGATCGCGGGTGTCGGCGTGCGGTGACAGGTCAGACGACGGCGGGAGCCGTGCGCGCTACAGGCGGATGTCGGCCATCGGCGCCAGCCCGTCGAGCAGGTGGTCGTGGATTTCGGTGCCGTTCGATGCGCATATCTGCCGGTCGTACACCGGCGCCAGCCCGTCGCGCCCGTCATAGGTCGTGACCCGACCGCCGCCTTCCCGGATCAGGAGTACGCCTGCGGCGACGTCCCAGGGCTTGAGCCCCGTTTCGTAGAAGCCGTCGAACCGTCCGCAGGCCGTCCGCGCACAGTCGATGGCCGCGGACCCGTGGCGTCGAAGGCCCTGCGTTGACCGGATGAAGTGGGCCAGCACCTTCAGGTAAATCTCGGTATGCTCGAAGCGACGGTAGGGGAATCCGGTGGCGAGAAACGCGTCAGAAAAGTCGTCCGTCGTAGTGACGCGGTCCGGGCGACCGTTACGTTGAAGGCCGTGGCCGGCGACAGCCGTGTACAGCACGTCGTGCGCTACGTCAAGGATCGCGGCCACCTGCAGCGTGTCGCCCTCCTGCAGCGCGATCGATACCGCGTACGGGGGCAGGCGGTGCATAAAATTGGTGGTGCCGTCGATGGGATCCACGATCCACCGTTCCCCGACCCACTCGATCTCGTCGCGGCTCTCGCCCTCCTCGGCCAGGATGGCGACACCAGGCGTTTCGTCCTCCAGCACCTCGATGACGGCCTCCTGGGCCGCTCGGTCGGTGGCGGTTACGAAATCATTCACGCCTTTGTCCTCCACCTGTTCGTCCTCCTCATCCGTCGGATCATCGAACGGGCCGGCAGCCTCTCGAATCACCGCTCCCGCGCGGCGGGCAGCGCGGACAGCCGTAGCCAGCACATCGTCGTACGGCGATCCGTGAGAAGGAAGGGTCATGAGGGAATGGGAAAATGTACGAGGAAGTAGCCGCAGGCGAGAAAACGGCCGAAACTTTTGCCTGCCTCGCTGCTTGGCACGGGCGCATCCCTGCGGGCTCGCCCCTGCCGTCACGCCGACCTCAAACATAGGAAGCGTTCCTCTTCCATGCAGCCCACCCCTATCGAACGCGTTCGTTTTTTAAAGAGCCTCTCGTGGCTTACGGCGTGCCTGACGATCGCAGTTCTGCTCACGGGATGCGGCGAAGCCACGTCCGGCGGCGGCCCCTCTGCCTTTACCCCGGAGAATCTCCCTGCGTCCACCGGCGAGGAGGAACGCGCGCGGGCGATCGAGCTTCTGGATAAAATGCAACGAACAACGTTCGACAGTGCTTTCGTGCAGCTCCAGAATTACGCCTTCACGCGGACCGTCCGGACGGAGCGACGCAACGGCCCCGCCGGCCCCGAGGCGTTTCGGGAACGCACCCTCTCGTACACACCGGACGAAAACACCACGTTCCGGGTGGCCTCGATCCGTGCCGATTCGAGCGGATCGTTCGACGCATCGGTTCTCGGGCGCTTCGCTCCGTCGTCGAACCCGGACGGCATCCCCACCAACCTCGCCACGCAGGCGTTCCCGGAGGACCCACCGTACCTGGCGGAGCGGAAACGGGAAGCGTTTCAGTACAACGTGCGCTCGGACACCTACGAAGGGGTACCGGTCGACGTCGTCATCGTACAGGCTCGCAACGGGGAGTCCGGACCCGAACAGAGCGCGCGCTTTGCGGAACTGACGCTCCATCGCGACACCCATCAACTGCTCGCCGCCCACACCGTCTACACGGAACGGACCCTTCTCTACGCTCAGGACACCGTTTTTCGCATCCTCCTTCGTCCCGCCGACGGCGAGACGTGGCTGCCCCGGGAAACGGAGTTCCGCGCGCTGCTGGACATGATCCTCCGCGACCCGCTAGAGATCGCGACGCAGTCGACCTACTCGGAGCTGACGGCTTCCTGATCAGACCCGTCGGATTTCTCGACCTGTGCCCCCACCGGAATCGACCCACTTCATGGACGTCTCTTCCCTTCAGGACCGCCTCGACACACAGCGGTTCGGCCATTCGATGCGATTGCACGAGCGCGTCGAGTCCACCAACACGGAGGCTGCGAACTGGGCGCGGGACGGAGCACCGGAGGGGACCGTGGTGGTCACCGAGTTTCAGTCCGCCGGACGCGGACGGCACGGGCGGTCCTGGTCGGCAGCCCCGGGGCGGAACGTGATGCTGTCCGTCGTCCTTCGCCCGGAACTAGCGCCCGACGAGCTCGGCCGTATTACGATCGCGGCCGGCGTTGCCGTCGCCAACACCGTGGACGCGTTCGTTGCCCCGCATCCCGTGGCGATCAAGTGGCCCAACGACATCATAATCGACGGCCGCAAAACCTGCGGCATGCTGCTGGAAACTTCATTCGGACAGTCATCCGGCCCTGCGCCGGAGGCGGTCATTCTCGGGATCGGGCTCAACGTGAACCAGACCGACTTTCCCCCGGAACTGGAGGAGCGCGCCACATCGATGCGGCTGTCCATCGGTCGGACCCTGCCGCGCTCGGCGGTCCTGGTGCAACTCCTGCAGGAGCTGGAGACCTGGTACGACGCCACGCTGGCCGGCGAACCGGTCCATTTGACCTATGAGGAACGGCTGGAGCGCCGCGGCGAACAGGTCACGCTCCGCTTTGCCGGAACGGACCGAACCGTGTCCGGTACGGTCCGCGGCATCACACCGAGCGGGGCACTCCGGCTGGAAAATGCCTCCGGCGAGCACGTGCTGCACGCCGGCGAGGTGACCAGCCGACCGACGCATGTTGAGAACTGAACGGTCGATCGCTGAACAGTTCAGAACGGGGCGCGGCCGGTGCGCCGCTCCCGCCTCTCCCCCTGATCGCTTTCCCCTGATCGTACGACGCTAGCCACCGCATGGACGCCGACCCCGAAGCCGCGTTTCTTGCCCTCGACGTTGGAAACAGTGCCGTCAAGGGCGGCCTGTTCGTCGGCGATGAACTGGCGCGCATCTTCCACGTCGAGGTCAACCTGAGCGAGCCGAGCAGCGAAGCGGCCGGGGACGCCTGGATCCGCGCGCTCCGCCCGCACCTGGCGGACGCCGACGTCGCCGGTATCGGCCTGGCATCGGTCGTTCCGGAGGCCATCCCGGTGGCCGAGCAGGCCGTCCGCACAATAACCGGCGCGGACGTCGTGACCGTGGACACGGACATGCCCCTCCCCTTCAAGATGGCGTATGACACGCCGCAAACGCTGGGCGCCGACCGGCTCGCAGCCGCCGCCGCGGCCTGGGTTCGCCACAGCGGCGATGCATCCGAGCGCCGCAGCGTGATCGCCGTGGATGCCGGTACCGCGGTCACGTACGACGTGGTCGATGCCGGCGGCACCTACCGCGGCGGCGCCATCGCTGCCGGGCCCGTCCTGATGCAACGCGCCCTGCGAAGCGGCACGGCCCAACTCCCCACCGTCCCACTCGTCTTTCCGGACCGGGTCATCGGCCGGTCCACGCGCGACGCCATGCAGAGCGGCATCATGTGGGGCTTCGTGGACAGCGTCCGCGGCATGCTCGACCGGCTGGCGTCGACGCTCGACGATTCGCCGGTCGTCCTCCTCACAGGCGGCTGGAGCCCGCTCCTCGCCGACCACCTCGACGGCGTCGACGACATCGTCCCGCACCTCGTGCTCGACGGTGTCCGCATTCTGGTGCAGGGAAACCGCGAGACTCGTCCGTCCTGAGCCGGCATCAGCCTGCGAACAGCGCCATGATCAGAAGTACAGGCCGAGGTTCATGTTGAAGGCGACGTTCCATTCCTCGCTCCCCTCCGCGAGCGCGGACCCGAAGTCACTCGCCGGCAGGGAGAACGGGTGGTTTCGCGTCACGAGGAAATCTGTGTAGATGAAGAGCGGACCGGCCGAGGTGAGTACGCCGGTGATGTTAGACGCGCCGTCGACCCATGCGTCGGGCGCCTTGTCGTGGTAGCTGACGTCGTTGTAGAAGCGAAAGCGGGAGATCGGGCCGAGATCAACAGGCAGGTTGTAGGCGAGTCCGCCGGAGTAAAACCGCCCCTTGCTGGCCACGCGATAAGGCGCGTTATACGCAGCCATCACCACGGCGTCGCGGCCCGGCCCGGTGACGCCGGGCGGACGCATTTCGTACCGGATCAGGCCCAGGCGAAGGTTAAAGCGGCCGTACTGACCGTCGAGGTCGACCGAGGTGGCCCAGTGCCGCTCCGTTCCGGTCGTGGACCGGTTGTAGAGCTGCCCGGTCTGCCCGGACACGGAAAACGTGGTCGACGTGCCGCCGGCCTCCAGTGTGTAGGCGACCTTGCCGTTGAACTGGTTGATCTCCTGATTGGACCGGTCCGCTTCCAGCCCGGCGTAGCCAAGGTCGTCCGTCGTTGCCGGGACGACGTCGAACGAGTACCGGGCGAAGGTCGTCCCGCCGGAAAAGCCCGTCTGTTCAGCATTCATGTAGTAGGCCCCGACCAGCGTCCAGTTGCCCGGGGTGTACCGCAGCTTCAGCCCGGCATCGTAGTCGTCCTCGAAGCCGGCGTAGTAGGCCAGGTTGAAGAACCAGGAGTTGGAAAAGTAGGGCTGCACGCCGAAGGGCACCTGATGCACGCCGACGCGGACATCGAGGTCGTCCTCCACCTCGTAGCCTGCGTATCCTGAATGGAGAAACCGGTATCCGGCGTAAAACCGGTACTCCGCCGAAAAGAAGAGATCGCCGTAGGTGCCGTCGGCGTTCACACGGAACGTGTCGAACGTGAACTCGCCCGTTTTCTGCCGATTCGTCCGGTCGAAGTCTTCAAACAGGACGTTGAACCGGAGCGCGCCCCCGAGGTCCAGGTCCAGCTCGGGTTCGACGTCGGCACTGTCTGCAGCAACGGAATCATCAGGCGCGGGCGCTGTTGCCGACGACGTTAGCGGGGCGGGCGTCCGCTCTTCGGCGTCCGCCGTGGCCGGGAGGGCCATCATCAGGAAAACAAACGCGGGGATCCAGCAGAAGGGCAAGAGAGAGGTGCGCATGCGGGCGGTGGGGAGGGTGAGGACGTCGAGCAGATGAGGACAGCCCCCTCCACGAGTGGAAGCGGACCGGAGAGCAGGGAATTATTCCGCTTCGGAGAGCCATTCGGAGACCACATCCGGATGCCGTTCGATCCACGAGCGAGCGGTGGCAAGGGGATCTTCCTGACCCGGGCGGAAGGCGCTCATCAGGCTTTCCATCTCGCGCTCGCCGAGGTGCATTCTTTCGAGCAGGTGGAGCACATCAGCCGGCAGCGTCTCACGGCCGTTCGGACGGAGGAGTTTTCGGATCTGTTCGGGTTCGCCGAAGACATCGGTATCGCCCGTTTTCGCACCATCGAGGTACCGGAGGTTAAAGCGCCCCCACATCCAGTGCGGTCGCCAGCCGGTGATCACGATCGGCTCGTTTCGATCGATGGAGCGCTGCAGGGCCGTTACCATCGCGGCGTCGCCCGACGGCACCACCTGGAAGCCGTCCAGATCGTTCGCTGCGAGCACCTGACGCGTCTGCTCGTTGATGGCCGCGCCCGACTCGATGCCGATGATTTCCCCGTCCATAGCATTCTCCAGATCCGCCAGATCCTGGATCGAGGTTGCCTCGACGTAATCCGGCACGACGAGACCGACGGTCGTGCTGTCGTACACGGGACCAAGGTCGACGATGCGGTCCCCGAACTCCTCCCAGAGCGGTCCGTGGGTGACCGGGAGCCATGCGTCCACGAAGGCATCCACATCGCCTTCTGCCACGGCGCTGAACGCCATCGCCGCCCCGCCGGCCTGAGTAAGCTGAACGTCGCGACCGAGGCTGTCCTCGATGACGGCCTGCAGGACGTGCGTCATGGCGATGCCCTCCGTCCAGCTAACGTAGACGAGAGCGACCGGCTTATCCTCTTCCTTTCCGTCCCCACCGCATCCGGCGATCAACAGGGCGGTGACGACGATAAACGTGGCCGCGAGGGCGTGCAGCCGGGTCAACATGTGCGTCATGAACAGTCGGGAGGCGATCGATGGATAGGCACGGTCGACGCGTCGCGCGGTGTGTCACGCAGGATTCCAGGCGACGTGCTCTTCGTACGTCGTCAGCACGTCGCGGATCAGGGCGTCTTCGGACCACCCTGCAACGTTCTTGCGCTCCCGGTTGCCGTTGACGTGCACTTCGGCGCGGTGACGACGGGGCTCGTCGTCGGTAACGTTGATTTCGGGGAAGGCAAAGTTCGGCACGCGGACGGTTCGGGACTTGACCGCGTAGGTGAACGGGTCGGTGTCGGCGTCGGTCTGCAGCACGATGCCCGTCTCTTCCTCCTCCTGATACACATCCACTCGTTCGACGAAGGGGTTGAGCTCGTCGGCAAGCGTCCGAAACGCCTCAGGTGCGGTTGTCT
>JAAAOT010000131.1 GCA_009908725.1 Bacteroidota bacterium | reverse complement strand
CTGGTCGTCGCCGGACGATTCCCGCCCCGTCACGCTGTCCTCGACGTATGTCTCCGTGCTCCCGGCGTCCAGACGCGCCTTACGAGCCTCCGCGGATGCTGCCAGATCCGGGGCCGGAGCAGCGATGGCGTCAGACGCATCATCCGGTGCTGAATCAGGCAACTCGAGTTCCGGTGCGATCTCGTCCGTCAGGTGTGGGTGGAGCGCTCCCCAGTAGCCCTCGCCCGCCTTTTTCGGGTAGGTGGACACGACGAGCAGGCGCTCCGCACGGGTCGCGGCGACGTACAGGAGCCGGTGTTCTTCTGCCAGATCGCGCCGCTTCTCTTCCGTGATGAAGGCAGCGTCGGTGTCCTCATACCAACCGCGGGGCGCATGCGTGATGGTCGAGTAGATGCCCTCCCCTCGAACCACCGGCACAACTACGTCGTCCTCCGCCCGCCGCACGTGATGCTCCGGAGCCGGGGCGGATCCGCGCGTGTAGGGGTCCGCGAGGAAGACGACCGGAGCTTCGAGGCCCTTCGCCTGGTGAACGTTCATGATGCGAACGGCATCCTCGCTGCCCGTCTCGAGCGTCATGCCGTCCATGTCCTCCTCCCCCTGCAGGACGAGGTCGAGCTCCTCAACGACGTCGCCCCAGCCCAGGCCCTGACTGCTCCAACCCTGCACCGCGTGGAGCAGGAGCATGACCGCTCCGGCCCGCCGGGACGCCTCCGAGGGTCGCTTCGGATGCGCGGCGCCGGCAAGAAGACCGGTCTCCTCCATGACGGTCTCGAACCCTGCGCCGGGACGCGTCGAATGCACGATCTCCCGGACGCGCCGCACCTGCTGGATGCCGCGCTGCATGCGCACGGCGGTTTCCTCCGGCAGGTCCAAGCCGGCCACCTCGGCCTGCAAGAGCCGGCGAAAGTCACCTCCGGCCAGACGGAAACGGTACAGGTCGGTATCGCTCGCCCCCACCAGCATCCCCTTCAGGTACGCCGTCGCGTCAAGCGGATCGTCCGGCCGAAGGGAAAAACGCAGGAGGTCGACGATCGCCTTCAGTTCGTCGGTATCGCGCATGTCGCGGCTCCCCGTCACGGTGTACGGAATGCCGTGCTGCGCGAGCGCATCGGTGTAGCTGCTGAGCCGGGACCGAACGCGGGTCAGGATAAGGAAATCTCCGTAGCGCACGTCGTCGCCGAAGACGGCGCCTTCTTCGTTTCGGTAGAAATCAGGATCTGCATCGCCGTTGATGGCCGCCTGGATGAAGGTGGCGATCTGTGCTGCATCCCGCTCCGCGATGCCCGAGCCGTAGTTGCCCCGAACGTCACCGACCGGCTTCCGTCGGAGGGCGGTCCCGTCCGGTCCGTCCGCGCGCTGCGGGTTGAACGGCACGTACTCGGCCTGAACCTTTGCCACGCCCTCCTGCGTGAAGAGGCCAGCGAAAACGTCGTTGCACCATCGGCAAATGGGGGCGCGAGACCGGAAGTTTTTCGTGAGATCGACCGCCTCCCCGTTCGGCTCGGCGTCAAGCCGTTGGCGAAAGGCTTCGAAGACGTCCTTGTCGGCTCGCCGGAAGCGGTAGATGGACTGCTTGTCGTCGCCGACGATGAAGAGGCTCCCGTCCCGCGGGCGACAGGCGCGCCAGTCGGTTTCCTCGGGATTGCGGGCGGCGAGGAAGGACAGGATTTCCGCCTGCAGCGGGTCGGTGTCCTGAAACTCGTCCACGAGCAACCGGGGATATCGCTCCTGCACCGCCCGCCGGACGCGCGGCCGATCGCGGAGCATGTCGCGGGTCAGGGACAGCAAGTCGTGAAAGGTGAGCAGCCCCTCCCGGCGCCTAAGCTCGCGGAAGCGCTCCACGGCCGGCGCGGTACACCCAACGGCCACGCGGTGGACGTACGCCTCCCACTCTCGCAGAACCGGAAGAACGGTGGTCTCAATCAGGTCGGGCAGCAGATCGTCGCGAAGGGATTTCGCCCAGGAAGAGTGATTAACGCCGTCGCCCTTCCAGTACGTGGTTTTGACCTTTGCACGTTCGGTATCGGAGACGTTCGCGAAGACGGACAGGAAATCTGCCTGCTCCGCCGGCATCTCCAGGTCCAGGTACCGCAGCATCCGCTCCGCCTTGTCGAACGCCCGCATCACCGGGTCCGGGCCTTTCACCGGGGCCCCGGGGCGGTAGGTGCTCCAGTCCCGCATCCGCTCGATCGCGTCGTCGATGGCGTCGGTCATGTCCGGCGGCTCGGACGGGCCATCGGTGAACAGGTCCAGGTCCGGGAAACGGCAGAGACGCTGGAAAAACGACGACAGGTCGCGTGGCTCGATGCCGCAGGCGGCAAGGGCCTCCAGTTCGCCGCCGTCCCCGTCGTACAGATCTCGGAGGTGCTCATTCCAGGCGCGGTCGCGGAGTCGTCGTTCCTCTCGATCCGACAGCCCGGCGGTAAAATCCGGCGGCAAACCCGCATCTAGCGGGCGCTCACGGAGGAGTCGCGAGCAAAAGGCGTGAATGGTGCCGATGAAGGTAGACTGCACCGTACCCAGAGCCGCCGTGACACGCTGACGTTCGACGGACTCCTCAGATAGGCGCTGGCGCGCCTCCTCCAGTTCACGAGAAAACCGGGCACTCATTTCGCCGGCGGCTTTTCGGGTAAACGTGATGGCCGTCAGTTCGTCGACGGGCACGCCGCTGCGGACCAGCGCAACCATTCGGCCGACGAGCGCGGTGGTTTTCCCCGAGCCTGCAGCCGCACGAACGACAAAGTTCGTGGACGCATCGAAGTCGGACAGGTCCGGCACGCCGGTCGGTGACCAGGGGCCGATACGCTGCCGGACGGGTTCGTCATCGCGCATATGGGACTGGGAGGAACTCATGAGGTGCGTGCGGTCGGGGGATAGGAGGGGCGGCCGGTGCCGGGACGCGTTGCGTCGGGATCTCAAAAAGTCGGCGGCAGGGGTCGATCGCCGGGGTAGTTTCTGGCTTTTGGGCGCACCTCCTTCCGGCGGGTGGCGAGGTCCTTGACGAGCCGGTCGTACCCGTTCCACTTCCACGCCGTCACCCCTTCCAGATGGGGCGCAACGGGAAATGTGCCGGTGCGGGTAAGGTCGCGGAGGCGCGTCAGAATCGTCTCAGCCTCCGTCCGGTGGTCGGCCGGGGAAAACCCGATCCGGGCGCCGACCTCTGTCGTATTGGCAAAGAAATAGCCGGCCCGCTCGACGGTCTCGCTGGTGAGGGCTTCCAGGGCATACGCGTACAGCGCCCACTGCAGCGTCTTGCCATTCTGCAGCGGGTCGCTTTCATCGTAGGAGGCCGCGCGCCCGGTTTTGTAGTCCCATATCGACAGGGCACCGGTCTCGTTGTGTCGGTCCAGCCGGTCGATCGTCCCCCGAATCGCGAGCGTGTGATCACCGACCGACAGCTCGGCGACGGGGTGGGCGTTATTTTCCTGGCCCTCCATGCCGAAGCCGAGTTCAAAGTCTTCGGGCACCACCGATCGGTCGCGCTGCATTTCGGCACGAAAGAAGACCCGCACGTTCTGTATCAACTCGCGCCGCGCAGAGGCGAGCACCATTTCGGAGGACGGTTCGAAGCGCTCCGATTCTTCCTCCAGCGCGTCGTCGACGATTTCGAGCAGCCGGTCGGCGTCCGCCGCCTCGGGCACGCGGCCGTCCAGATCTCGCACGAACCGCTCGTAAACGGTGTGCAGCAGCGATCCCTTCCTCAGGCTGTTGAGCCACGGCTCATCATCGAGCGCCGGCTCTTCCAGTGGTTCGACGCCGAGTACGTATTTCAGGAAGTAGATGTACGGTGCCTCTGCCAGCGTCTGGAGCCGCGATGCTGAGACCGGTTCTGCTGTGTCCGAGAACAGGTCGAGCTCCGGGTATTCACCGGCCGGAAGCAGTCCGTCGTGATCGGTGTACTCTTCGGACGCGCGGGCATCGCGCGCTGCCTCTCCATTCAGAATGGCCGGATACTGCTCGGCAAGATGGTCTCGCGCCGTCGGCTGCGTGCGGTCGGTCGAGTCCCCGCGCTGGCGGTAGGCGGCGAGCCATGCGTCACGGTTTGAGAGAGCGAGGTCTCCGCTTCCGGGAATCAGCGGGACGGTGCGGGTCTCGGCACGTTGCCCGGCGCGTCGTTCCCGGGCGAGAAAGAAGGCGGACGGATCGCACTCCTCCCCGGCCATGACGTCGAAAGTCCGCGTGTAGAACGTGACCGGTCCGCGATGACGCGCGAGCGCCTGCTCCGTTCGCCAGAGCAGTTCGTCGGCGGCGGACAGCGATGCCTCCTCCCCGTCCAGGCTCTGGAGCATCTGGCGATCGCCATCGGGGAGCAGACCGTTTTCGCCGACCGGTGCGTCGAAGGAGACGCCGTCCATGCCGACGACGTAGAGGTGGGAGCGGTCGGAATACCCGACGGCATCCAGCGGCAGGATGTGGACGTGACCCGGCCGGGCCTGCTGCGGCTGCACGTTCTGCGCGGACAGCCACTTCTGAAGCAGGCTGGCCACGCGTCCGGCATCGTCTGTCAGCGAGACCGGTGCGTGCTTCAAGTCCTCCAATTCTTCGTAGAGCCGGCGCCGGGCCGCCTCGTCGAGCGTCCGATCCTTCTCCGGCTTGTCCGAATCGTCCGTCGGGCCGAAGGAACGCAGAAAGCGAAGTGTACCATCCGCCATCGACTCGAGCGACACCGACCGGTTCAGGCGCGACTGGTCGACTCGGTCTAGCGCCGTCGTCTGATCGTCCGACGCCGGACGCATCGTTCCAGGCTGAATCAGGTCGACCAGCAGAAGGACGTGCTCAAACACGGCGCTCCGCTCTCGGAGCCGGGCGGCGGCTTTCTCCGATCCCGTTTCCTCTTCCCGCTCGCGAGCCTGGTCGACGGCACGGGCCAGGCCCGTTAGCAGTCCCTCGCGACCTGCCTCGTACGAACGCTGCGCGATCAGCGTGGCCGCTCGCGCCGGCGTCAGGTCCGGAGAATCGGATACCCGGGCCTCACGGTCGCTGATTCGAAGAAGGCCCGCCCGAAGCATGGCAATCAGCGGGGCCGCCGCGAAGTCCTCTCGGACCCATTCGTAGAGACGGTCGAGCGAGAGCCCCGTCTGCGTCGTCATCGCGGGCTGTCCGGCACCCGAAATAACGGGAATGCCGGCACGCTGGGCCCGATCCGGGAGTAGCGTGGCGTACGGCCTTCCGGTCGTGTAGGCAATCGTAACGTCGTCGAAGGGGACGTCCGCATTCAAAATATCCCGCATCACGGCATCGGCCTCACTCAGCATACCCACGGTCCGCACGAACCCCGGGACGGCGGATGGAGACGATCGGTCGTCCGCCCCACCGCTGGCTGCGTCCCCCTCGACGCGTGGGACGTCCGCAAACCGAACCAGCACCGATTCCCGGGGCGCTGTCTGCGGGGCGGATACGCCGGCGCGGAGAAAGTCTTTCGCCACGGGTCGGAGGCTGTGCACAAACCGGGCCGCGCGTTCGGACAGGGTGACGCTGTTCAGGGCCACGTAGACGGTCTCCGTCACCTCCGGCACCGTGCCGGACCGGACCCGCTCCTCGGCCCAGGAAAGCACGTCCGCCTCGTCGTACAGCCGGTGCGCGTCGAGCCGGTCGATGTAGGCGTCATACGCGTCCGAGACGATGCGAAGCGTGTCCTCCGTCCCGGGCTCCGACGCATACTCGCGCAGCCGCACAGGATCGATCGCATCCAGGCGCAGCGTGTGCACGGCCTCGGCAACCGTGCGCGACAGGTGATGCGCACCGGGTGCGGAGGACGCCTCGAGGGACGAAGCCATCTCCTGCAGGATCCCCGCAGAGTAGAAGAGGTGATCGATCGACCGGATCGGCGTGCGCTCTGACGTCAGTATGGATCGGCGCGCGACTTGCTGCGCGTAGCGCTCGACTGGAAGCGCATCAACACCGTGGATCCCACCCCGCCGTCGTGCCAGGTCCGTCTCCAGCGCGTGACCGTTCTGAAGCGTCGGGACGAATACGACCAGCGGCGCATCGGGATAGGCCGCGCGCACGGCGGCGAGCTGGTCCAGCACGGGGGAAGTCGACATGGGCGACGAAGAGCGGGGAGCGCGGGAAGACGAGACGTGCAGCGTCCTTAACCGGCAGCTCAGGTCGTGGATTCGGACGGGCCGTGCGGACCGATCGTAACGCCGAATTCCTCCGGTGCGGCGACTGCCGAATGAATCGCCCGGGCGATGTTGCGTCCGCCGCGTTCGTTGGGTTCGATCTGCTGGACATAGTCAGACGGGTCGTCGCAGACGCGTCCGAGATAGATGATCCCGCAGCCGTGATCCAGCGCCGCCTGCACGATGGCATGATTCCAGTGCGTCAGCGCCGCCTCGATGATGCGCTGCTGTCCGGTATCGGAGAAATCGCCCGGGTAGATGGTGCAGACCGTCGTTGGCAGCCCCAGGTCGAGCACGGAACGGAGGCATCGGCGGTAGTCCTCCGCAAAGCGGTCCGTCACGGTCGCGACGGCATCCAGCGCCTCGTCGACGGTGCTCACCGACGTGGACAGGACGTCGACGCTGAGCAGGGCGTCATTCCCGCCGACGCTCAATACGATGTGGCTCGTGTCTGCAGGAAGCGTGTCGATCTGACGCGGGATGTCGCACATCCGCGCCCCGTCGACCGCCTCAAGCGAAACCGTCACGCCATCGCCGAAAAGATCGTCGAGAATCGCCCGTACGCCCGGGCCGCCGGCGGTATATGCAGTGTTGTCGAGAGTGGAGTCGCCAACCAGTGCGATATGCATTGGATCGATAATACGACCGAGGCCCGGGATGCGTGCTGAGATCAACGGACATGATCGAACTCAGCTGACGTGAGGAATCATGCTGCTAAAGATCGATTCCGTGTACGTCACCGTCAAGGAGGGCGTGGGTTGACGCCACGAACATTCATCAGACGCAGGGATTGATCACGCGCCATTGCAATTTTCCACCCGGCCACGTTTTCTACCCTCGATTCACACGCGGAACGACGATGGCTCCGGTGTCCGCATGAACCGTCAGCCCTCCACCGTCACGAAGGCTCGTCCTCGAAAGTGAGATCGTCCAGATCCAGGTAATCGGTTTGACCCGGGGCATCGTTGCTCGGACACCAGAACTCTTCTCCCAGGTCAAAGTCCGGCTCGGTGTCGGCGAAGGCCGGCCGACGGCGGACCGTTACTGGCGGCGATTCGTCCGGCGCATTCAGCGGCTCTCTTACCGCTTCCTCTGCCTCCGTCAACCGCTGCGCCTGCCCTCCCAGAAAGATGCCGAGGGCCACGCCCGCCCCTGCGGAGAGAAACCCGACCAGGAGAAGCAACCAGGCTGGCACGCCCGCGGGTGGGTCATTCGCGTAGGTGCCTCGGCCGGGTACGAATGCTGCGTCTACAGGCGTCTCATGAGATGAACGCGCATGCCATGGTTCGGAAGGTGAGGACGCGGCGTCCGTCTTTCGATCGAAAACCACGCCCCTGTCCGCGATCCGCGCCTGTTGCTCTCCGCTCACGTCGAGAGACGCCGTCTGGTCCGGTGCACTCTGCCGTTCCGGTGCGTCTTGCCGGTCCGCATCGCCGCGCCTCGTATTTCCACGAGCGCCGATTGTGACGCGCGCCGCGACCGGCTCGCCCTGAACGGACGTAGCTGGTGCAGGCGCCGGAGCGTCAGGCCGGCTCTGTGCGCCACTATACCTCGCCTGTGGCGTCATCGACAGCGGCGCCTCCGTTGCAGGCGACGCGTCGTCCAGGGTTGCCCCTCCGACGAACGGCGGGATCAGCGTTTCTACTTCCTCCGACTGAAACTGGGGTGCTCGCTGCAGAACGGCATTCAGGGCCGCCGACGCCAGGGCCGGGACGTCCACCGGAGACCGAACGGCGTCGATCATGCGCCGCGTCGCGTCCACGGCCCCGGGGGAGACCGGTCCCATCGTCATGCGGCCGCTCCATACCGCGTCGAACCCGGGCAGGAACCCGGCCGGACCTGCATTCACGTAGCTCTCGTAGAGGTCGCCGTTCGGCAGTTCGGCGACGACGTAGGTAATGAACGTGGAGGGTGATACCCCACCGTCACGTTCACCGGTCGCTTCGTATCGGCGGCGCGTCTGCCCCAGCCCCGTCAGTGTGTCAAGGTGCACGCGGCTCCCTCGTCCTCGCTCTGCTATGCGATGAACGGTGCCGACGACCTGCTGCACGAGAGCGTCGCGGGTGGCGTAGCCCTGCCGGTCCAGCGTGTGCGGGCGGTTGCCGTACTCTTGATACACGACCACAATCGTCCCCGCCGGCAACAGTTGCCCGCGATAAGGCGGCTGTCCTGGACCACGAACGGCGCGACGGAGCGTGAGAACGACGTCACCCGACACGATCTCTTCCGTGTCCGGCATCACAGCCTCCCCGGAAGGGTGACCCGCCTCCCGGGAGACATCGGCTGAAGCGTGATTGGCCAGACTCAACGCAAGCAGCAGTGAGAGCAGGCATATCGATACCTTTCCGGCTACACCGCTTTTGCCGGCAAAGCGACCCGGACGGCGTGCAAAGAGCAAAGGAGAGAGACCGAACATAATGCCAGGGTTCGTTTCCGGGAAACCCAACGGAGCGAGAAGATGCCTCCCGTGCCCGGCGCAGACGTGCCGGACAGCGGACATCAAATATCGCTCCCCCGACGCACATCCCTACAGTGTTTTTGCTCATTCCGGCGTGCGCCATGGACGCACGTGCTCCCGATGGAAACGTACACGGCTGCTGAATCAGCGCCTTTCAGAGGTGTCTACCGTCAAAAATCAGCGTGGGGCCATGCTCGTCCAGCCACGTTTCCTTCTCCCGGTACGCCGGATCATACTGCTCGACCACCCGCCAGAATTGTTGGCTATGATCTGCGTGCCGGACATGCGCAAGCTCGTGGATGATGACGTAGTCGACAATCGACGGCGGCGCCATGAGCAGGCGGTAGTTCATGCTCAGCGTGCCGGTGCGCGGCGAGTAGCTTCCCCACCGCGTCTTCTGGTTCCGAATCTGGAGCGCGTCGTAGGACACGCCCATCACCGTTCCGAAGTGCTGTGCCCGTGCGGCGTAGTGCTCACGCGCCGACTCACGATAGAGATGTTCGAGTTCCTTCCGGATCGACGTTTCCGCGACGCGTTCCCGGCTCAGCAAGAAGGCCTCGCCGCTGGCGAGAGAGGGCCCCGTGACGCGGGATTGCTCCACAGACGCCACGCGAACGACGCGATCTCGACCGAGCAAGGGGAAGCAGGCGCCAGGCGCGAAGGTCCGGATTGGAATTCTCGCGCGCACCTCTTCGATTTCGTCGAGGTGACGCCGGACCCACGACGCCTTCCGCTGGAGAATCGCCGCCGGGTCGGCCGACGAACCGTGCGGCAAAACGACGGTGATGCCTTTAAGAGTGGCCTTGATGCGGATGCGGGTCGCTCGCCGGCTCCGCCGTACGGTGTACGGCACCTCGCGACCATCCAGCGAAACAACGGACGTGGATGTGGAAGCCACAAATCAGGGGATCGGTTGCAGACAGCACGAGATGCCGCAAGATACAACGAATGGACGACCGAAGTTAAGCCGTCGTTGCAGCCGGCTGCGTCACGTCCGGCGTATAAGAATCGCCGGTCGGTGCGGGAATACGGCGGCCTCGATGACCATTGCCGATGGATTCGCCCCGCGGGCACACATTTTCACAAAAAAGCGACCTCCCGCCGGAAAAGCGAGAGGTCGCACATGTGCAGCGTCCCTCAGAAGATAGGACGGATCGATCACACAGGGTGTTATTCGGAGGACGTATCGTTCATTTCGCGATTGGGCTCGATGCTCGTTTCGAGGTTATCAAGCGCCTGCGCTGTTTCTGCGCGCGTTTCCGTGATGCCGTCGACCAGCTCGGAACGCATCTCGGCGAACTCTTCTTCTGTCGCGTTTTCTGCCGCCTCGAGGTCTTCCTGCAGGGCGTCACGACGCTGTTCGAGTTCCTGGATTTCCTCCTGCGTTTCCTGGCTAACTTCGTTGCCAGCGGCTTCCGCGTCTTGTTTCAGCTCTTCGAGTTGCGCGTCCAGCCGGTCCATCCGCTCATTCGCTGCGCGGACAAATTCGTCCTGTTCCTCGGCAGCTTCAAGGGCAACGCGATCCAGTCGGCGGTTCAGGTCCCGGCGCGTCTCCCGCATGTTGGCGCGGAGTTCAGCCGCTTCCTCTTCACTCGCCTCCTCTAGCTGCTGCATCTGGCTACGAAGCGAGTCGCGCTGCTGACGGATTTCCTCCATTTCCTCGGAGAATTCGGCCTCTGCTTCTTCTCCGGCTTCGCTCAGCCGGTTGTCGATCGCTTCGATGTCGGACTCGGCTGACTGCAACGCATCGTTCAGGTCATTTTCAAACTCTTCGACCTCGGCCGAGACGGTTTCCTCCGTCATTTCTCCCGGTTCTTCGGTGTCGTCCCCGGGTTCCTGGCATCCGGCAAACAGAACGGCTGCAGCAAGTAAAACAGCGAAAAGGCGATGTGCGGTCGTCCTCATGAGATCCTGCTCCTTGTAAGTAGACAGTTCGACGCCCGTAACAGGGAGCCACCGCGCAAGTTGAGCGGATGTTGTGAACGGCCCACTGGCCGTCACTCGGTCGTTACCCGGTCGCCCGCTGGACTTTGTCGCGCGCCTCCTCGACGTGTGCGGTCGTCGGTTCCGGTTCCGGCTGATCCTCTGATGCACCCCACTCGTACTGCAGCTCGGTGCATACCGGGAAGTGGTCCGAGCCGACGTGGTCGAGAACGCTCAGATCGACGAGCTTGAAGTGATTCGAGTGGAAGATGTGGTCCAGGGGAAAACGGAAGAGGGGCCAGTTCGCATGAAACGTGTTGTAGATGCCGCGACCCTGACGCGGGTCCAGCAGGCCGCTCAACTGGACGAACAGATCTGTGGTATGCGACCATGCGACGTCATTGAAGTCGCCGGCCACGATCGTTGGGCGGTCGCCGTCCGTCACTTTGATTTCCTGCCCCAGAAGCACGACCTCCGCATCGCGTTCCTCCGCATGGTTATCGCGAATCGGCTCCGGTGGGCGGGGGTGCACGCCGAAAAAGTGAACGGTCGTTCCATTTCGAAGCTCGACCCCGGTTCGCACGGAGGGAATATCGTCCTCCACCACCGTGCGCACCTCCGGCTCGATCAGGGGCAGGCGCGACAAGATCATGATGCCGTAGAAGTTGTCCTGCGGCTCGGATACGACATGCGGGTACTCGTCGCGCAGGTCAAGGAGCGCCGCCTCCCACACCTCGTCCACCTCCAGCGCCAGGATGAGATCCGGGTCGGCCGCTCGTACGACGTCCAGCCACGTCTGAAACTGATCGTTGTCCTGCATCACGTTCGACGTGACGATCCGGATGGAGCTCTCCGGTCGGGGCTGCCGCGCCCACTCGACCGGGGCCTGCAGGAGCGGCAGGTACGGAGCAATCCGGCGGAGCTGCCAGGCGATCGCGCCGCCCACGAGAACGAGGAACCCGGTGTCCCACGTGCCGCCCTCGTAGAAGGCGAGCGCGTAGATCCCACCGGAAAGGGCCGCCAGACCGGCGATCAGCGGCCGGGGAAAGTCCCATCCCCGCACGAACCAGTGCGGGTGGTGACTCAGGCTCAATGCCGTGCCGCCGGCCATGGACAGCCCCAGCGTCACGGTGGCGACCTGCAACACGGTCCAGACGTAACTCACGCGGCGTGGCTTCGGTTGAGAACATCCATCGACGCCCGGTGAAACCGATCCCGGTATGGATGTTTCCGCAAGGCACGGATCGTCAGTCGTCTGACTCGATGATGAATGTGTTCGTGGACACATCGAACCGCCGATTGTCACGCCGGCGCTCCACCGTCGTCGTGAATCGATGGGTGCCGGTCGAGGTCAGCGTGTCCGGGAGAGAGACGATGAACCGGGCGGTTTCGCCGGGCGGCAACCCGTAGAGCGCGAGCGTGCAGACGCCTCCCCGGTCAACACCAACCCACCGGACGCCCTCCCTCCGCTCAAGAGTGGACAGGCAAAGGTTGATGAGATAGCTCGACGATTCGGTCCGATTTCGGAGCTGCACTTCAACCGAGTCCCCGGGGGCACGCTGCTCCGCCTCCACTCGGAAATCGAGTCCGTCGCGAGGGGATTCATCGCTTCCGGTCAGACTGCACGCGGAAATCGTCAGGGCAAATGCAAACAGGAGAGCGGTCCAGCGGGCCGAGCGAAACTGGAAGCGAGAAATATCCATGATCATCAGAATCCGTGCGGAGATGGCGGAAAGGCAGATGTGCAGGCGACCCGCCTGGCGCGACCGACCGGGGGCATCGCACTGACACTACACGGTCGACCGGCCCGGTACCCATTCAGAGAGGCGCGATCCGTCTCGAGGAAACGGACGCCACGGGCTTGAACATATTCCACACATGTATTAGATTATGTTTCCCCTTTCGGCCTCGACGACGGATTCACCGACCCACCTCCGGCGATGAACAACGAGATGCCGTGGCGCAGCGGACGCGGCGCGCGCCGCAACCTGCCAAACCGATTCGAGCCGCTTCACGTCGACCTGAACCCGGGCGACCTTAACGAGGACGAGCGGCGTAGCGTGGACACACAGTTCTTCGTCGACCCGACGAAGAGCATCCTGTCTAAGAATGACAGCCCCGACATCCCCTTCGACTACTCGCTGAACCCGTACAAGGGCTGCGAGCACGGGTGCCCGTACTGCTACGCCCGGCCGTCACACGAATACTGGGGCCTCTCGGCGGGCATCGACTTCGAATCAAAGATCTTCGTCAAGACCGAGGCGCCACAGCAACTCGCAGAGACCTTTCAAAAGTCGTCGTGGACGCCGCAACCTGTTTCCCTCTCCGGCAACACGGATCCGTATCAGCCAGTCGAGCGAGACCTGGAGATCACCCGCGGATGCTTGAAGGTCTTACTCCGTCACCGCCACCCGGTCTCGATCGTCACCAAGTCCGCGCTCATCCGGCGGGACGTCGACTTGCTGTCCCAACTGGCGGAGCGCAATCTGGTCAACGTCGCGATTTCGCTTACCAGCGTTGACGATGCCCTTTCCGGCAAGCTGGAGCCGCGTGCAGCCCGCCCGTCGCTTCGACTCAAAACCATTCGCACGCTGTCCGAGGCAGGCGTGCCCGTCGGCATCCTGCTTGCTCCCGTGATTCCCGGTTTGAACGACGAGGAGATGCCGCGGATTCTGTCTGCAGCCGCAGAGAACGGGGCCCGGTCGGCGAGCTACGTCCTTCTCCGACTGCCGGGCGCCGTTGCGGACGTCTTCGAGGACTGGATTGACGAACACGTCCCCGATCGGAAGTCGCGCATCCTCGGGCGCCTTCGAGAGTTGCGGGACGGCAAGCTGAACGACTCGACCTTCGGCCGCCGCTTCCGCGGACAGGGGGAGTGGGCGTCGGTCTTGCGCCAGCTCTTCCACAGCGCGCGCCGGTCGGCGGGGCTGGAAAGCGGGCTTCCGACGCTGTCGACGGAGCACTTCCGTCCCCTGTCTGGCGGGCAGATGTCGCTGTTCGACGCCTGAGTCCGTGGCGAATGTGAAAGGATCAGCCCTTTCGTTGCCAGTCGACCACGATCAACACGCCCCCGACGACAACCAGCGCGCC